>JAPOQG010000095.1 GCA_026710865.1 Acidimicrobiaceae bacterium
GACTGCCGGCTGGTGGGGGTGGCCGGGACGGTGACCACGGTGGCGGCGGTGGAGCTGGGCCTGGCCGCCTACGACCGCGACCGGGTGCACCATTTCAGGCTGTCGAAGGAAGCGGCCGAGGACGTGTTCCGCACCCTGGCCACCGAGACGCTGGCCGATCGGGTCCACAATCCCGGCCTGCACCCCGGGCGCGCCGATGTGATCGTGGCCGGGGTGTGCATCCTGGTGAGGATCATGCGGTACTTCGATTTCGACGAGTGCCTCGTCTCGGAGGCGGACCTGCTCGACGGCCTGGCCCTGTCGCTGCTCGAGGCCTGACACCGGGCCGGTCCCGCCGTCGGCCGTCCTGTTCCCGCTCCTTCTGCGGGCTAGAGTGCGCGGCCGTGAGCACCGTGCTCGGGCGGCGAGTGCTGCTGCGGCCCCTGACACGCAACGACTTCGGTGAGTGGCGTGAGGTACGCCGGCGCAACCGTGCCCGCCTCAAGGAATGGGAGCCCCGGGCCCTGCCGGGGCGTCTCGACTCGACCGAGGATCCCCGAGCCTTCGCCGACCGCTGCTCGGCCCGTCGGCGCGAGCGCCAGAACGGGACCGGCTACGGGTTCGGGGTCTTCGTCGACGGCCGCTTCCGGGGCGAGATGAACCTGTCGTCGATCCAGCGCGGGCCGTTCCAGTCGTGCTATGTCGGCTACTGGATCGACGAGGCCGTCGCCGGCAACGGCTACACGCCGGAGGCCCTGGTGGTGGCGGCCCGCTTCGCGTTCGAGGAGCTGCGGCTGCACCGGCTGCAGGTGGCCATCGTGCCCCGCAACTCGGCCAGCCTGAGGGTGGTGGCCAAGCTCGGCCTCCGCTACGAGGGCCTGGCCGAGCGCTACGTCGAGATCAACGGGGTGTGGGAGGACCATCACCGTTTCGCCATCACCGAGGAGGAGTGGCGAGTCCGGGCCCCGGAGCTGATCTCGGAGTGGATCGCGCCCGTGCGCGATGGTCGAGCCGAGCCCCCCGTCTCGGAGCTTGTGCCGGGGCGTATCGACAACCCCGGCTGAGAGGCCGAGCGGGTAGGCGGGACAGTGCGGCCCATACGGCGCGCGGCCGTGGCCCGAGCGGCCCGTGAGCGCAGCGAACAAGAGCGGGAATGACACCGCTGCCGCATGAGGGGCTCTCACCTATTCGTGGACGCTCCAAGCGGCCGAGCGGGTAGGCGAGCTCCAGCGCAGGGCTCTAGCTCTCGGTCTCGGGACTGGCAGAGCGGCCCGCGGGGCGGATCTCGAGGATCAGGTCGCCGGGTTCGAGCAGCCCGCCCGCCGCGGCTGCGATCGACTCCACGGTGCCCGCGACCGGAGCGGAGATGGACGACTCCATCTTCATGGCCTCTATCACGGCCACGGTGTCGCCGGCCTCCACCCGGTCGCCGACCTCCACCGACACGTTGACGGCCCCCCTGAACGGCGCGGCCACGTGGCCCGGCATGGTCGGGTCGGCTCTGGCGTGCTCGGGCCGGTCCGAGGCCACCGTGCGGTCGAGGGTGTCGATGTCGCGGGGCTGGCCGTTGACCCTGAAGCCGACGGTGCGGATGCCCTCGTCGTTGGGCTCGCTGATCGATCGGAGTCCCAGCAGGAGCCGCACACCCCGGCCCAGCACCACCGCGGTGTCGTGCTCGTGGGGGTCGAGGCCGTACCAGAACAGCAGCGACGGCAGCACCGAGAGGTCGCCGTAGCGGTCCGTCTTCTCGGCCTGCTCCGCCGACGGTGTGGGGAACAGCAGCCGGTTGAGCGTGGCCCGGCGGTCGGTGGCCAGCCCGGCCTCGTCGGCCTCGGTGAGGTCCTTGTATGTCGGCGACCAGGACCGGCCCTCGGTGGCCCGGGTGCGGAACGGCTCGGGGAACCCGCCGGGGGGCGTGCCCAGCTCCCCGTGGAGGAAGCCGATGACGCTGTCGGGGAGGTCGACGCCGGCGGGGTCCTCCAGCAGCTGCTCGGGAGTGACCCCGGAGGCCACCAGGTGCAGGGCCAGATCGCCGACCACCTTCGACGACGGCGTGACCTTGATGGGGCGCCCGAGCAGCTCGTTGCAGGCGGCGTAGAGCCGCTCCACCTCCTCGAAGCGGTGGCCCAGGCCCAGCGCCCGGGCCTGTGACCGCAGGTTGGAGAGCTGGCCGCCGGGAATCTCGTGGCGGTAGACGGTGCCGGTGGGCGACTGCAGGCCGGCCTCGAACGGGGCGTACACCCGCCGGACCGCCTCCCAGTAGGGCTCCAGATCGCCGATGGCGTCGAGGCTGAGGCCCGTCTGGCGATCGGTGTCGTCGGTCATGGCCACGACCGAGGCGATCGACGGCTGCGACGTCATGCCCGACAGGGGCGGCGCCGCTGCGTCGATGGCGTCCACGCCGGCCTCGATCGCGGCCAGGTACGTGGCCAGCTGGCCTCCTCCGGTGTCGTGGGTGTGCAGGTGCACCGGCTGGTCGAAGCGCTCCCGCAGGGCCGCGACCAGCGTCGCGGCCGAGCCTGCCCTCAGCAGGCCGGCCATGTCCTTGATGCACAGGATGTGGACCCCGGCTTCGACCAGCTGCTCGGCGACCGTCAGGTAGTAGTCGAGGGTGTACAGGTCCTCGGCAGGGCTGGACAGGTTGCCCGAGTAGCAGATGGTGCCCTCGGCCACCGCCCCCGCCTCGAGCACCGCGCTGATGGCCGGAGCCATCTGGTCGATCGAGTTGAAGGCGTCGAACACCCGGAAGATGTCCATGCCGGTCGCCGCGGCCTCTTCCACGAAGTGGCCGGCCACCGAGTCCGGGTAGGGGGAGTAGCCGACGGTGTTGCGGCCTCTCAGCAGCATCTGGGTGCAGATGTTGGGGGCGGCCTCCCGGATCCGGGCCAGGCGCTCCCAGGGGTCCTCGTGCAGGAACCGCAGGGCCACGTCGAAGGTGGCGCCTCCCCAGCACTCCATGCTCAGCAGCTGCGGCATGGTGTGGGCCATCTCGCGGGCCCCGGCCACCAGGTCGATGGTCCGCAGCCGGGTGGCGAGTATCGACTGGTGGGCGTCGCGCAGGGTGGTGTCGGTCACCTGCACCGTGGCCGCGGCCCGCAGGTCGGCCGCGAACTTCTCGGGACCGAGCTCCAGCAGCCGCTGGCGCGACCCGGCCGGAGGCCGGCCCGTGTGGGCATCGGGCAGCTTGGACGCCGGGCTGACCCTGGTGGGGGCGGGGCCGTGGGGTAGGTGGACGGTCACGTCGGCGAGGTACCGCAGCAGCCGGGTCGCCCGGTTGGCCCCCACCGACGCTGCGGTCAGCTCGGGCCGGTCGTCGATGAAGCTGGTGGTGACCGGTGCGGCTCTGAACTGCTCGTCGCCCAGGATGGCCTGCAGGTAGGGCTGGTTGGTCGACACGCCGCGGACCCGGTACTCGGCCAGGGTGCGCTGCATGCGGCGCACGACGGTGGGGAAGTCCTTGCCCCGGCAGGTGATCTTCTCGATCATCGAGTCGAAGTGGGGGGTGATCTCCACCCCCTGGTACACGCAGCCGTCGAGGCGCACCCCGGCGCCGCCGGCCGGGCGGTAGGCCACGATCCGCCCGGTGTCGGGGCGGAAGTCGTTGGAGGGGTCCTCGGCGGTGACCCGGCACTGCAGGGCGAAGCCCCGCAGGCTGATGCTGTCCTGGGTGAGGCCGAGGTCGCCGAGGGTGGCCCCCGAGGCGACCAGCAGCTGCGATTCCACCAGGTCGACGTCGGTGACCTCCTCGGTCACGGTGTGCTCGACCTGGATGCGGGGGTTCATCTCGATGAAGACGTAGCGGCCGGCGCCGTCCACGAGGAACTCGACGGTCCCCGCGTTGCAGTAGCCGATGGAGGAGGCGAAGCGGACCGCGTCGTCCAGCAGGCCGGCCCGCACTCCGGGGTCGAGGTCGCGTGCCGGCGCCATCTCGACCACCTTCTGGAAGCGGCGCTGCACCGAGCAGTCGCGCTCGTAGAGGTGCACGACGTCGCCGGCGCCGTCGGCGAGGACCTGAGCCTCGATGTGGCGGACGCCGGTCATGGCCTCCTCCAGGAACACGGTGGAGTCGCCGAAGGCGCTGCCCGCCTCGCGCCGGGCCGCCTCGACGGCCTCGGCCAGGTCCGAGGGGCGCTCGACCCTGCGCATGCCCCGTCCGCCGCCGCCGGAGGAGGCCTTGACGAACAGAGGGAACCCGATCCCGGAGGCGAGGTCGGCGGCGCCGGCGGGGTCGTCGATGGGCGGCGACTGGCGCAGCACCGGCAGGCCGGCCTCATCGGCGGCCCGCCGGGCCCGCATCTTGTTGCCGGTCAGCCTCAGCACCGCCGCGCTCGGCCCGACGAAGGTGACCCCGGCGGCGTGGCAGGCCTCGGCCAGGTCGGGGCTCTCGGAGAGGAACCCGTATCCGGGGTAGACGGCGTCCGCCCCCACCTCGACCGCCTTGGCCACGATGGCGTCGTGGTCGAGGTAGGCCCTCACCGGCCGGCCGGCCTCGCCGATCACGTAGGCCTCGTCGGCCTTGATCCGGTGCAGGGCGCCGCTGCGCTCCTCTTCGACGGGGAGGATGGCGACGGTACGGATCCCGAGCTGCGTGGCCGCCCGGAAGGCGCGGATCGCGATCTCGCCCCGGTTGGCCACCAAGAGCTTCTCCATGACCTCCCCTGTACCAGGCTCCGGCTCCGGCGTGCGCGTCGGATCGCCCCACGCGGCCACGGACATTACATCGCCTCGGCGCGCCGGTGCTTCCTTCCCCCGATCAGGCTCGGAGCGGGTCAGGGCTTGGAGGCGATCTGCGACTGGAGCCTGCGGACCAGGTCCTTGAACGGAGCCTGCTTCATGGACCACAGCTGCGGGTGCAGCTCGCGCTCGACGGCCGCCTCCGAGTCTGTGACCTCGTCCAGGCACAGGATGGTCGCCTTGGTCCGGGCCACCAGCTCCTTGGGCTGGGCCGCGGCCCTGGCGGCCAGCTCGTGGGCCCGGTCGAGGAGGTCGTCGTCGTCGACGACCTGCCAGGCCAGCCCGGTGCGGTGGGCGTCCTCGGCCGACAGCACCTCGCCGAAGACCACCATGGCCATGGCGGTGGTGCGGTCGGTGACGTGGCGCAGGCGCCAGGTGTGGCCTCCGCCGGGGTGCAGCCCGATCTGCAGGAAGCGGGAGTCGAAGCGGGCCCAGCGGCGTCCGGCCAGCACGATGTCGCAGGCCAGGACCATGTTCATCCCGGCCCCGACGGCGGCGCCGTTGACTGCGGCGACGGTGGCCAGCGGCGAGTGGGCCACCCGCAGGAAGCCCTCGTAGATGCGGGTGATGCCGGTGGACTCCGCGGCGAGCAGGTCGTCGAGGTCGGCGCCCGCGCAGAATCCCCTGCCTGCGCCGGTCACCACCAGAGCGCCGATGGCCGGGTCGGGCTCGAGCTCGTCGAGGGCTGCGCAGATCTCGTCGTTCATGGTCTGGTTGATGGCGTTGCGCTTGCTGGGATCGTTGAGCGTGAGTCGGGCCACGCCGTCGGAGATGTCGATGTTCACGAAAGGCATGGTTCGCAGTATGGCGCGGCACAGATACGAAATCGGCAGCCGTTCCGGGTGCCCGGCGCCCACTGCGCCGCCGGATTCGTGGGGTGGCGATGCTGCTGGCGGGACTCGGGTCGGCAGCACCGGGCGCGCCCGGCGGTACGGTGCTCCGGTGCCCCCAGCTGTGTTCGCCTCCTTCGGTCATCGCAGCTACCGCTACTTCTGGTTCGGCGGGTTCACGGCCAACTCGGCGCGCTGGTTCCAGTACGTGGCCCTGCCCGCCGTCGTATGGGATCTCACCGGAAGTCCTGGCTGGGTCGGCTTCGCAGGGTTCGGGCAGTTCGCGGCGATGGCGGTGGTCGCGCCGGCTGCGGGGGTGCTGGCCGACCACTACTCGAGACGCCGGATCCTCATGGTCTCGCAGTCCCTCATGGGCCTGGTCGCGGTGGTCATGGCCCTGGCCTGGATGCAGGGTGTGCGCTCGCCGGCCGCCTACGTCGCGCTGGCCGCGGCCTCGGGGCTGGCGGGAGGTCTGAACCTGCCCGTCTGGCAGGCCTTCGTGAGTGAGCTGGTGCCCCGCGAGCTGCTCCTCAACGCGGTGACCTTGAACTCCGCGCAGTTCAACAGCTCGCGACTGGTCGGCCCGATGCTCGGGGGCATCACCGTGGCCGCGGCCGGCCCGGCGGTCGCATTCTGGGTCAGTGCGGCCGGCGTCCTGGTGGTGCTGTTCGCGCTGGTGCGCGTCGAGTCCCGCAGGGCGGCGCGGTCGTCTGGGATCCCGAGCATGAGGCTGATACGCAACACGGTGGCTGTGGCCCGGTACGTGCGGGCCCGCCGCGGTCTGGTGGTCGCCTTCGTTGCGGTTGCGCTGATCGGCTCGGTCGGGTTGCCGATCCAGATCCTCAGCGTGGTGTTCGCCGAGGACGTGTTCGCGCGGGGACCGGGCGGGTTCGGCCTCATGCTCACCATGCTCGGCGCGGGCGCGGTGGCGGCTGCTCCCGTGGTGGCGTCACTCGGTGGACGGGTGTCGCGGTCGATGATCCAGCGGGTCGCACTCCTCGTCTACGGCACCGCCGTGCTGGCCCTCGCGGTCGCACCCACGTTCGTGTCGTATCTGGTTCCGTTGGTGGTGATCGGGGCAGCCCACCTTGCGACTGCGAGTGCTCTCAACACCGCGGTCCAGCTCCAGGTGGACGAGGAGCGCAGGACCCAGGTGCTGTCGCTCTACATCATGGTGCTGATGTCGTCCAATCCTCTGGGGCAGCTCGCTCTCGGTCAGCTGATCGAGTTCATCGGACCGCGGCCCGCCTTCGGCGTCTACGGCGCGGCGCTGCTGGCAGGCACGGTCGGGCTCCACGCATCGGGCTGGTTGCGGGAGCTGGATGTGGAGGTCGGGGAGTACTCCCCGGAGGTGATGCCCGAGGTCCATCCGACCACCCCGTCGCCTCCCCGCCGCGAGGGGTGTTCCTAGAGGCCGAGCGGCCAGGCCCGCCACTCACACCCCACGAATTCGCGAAGGCTCGAGTTCTCCGACCCTTCACCGCCCGGACGAACGATCCGCTGGAGCGCCATACCCTCTCTCCGGGACTCTCGACGCCCCGGTCCGACGCCCCGGTCACGTCGTGGAGTACGTCAGAAGATGTGGGGCTTGTCCTGTGATTGTGCGAGGTGGATCACCGGGTGACGCGGACACCGCCGCCCCCGCAGTCCCTCGCGGCCGGCGCGGTCCCGCACTCCGGGCAGCGGCGGCGGCCCGTCAGCCACCGGCGGTCTCCTGGCGCTCCTGGCGGTCAGCGGCGGCCTCCTGGCGGCGGCGCTCGCGGTCAGCGGCGTGGGCGTCCAGCAAGTCTTGAGTGGTACACGTCCACTCCTCGTAGCAGGCGATGGCGTCATCCAACGATTGCGGCGGTTGGGTGGTCGTGGTCGTGGGCGGCGGTGGTTGGGTGGTCGTGGTCGTGGGCGGCGGTGGTTGGGTGGTCGTGGTCGTGGGCGGCGGTGGTTGGGTGGTCGTGGTTGTCGGCGGTGGTGGTTGGGTGGTCGTGGTTGTGGGCGGTGGTGGTTGGGTGGTCGTGGTTGTCGGCGGCGGACCGCTGCCTTCGGGCTCGCCCTGCTCGGGCTGCTCCGGTCGTCCCTCCTGAGGTTTGTCCTCCAGCGGTTCCTCCGCGACGACCTTCTGCAGCCCCGGCGGGAGCAGCGGGTCGAGTTCGATGATCGTCGGCCGATGCAACTGCAGCTTGTGAACCGTCAGTTTCACGGGGGTCACGAAACTGCATCTCGTGACGTCCGCGGCGTTCCCGTTGCGGATGTACAAGATGTTGAACGTGAACGGGAACTGGTCGCGGAACGGCGGCCTCTCGTCGACATACTCCGGACGGGGGCTGAACGTGAACGTCGCGGTGTACGTCAGAAGAACGTGGGACTTGTCCTTTGATTGTGAGTAGTGGATCGTCGAGTGAGGACCATTGAGGAAGGGGTGGAGGTAGACGTGCACTCGGCGATCTCGCGGTTCCGGATAGGTGATGGCGACCGTGAACGAGTCCGTCATGGTGTGCGCCATCCAGCTGTCGCCGGTGCGGACCGCTGTTGTGCCGTTGACCGCGACACCGCTGAGCCCGCAGTCATACGCGGCCTGCGCGGTCTGCACGGGCACCACCAACGCAGCCAGCAACGAAACCGCGACCAGTGCGACGGTCGTGGTCCTCCGAGTCAGGACCCTGATCATGTGCCCCCCCCCCCCCGGAGACCGGGGGATGGTGTAGACCGTCTACCACAACCTTCGTCGATGTGGAGACCTTCATTCGACTGTATCAGATATATCACACTCGTGCCCGCGCCGGCGAGTTGAGCGATCGCCGCGGCACGCGTCATCGATGCCGAGACATGCCTCGCCACCGACGACCGCAACGAGGCGCTGATGGATGCCGCACGCACACTCGGGTCGAACGTGCGAACAGTCCGAGCCTGAGCCTTCCGGCAGGCATGAATGCGACCACGGGCGTCGCCCGTGCACAGGTGCCTGCTGCCTGGCCGCGCTCACTCGCAGAGCCGGCCGCTCACCAGTCCTCGGAGCGGCCTTCGGCTGACTCCTCGAGGTAGGCCCTGCCCTCGTCGCAGTCGGGCTGAACCGGGCACCATCGGCATGCCGGGCCCGGCGCCACGGTCGGGTGGCGCCGACCGCCGACCAGCTCGACGTAGCGCTCGGCGCCGTCGATCACCCGCTCGGCGGCCGACAGCAGCAGGTCCTCGGTCACCTCCTCCGGGTGGATGCGGCCCTGGTCGAGGTAGTAGGTGGCCAGCAGGCGGGGCGGCAGGATCCGCAACGCCTCGAGCAGGGCGTAGAAGCGGAGGTCCTCGCGGTGGGCGGGGGAGAACGAGCCCGTCTTGAAGTCGATGACCACCTTGCCGGCCACGGTGCCGTCGGGCTGGCCCAGGGTGAGGTCCGGCTTGCCCGACAGCACGATCGCCCCTGCGTGCAGCGAGGCCCTTATCGGGCTCTCGGTCGCCGGCCGCCAGGCCGGCTTCAGCGGCGGGAAGCACTCCTGGAACTGGGTCATGGCCGCGCTCGTCCCGGCCCGGAGCTCGGCCCGCTCGGCCTCCGAGCAGGTCGCCAGGTAGTCGGCGATTCCCTTGTCGGCGTTCTGGAGGCTGGCCATGGCCTCGTCCACCAGCACCATCGGGGAGTTCTCACCGCTCCAGTGCACCGACAGCTCGATGGCCTTGTGCATGACCGTGCCCCGGGCGATGGGCGGCGACCACTCGAACGGCTCGGATCGCTGGGCCAGGAACTTCCGCTCGCATCCGAGCACCTGGGTGAGCATGTACTTGCTGAGGAACAGGCTGTCGTCGTCGAACGAGTCGGCTCCGATGCGCTCCACCAGCGGCTCCAGACGGTCCTCGAGATGGGCTCGAAGCTCGTCGCGCAGGCCGGGGTCGAACTTGGGGCGAGCGTCTCTCGGTGCCCCGAGCAGGGTCACGACTTCCTGCTGGGCCGGGTTGTGCTGGTCGGCGTGCATGGGGCTCGAAGCGGCTCCTGCGAGTGGGGGAGGGGCTCATGTCACACCCCCGTGCGACGATAGCGGTCATGGGAATCACATCGCTCGACTTCGGCTCGGCGGCTCGCGCCCTGGGCCGGGCCGCCCGCCTGCGGGATCTGGTCGTGCCGGTGTTCGCCAGCCCTCCGTCCCGCCGAGACCTCGACCGGTCCATCCGCCGCCGCAACGGATCGCCGATCGTGTCGGTGCGTCTCAAGGGCCGGCCCCGGAGTGCGGTGCTGGCCGACATGATCGAGGGGATCGTGGTGGCCAACTACCTCACCGGCGCCCGGGCCGACCTGGCCCGCTCCGCCCTGTGGCTCGCGGTCGACGGCGACTCGGCTGCGGATCCGGCCACCGAATTGCCGGCTGCCGACGGTGCTGACGAGCGGCGCGGGAAGCGAGCAGCCACCGAGGCGCCGGTCCGGACGAATGGCAGCGGTGCCGCGGCGGGGCGCGGGCAACCGGGAGCCACCAGTGCGCTACCGCAAGAGCGCGTCGCCGCCTAGCTCCCGCACTCGGGTGGATGAGGCGTGACGGACTAGGTTGACGACCGTGCCCGGGTGGCGCAACTGGCAGACGCGGCCCGCTTAAAACGGGCTGCCCCAACGGGCATGTGGGTTCGAGTCCCACCCCGGGCACCATGAACCACCCAAAATAGCCTCTGAGCTTCATATATCGGCTGAGCACTCGATTGGTTACCACTTTGGTTACAGCTCCGTCAGATCAGCCGTCTGCGGCGTCATGGCCTGAGTCGAAGCAGTGCTCGCCACTCGACTCGGGATGCGGAACCTAGGTCCTCTCGGCCGCATGCCACGTAGTCGTCGGAGCCTTATGCGACACCGAATGCAGGCATATCATGACGACGCCATGGAAGCCTCGAGACTGATTGCGTCGTTCGGCCGGTACGTTGACAACCGGGAGGCGACCATTCTCGTGGGCGCTGGCTTGTCGCGGGAGGCTGGCTACCCGGACTGGCCGGGCCTCTTGGAGAAGGTACGGGACGCGCTGGGGCGGCCCGACCTGAAGGATCTCCCATTGCTGGCGCAGTACTACACAAGAGAGTTCTCCGAAGGAGACCTGCAGCACCTAATCCGGCAGGA
>JAPOQG010000214.1 GCA_026710865.1 Acidimicrobiaceae bacterium
CGGGCCCTGCTGGAGACGGTGGCGGGCGCTTTCGGCGGGCCGGTGCATCTGGCTCCCTCCACGCTCGACCGGGAGCTGGCCCGCCGCTGGTACGAGCGCTTCGAGGGGGCCGGCCTCGACGGCCTGATCGCCAAGCCCCGAAACGGCGCCTACCTGCCCAACAAGCGGTCGCAGTTCAAGGTCAAGCACACCCGCACCGTGGATGTGGCTGTGGCCGGGTACCGGATGCACACCGACGGGCAGGGTGTGGGTTCGCTGGTGGTCGGGCTGCACGACACCGACGGCCGCCTGCACCATTGCGGGGTGACGACCAGCTTCACCGCCCAGCGTCGCCGGGAGCTGGTCGGAGAGCTGGCTCCCCACGTGCTGGCCGACCCGAGCGAGCATCCGTGGTCGGAATGGATGGACCCGGCCGCCCATGCCGGGGGCACGGTGATGCCGGGCACCCCGAACCGGTGGTCGGGCCAGCGCCAGCAGCAGCCGTGGGTGCCGCTGCGCCTCGCGCTGGTGGCCGAGGTCAAGTACGAGGCCATGCTCAACGGCCGCTTCCGGGGCACCACCCGCATGGTGCGCTGGCGCCCCGACCGCACCCCCGAGTCCTGCGGCTTCGACCAGGTCGAGACCGCCCCACCCATGGGCATCAGCGAGGTCCTCTCCTCCTAGCCGGGCGTCGCCTCCTGCGGCGCGGTGGCGCTAGCCGTCGGAGTCCGCCTCGGACTGCGACTGGGGCTCCTGCGGCCGGGGTTCCTGAAGCGCATCCCTCGACGCTTCCGGCGAATCCGCGGGCGTCGGGTGAGACGCCCTGAGGGCCGCGCCCGGAGCACGGTCCGCGACGGGCTCGGGCATCCCGATGCCGAGGAAGCCCTCGATGCGATCCAGCTTCCGGCTGTTGTGGACGATCGCGTCCCACAACTTGTTGTAGGCCGACGCCAGCCCGCTGTTGGCCTCCGTGAACTCGCGGCGCATCTCGCTGTTGGCCTCCGTGAACTCGCGGCGCAGTTCGCTGTTGGCCTCCGTGAAGTCGCGGCGCAGTTCGCTGTTGGCCTCCGTGAAGTCGCGGCGGAGCTTCTCGTTGTCCTTGCGGGCCTGCCGGGTCGCCTTGGCATGGAGCTTCAACAGGTGGTTGTGGTCGCCGCGGACCTCCTTGCGCAGTCTGTCCACTGTCCGGGTCTGATGCCAGACGAGCGTCAAGACCGCCACCAGCACGGTGGAGACCTGCAAGACGGCCGTAAGTACCATGAATTGCAGTATAGCACCTCCCGCTGATAAACAACGCTGTTTCATGAATTCTTGTATGACATTGCTGATCAGGGACTTCACCGCATCTGCGGTCAGTGCGCGGCCAACTCGCGGGCCCGAACGGCGAGGCGGGGGGCGTCCAGCGCAGCGCAGCGCTCGTCGAGGCCCGGCGTCGGGCCGCGCCATTCCATCTCGTCGACGGTGGCCGACACCGGGGCGCCCAGCTCGACGGTGGCGATGCGGCGGTACAGCAGGGCGTCCTCGAAACCGTCCCGCAGCGCCGCCGCGAGCTTGGCCGCGCCCCGCACCGGCACGTCCCACTCCGAGACGTCGAAGGGGATGGCGGTGATGTGGCCGTAGCGGGCCAGGAGGGCGGCCGCCGACTTGGCCCCCCATCCCGGCAGCCCCGGGAATCCGTCGGCGGAATCGCCCACCAGGCCCAGGTAGTCGGGGATCGACGCCGGAGGCACACCGAACTTGTCGATCACCCCGGCGTGGTCGTACAGGACGCCGCGGCGGCGGTCGTACTGCACCACCCGGCTGTCGGAAGTCACGCACTGGGCCAGGTCCTTGTCGGGCGTGCAGATCACGACCTGCTCCACCCGAGGGTCGCCGGCGGCCACCGCCGCGGCCGACGCCATCCCGTCGTCGGCCTCGTGCTCGATCTGGGGCCACACCGCGAAGCCGGCCAGCTCCAGCAGCTCCTCGACCTCCGGGAACTGCGCCTTGAGTTCGGGATCCACGCCGCTGCCGTCCTTGTAGCCGGCCAGCATGTCGTTGCGGAACGACTCGATCACATGGTCGGTGGCGATCCCGATGTGGGTGGCCCCGTCGGAGACCAGGTCGAGCATGGAGTTGAGCACGCCCCGCTGGGCGCCGCGCCGGGGGTCGCGGTTCGACTTGGCGTAGTGGAAACGGAACAGCTCGTAGGTGCCGTCGACTAGGTGTACGCGCACCGGGCCCGTCCCGCTATTCCTCAGAGGCCCCGCGGATCCGTGTCCGCGTCCGCGTCGAGAGGTTGTGTCTCCCGCTCTTGTTCGCTGCGCTCACGGGCCGCTCGGGCCACGGCCTCGCTCGGCGCCTCGCCGGAATCCTCATGCACCGCTCCCGACCCGCTCGGCCTCCTGGACCAGCTCGATCAGGGTGCCGAAGGCTCCCTTGGGGTGGACGAACGCGATGGTCGTGTTGCGGCTGCCCGGCCTCGGCGCCTTGTCGATGGGGGTCGCTCCGGCCTGCACCATCCGTTCGAGCGCGGCGGCGCAGTCGTCCACCCGGTAGCCGATGTGGTGCAGGCCCTCGCCCCGCTTCTGGAGGAACTTCGCCACCGGCGAGTCGTCGCGGGTGGCGGCGATCAGCTGGACGTAGCTGTCGGCCACGGCGAGCATGGCCTCCTCCACGCCGTCGTGCTCCGCCGTCTCGCGATGCTCGACCTCCGCGCCGAGAGCGTCCCGGTACCAGGCGATGGCGGCGTCCAGGTCATGCACGGCAATGGCCACATGATCGATCTCGGTGAGCATCGCGGCAATCTACTCCGGCGCTCCGGCCGCATCTCGGCGACCGCTAGGCCACATCTCGGCGCCCCGGCCGCATCTCGGCGACCGCTAGGCCACATCTCGGCGACCGCGAGGCCACGCCGGCCTGGGTCAGGCTTCCTCGAGCGACCGCCGGCCCTCGAAGGCCCGGCCCAGGGTGAGCTCGTCGGCGTACTCGAGGTCGCCGCCCACCGGGAGCCCGCTGGCGATGCGTGTCACCCGCACGCCCGCGGGCTTCAGGTACCGGTGGACCAGCATCGCGGTGGCCTCGCCCTCCAGGTTGGGGTTGGTGGCCACGATCACCTCCTCGATGTCCTCGTCGACCACCCGGCCCAGCAACTCCTTGATGCGGAGCTGATCGACGCCCACGCCGTCGATCGGGCTGAACGCCCCCTGCAGCACGTGGTAGCGGCCACCGAACTCGCCGGTGCGCTCGACGGCCACCACGTCCTGGGCGTCCTCGACCACGCAGACGGACCGCGACTCCCGCCTGGGATCCCGGCACACAGCGCACTCGCCGCCCTGTTCGGACAGGTTGAAGCAGCGGGGGCAGTACGACACCTTCTCCTTGGCGTCGGAGATGGCCCGGGCCAGGCGGTTGGCGTCCTCGGCCGGCACCTTCAGCAGGTGGAACGCCACCCGCTGGGCCGACTTGGGACCTATTCCGGGAAGTCGTCCGAGCTGATCGATCAGCTCCTGGACCGCGCTGGAGTAGCTCATCTGGGCGTCCGCACTACGTCTCGCTCCCGGGCTCGTCGTCGGGGTCGGGAAGCAGCTCGAACAGGGTGCCGGGGAAGGCCGACTTGATCTTCTGTTCGATGTCGTGGGCGTGGCTGGGGGCCTCGTCGAGGGCGTCGAGCTCCGCGAGGTCGAAGCTGTCGATGTCGTCGTCGAAGTCGGGCGGCTCGAGCCCGGCGTCCGGCTCGTTCGGCGGCCGCTCAGGCTCGGGCCGGTCCTGGGACGGCGCCACCGGCGAGTCCGGCTCGGCCGGAGGCACCGCAACGACCGGTGCCAGCGAAGACGACCCAGCCGACGGGGACCCCGGCGAAAGTGCCGACGAAGACGACCCAGCCGGAGGCGCCGCAACGACCGGTACCGACGAAGACGACCCAGCCGACGGGGACCCCGGGGAAAGTGCCGGCTCGGCCGCGCCAGCCGGAGGCGCCGCAACGACCGGTACCGACGAAGACGACCCAGCCGACGGCGACGCCGGAGAAGGTGCCGACGAAGACGACCCAGCCGGAGGCGCCGCAACGGCCGGTACCGACGAAGACGACCCAGCCGACGGCGACGCCGGGGAAAGTGCCAACGAAGACGACCCAGCCGACGGGGACGCCGGGGAAAGTGCCAGCGAAGGCGACCCAGCCGGAGGCGCCGCAACGGCCGGTACCGACGGAGGCGACCCAGCCGACGGCGACGCCGGGGAAGGTGCCGGCTCGGCGCCGGTCCTCGGCGCGTGCTCCAGTAGGTCCTGCCACAACGCCTGCAGCTGGGCCGGTTCGCGCCGGCGCTCCGGGTCGGGTTCCAACTCCTTGGCCCTTGCCACCACGAATAGCGGCTCCAGGGCCAGATGCCGGCGGGCCAGTTCGACGACCTCCGTCGGGCTGCGCGGCCGCATCGCGGCGAGATCAGGCACGGGCACCGGCGGCGGCGGCGTCGACGCGGGCCCACCGGCGCCGACGGGAGCGGGCGCGGCCGGCACCGCAGGGGCCGATGCCCGCTGCTCCTCGAGAGCCCGGCGGGCCGCCGCGGCACGACCACCGGCGGATGCGGATGCGGCCGAGGGCCGGGCCGCCGGCTGGGGAGCCGCCCGCTGCTCCGAGAGCGCCCGACGGGCCGGGGCGGACAGGGATGACGCCGGAGCCCCGACCTGCTGCGGGGGCGGGGGCGCCGGCGGCGGCTCCGGGCGAGCCAGCACCGGGCCCGGGCCCGCGGGCGCGGCTCCGGGCGAGCCGTCGAGGCGGGCCTCCAGTTGCCGCACCCGCTGGGCCAGCGCTTCCAGGGACCGGTCCTCGTCGGGCTGGCAGAGCCGGACCAGGGCGACCTCGATGTCGACCCTGGGATCGGGCGCCTGCCGCATGTCGATGAGCGCCCGTCCCAGCGTCTCCAGCGCCCGGGTCATGGCTGCGGGCGCCATGCGGCCGGCGAGGTCCGCGGCTCTGGCCCGCTCGTGCTCGGACAGGCGGGCGGGCGGATCGGCCATCGCGGTCAGGAAGGCGTCGCGCAGCCCGGCCAGCGCCATCTCGCCGATGGTCCGGGGATCGCGGCCCCTGCCGATGGCGTCGCCGACGGCTGAGAGCGCGGCGGCCCGGTCACCCTCGGCGACGGCCGCGAGGATGGCGTCGGTCGAGGCGTCCAGGTCGGCCGTGCCGCCGCCGGCCACCACCCGCT
Source organism: Acidimicrobiaceae bacterium (assembly GCA_026710865.1). Lineage (GTDB taxonomy): Bacteria > Actinomycetota > Acidimicrobiia > Acidimicrobiales > Aldehydirespiratoraceae > Aldehydirespirator. Next base: position 5,163 of record JAPOQG010000214.1, read on the forward strand.
CGAGGGCGGTGAGCGTGTCGCGCACCGAGCCGCCGCCGGCGGCCACGGCATGGTCGATGGCTTCGCTGTCGGCGTCCAGTCCGGCGTCGGCGACCACGTACCGGAGGTGCTCCGACATGATGTCGGAGGAGATCAGCCCCAGCTCGAAGACCTGGCAGCGGCTCCTGATGGTCTGCACCACCTTGTGGGGCTCGGTGGTGGCCAGCACCCAGGTCACGTGGGCGGGAGGCTCCTCGAGGGTCTTGAGCAGCGCGTTCTCGGCTCCGGAAGTGAGCATGTGGACCTCGTCGAGCAGGTACACCTTGGCCCGGCCCGGCGACGCCAGGTTGACCCGCTCCAGCAGCGATCGCATGTCGTCGACCTTGTTGTTGGAGGCGGCATCGAGCTCCTGGAGGTCGAAGGACCGGCCCTGCTGGATCGAGACGCAGGACTCGCAGACGCAGCAGGGCTCGCCGTCGTCGCCGAGGTCCGTGCAGTTCAGCGCCTTGGCCAGCACCCGGGCGGTGGAGGTCTTGCCGCTGCCCCGGGGTCCGTGCAGCAGATAGGCGTGGCCGACGGTGTTCTCGCGCACCGCGGTGTGAAGGGCCCGCACGACATGGTCCTGGCCCTTGATCTCGCTGAACTTCTGGGGCCGGTAGCGGCGGTAGAGGGACTGGTAGGCCACCGCCACCGACTCTAGACGTGGACTCTGACAACCCGCCGGTCCGCGGTGAACTCGTCGGGGCTCTCGGCCTGCTGGTGCCGGCGCGCCGGCGCCCGTTCCCGGGAGTGACGGCCAGGCGGTCTGCGGCACCCGAGCGGATCTGCTGAGAGCTGCTGCCTTCCGGCCCTGACCCGGTTCACAGGCACTCGTTGCACAGGACCCGGCCGCCACACCCCGAAACGGGCGCTGGAACGCACACGATACCCTCACGGGTCCGTACCCGCAGCGCTCGGATGGGACCCGCTGGTCTCAGCTCGATCGCACGGGGTCGGGGAGGGTTGCCAGAGCGGCCGAATGGGCACGCTTGGAAAGCGTGTGAGGCGAGAGCCTCCATGGGTTCAAATCCCATACCCTCCGCTCAACTGTCACCGGGCGGGATGAGCCTCTAGCCCTCCCATAGAGCCAGGGCAAAAGGATCAACCAGATTCTTGGAACTGGTGATATGGTAGTGGAAAACGAGTGGAAAACTCTGGGAGAGCACCGCCCCTTGCCCATGTTCCAAATCCCTGAGGCACCACGGTACCGCCTGGAGCGGGCGCCCCTGGTGCAGGCGCTCGCGCAGGTGCGGTACCCGCTCATCGCCGCGCTCGAGACGATGCCGGGCGTCGCACCCCTGCAGGAGGCGCTGCGGGAGGCTTTTCCGTACATGGCTCAGGAGCGGGTACAAGAGGTCTCGCTCGTGATCGGGCCTGCCGGACCCGCTGGCGGTGCCAGCGCCGCCTCGGTCACCTGGAACCTGACAAACGACGCCGGAACCCTGATTGTGATCGGCGCCGGTAGCGCCACGCTCTCAGCGGGTCCCTCCTATGAGACCGTCGAGCCGTTCTCGGACGACTTCGAGCGCATGTTGCGCGCTCTGGAGTCGGTGGGTGTGCCCCGCTGCGAACGTCTCGGGGTCCGTTACCTCTCGTTGTCCCCTGGTCTTCCTGGCGAAGACCGCTCGTGGCGGCGCTGGTTCAAGCCTGAGCTGCTTGGTTGGACGGGTTCCGAGGCTGTTGCTGAGGGAGCGCTTGAAACATCGATCAACCAAGTGATGTTGAGGCAGCCGCCCACCGGTGATTTGGCTGGACCTCCTGCCGACATCCAGGCCACCGTGCGTCACGGTGCGGTGCCAGCAGGGACCGACGTTCCGGGCATTCCGCCCCTTCAGGTGCCGGACCCGTCGTACCTTCTCGACCTGGACGTCTACGTGACGGGGCACCAGCCGTTTGATCCTGCGGAGATCCTCAAGCAGTTCGAGATGTTCCACGCGCAGATAGACCGCTTCTTCTATTGGGCCCTAACACCGGAGGGAGCAGAGCACTTTGGAATTGTTGACTAGTACCAGGCCGACCAGATCTGGCGGTTTTGATCCGGCGTCGACCGAAGCCCGTCCTTGGCGATTCACTACGAGCGACGCCACAGTTCTATTGATGCCGCTAGAAGAACGAGACGATCTATTCGACTGGTGGGTCGCGACACCGAAGAATGTGAGTCGACCGGCGCCCCAAGCGCAGCGGCTCACTCGGGAGCTTCTCGTGTGGACGGGCTGGTCTCACCGCGGCCTGGCCAACGTGCTAGCGATCTCGCATCCGACAGTGTCGGCTCTCGAGCAGGGCACATCGCCAGCGCGTGTCGGCGATCTATTTGACCGGCTTGTCGAAGCACATGAGGTCGTTAGGCGGGTGCACTTGATCGCGGATCGCGACCCTTCAAGGACCAGGTACCTCTTGAGCGCACCGTCGGCATCCGGCGCCAGCGCAGAGACCTTGCTCGCGGGACGGCAGCCAGCCGACGCATATCTGGCCGCCCTGGATGCTGAGCGCCCGCGTCGTGTTGGCCTCATGATGCAAAGCATCTGGCCAGCAAGGGCAGGTGATGCCACGATCGATCTGGCTGAAGATCCAGTGTGAGGCTTCGACGCGATGTCCGACCTTCACACCGAAGGGTGGAGACAAGGGAGCATTGTCTCCTGTGAGTTGACGGCAAGTCATCTGACGTCCGTCGAAGGGCGGATCCGAGAAGTCTCAACATCGTACGGCCGCTGGATCGTCTGCACCCAAGACTGCGATCTTCGATCAGCGAGGATCGACTCACATCTGCCAATGATCGAACTCAGGCCGGTTCTAAGCGAGGACCCCCCTTCCGACTGGGGCATCCGCAGTCGGCGCTTCCTGTTGGGCGAGGAAGCCTACGTCGATGCCGATGCACCTCGATGTGTCGTCACGCCGGCACTACTGAGCACGAGGCGCTCCGGCCGCGAGGCGGAGCTAGATGACGTTCGGTCCACAGCGTTCAAGACTTGGCTCGGACTCCGCTACGACAGGCCCGCAGTGCCCGAGCACCTTGTGGACCTGGCCCGAGAGATCGCACGGAGGTGTTCCGGCGGCCGCGGCCGGGCAATCGGCGAACAGGTTCATGACGTTCTGATGCAGTTCGATGATCGTGTCGAGCCGGTGCGAGTCGCACTGTTCGGTGTAGTCGCCGACGACGCCGCCCCAGAAGCCGTGCGCGCGTGGCTAGCCGACGTAGCAACACGCATCAAATTAGACCTTGGAGTCGTAGCCGCCATTGAAGTGGGGACACGCGCCCAAACTCCGCTGGAGTTGGTGGAGACGAGCTACGCGGCCGACCTTAGTCAACTCACATGGGGCCGAAACCGCCCGAACTGATCGCCATACCGAGTCTCAGGTGACCCCAACCAGCGGCGCCCCGACCACAAATGTAGTGGAAACACCCCACCGCCGCGCCCCCTCTGACCTCCCTAAACGGGCGCTTCGCGTTTGAGGTCGGAGTGAGCAGGGTGGGGGTCCGCGGCTGAACGCGAGGGATCCCCCAGAATCGGCGCTGCAAGCCAGCCGAGAACCTGGAGGATCCCTGTGGAAGTTGACCCTACGCGCGTCTGTGAGGTGTTGCTGGGCGACGTCGAGGTGCTCGGCGTCGAAGACGACGCGGGCGCGCCGCTGAGGGTGCACATCCGCCGGCAGGCACCGAGACCGGACTGCGACGGTTGTGGCGGGCCGTTGTGGTCCGACGGTGAGCGGCAGGTGGAGTTGGTGGACCTTCCGACCTTGGGAAGGGCTGTGCGGCTGGTGTGGCACATGCTGTGAGCGATCACACGAAGTCGCGATCTGTGATCACGCGAATTCGCGTTGGGTGATCGAGGCCCCTCCTGGCTTGACGACCATCCACCCGTGATCGGACAGAATGGCAGGACAACAACGACCGGTCGTGACGAGACCAGGCTGCGTGAGGCAGGTGGCCGGCCAATGCGGGACGCCCGTCAGGTCTGCGCTAGCCCGGTGTTGGCGATGGTGCGAAACGTGATCGAGACGCGTCGTTGGCGCTTGGTCTTTTGGCCGTTCCAAGTGTCGGAGTGCCGTTTCGCAATGCCGTGACGCCACTTGAAGCGGGCATCGCCGCGGAGAAGGACGAGGCTGCGCGGCAACAGGCGCTGCACATACTCGTCCCCAGTCGAATCGCAACAGAAGTCCATGTTGACCGCCGAGCCCAAGCTCACGGTCGCAACAATGGGGCCGAAGCAGTCCCTGTCGATGTGGGGTGCGATCCCCTGCCCAGGCAGGTACTCGTTGATGATCGCCTGCTCGAACGGCTGGTCAGGGTCGAGCGACTGCATCGCTGCCTCAGATGCAGCTTCACGCACCATGGTCACCAGTTGTGCCAGCCACTCGGGCAAACGCCCGATGCGAGCCGTTTCGTCAAGTCTGCGACTGGTGTAGTCGTACTTGTAGCCGAAGTGCATCACACGCCGGGAGAGGTCCGTGAGCCACTCAGCGTCGTCGATATGCGCAAGCAGCTCGCCCTCTTCGGAGGCAGTCAAGAAGTCGGGGTGGTACTCGAGCCCCATGGGCGCAGTGGCTGCTTCCGCGTCTATCAGCGATAGTTGCAGGCTCATGTGCGCAAGATCCAGTGCTCTGCTCGTACATCCCACAGTCGAGTGTGCTCGTCCCAGCTTATCGGGCCGTCACCACCGGTGGGACCTGGGAAACGCCGCCGCAGCCGAATATCAACGGGGTGTTGCTTCTTGAGGACGTTGGCCCCCTTGAGCATCCGCTCAAGGTCGAGATGCGCACCTTCGGGGAGGTTCGCGGTGGTGTAGATCAGCTCGACAGCCCGGTCCACCTCGCCGACGGCTCGCTTAATGACAGATGCCCACGACTCTATGTGAGCTGGCGCGACAGCTTCTTGGTGGGCCACATAGCTGAGCGTGAAGAGCAACCGATCAATGTCGGTGAAGTCAACATCTTCAAGCGACTCGATGTAGTCGGCTGATCTGAAGTTCGCACCAAGATGCCCAAGGATCTCCCGGCCGAGTTCTCGCATCGTTGGATTGGGGTCGAAGGCCCGGTAGTCGATCCGTTGGCGCTTGCTCCGCTTGAGAGCCTCGCCTAGCCCAACGGCCACCGTCGCCGCCCCGGCGCCGATGTCAACAACCAACAGGCGCTCGCCCTTCCTCGGTGGAGAGTGACGCGCCTTCCTGTACACCTCGCGGAAGACATCGGCATGACCCCGTTGATAGTGGAAGGCGTCATGCAGCGCATGGGAGTCAGGCGCATCCGGTGCCAGTTGTCCGTGGCGATTTGGGGACGCGGCTGCGTTCCGCTGCTCAGCTGGAGTCTCGCTCCACCGGGACACGATGACCTCGGCAAATGCTCTGTCGTAGTCCACCGCCATGTCGCATACTCCTAGCAGATCCGACTTGGACTTCCTGAACCTCCCCGGGCGCCGAGTACGGCGACGACCGCTAGCCCGAACAAGAAGATGCCGGGACCGCTCAGATCCGACTCTCGGGGCAGGACTATGCTCCCGCCGTGAGCAGTCACGAGGGCCCGTGCTCCGATAACGACAGCCATGTTGGCGCAGACGACGACATCGAACGCGAGTGGCCGTGGGTGGACATCCTGCCTGAGCGCGACCGGAGGCTGTTTGCTGAGGAGATGTCCCAGCTCATGGCGGAGGCGGCCGAGACCAACGATCTCGCGCCCGTCGAGCAGGCACTGCGGGAGTGGCGGGTGACAGCGGAGATCTACTTGGATCCCGAACTTGCCGAGCTGTTGACCGGGCCCCGCGTGGCGAACGGTCCGCGAGTACCCAAACCCGTCGTCTAGACCCAATGCCGCGCCGATGTGATCGGGTCGCTCCTCCGCCGCGCCCCGGTGAATGGGATATCCGTCAGGCAGCATCTCTGCCAACGCTTGCGGCCAGCCTGCGGCGGGCTGGGTCAGGCGGGGCCGTAGTCGAGGACCGACGACTGTCCTGCAATGGCTACGACCTGCACGAGCAACGACTTGCCGTCTGTGTCCGTCAAGTGCAGATCCTCCCCGGGGACGAAGGAGACCGGCTGCTGCTGTCCTCCGTTGATGGCGATGTCGGAGGCATAGAGGTACGTCCTATGGCTGGTGTCGAGAATCGGGTTGAGCCGGCCGGCAAGACCGGGCAGGTGGCCGGTCGACTCTGCGAACACGACCGAACCGCCCCCGGCCTTGGGGGCCAGCTCGACTGCGAGCGCTCGTTCCATCGACAACCAGCCGCGCTCGACGTGCGCCGCATAGCCCTCGCGGGCCACGAACACCGCCATGGGCAGGTGAACCGAGTGCAGGTCGAGGCGGGCCTCGCCCTCGGCGTCGGTGTGGCTCCGCTTCCAGGTGTTGTTCGGGAACAACGCCAGCACATCCGCGCCGGCGAGCGGTGATCCGCCGCTTCGCACCGTGACCACGACGGTGGCCGGGTCCGCGTGGACCTCCGCGGCGGGGAGAGTGACACTCGTGAAGCTACAAGGGACGCTCTCGGCGACCGGAATGCGCCTTGGGGGTCGCTAATCCCGAGCCTGTGAGCGGGTCCCCGGTGATCACGGGTCAAGCGCCGGTAGCCGGCGCAGAGGGCTCATGCCCGGTCGCCTAACCGGGTGGCTGTATCGGCGGGCCGCCACCCCCGCCACCCCCGCCGCCGACGATGATGCTGATGGCGCCACCCACGACCAGCACCAGGATCAGCACCACCCAGAAAGCGGTGCCTATCCAGCCGATGCTGTAGGCGGTCACCGCCAAGCCGCGATGGTCAGCGCCTGAGAATCCCTTTTGCATTGCTCTGCGGCCGAGGACCAACGCGACCGGGAACAACACGGGGAGCGCGAACCCCCCAAGGGCAATGCAGATGGCAATGATGGCGTCATCGTTGCGGCCCGGAGCCGCTTGGGGGTGTGCTGGGTCGGTCGTGGTGCACACCGTACTACCGCGGGCGGCACCACCGCTGACGCCTTGGCGTTTCGGTGTCTGCTGGATGCGCCGCGGTGCGCACCTGGTGTCGGTGCCGCTCAGTGGGGTGTCTGCGGGTGGGTGAGCGTCGGCGCGGCGTCAGGTTGTGGCGGCGACCACCAGATGGGGGGAGCTCTCCTGGGATGGGGCCAAGACGTCTAGCTTGCGGTCGCAGGGGACCGCAAGCTAGTTGAGGGCGGCTCGTCTGAGTTGGTTCATGTGTTCGAGGAACTCGGGTTCGAAGGTGTCGGGGGGATAGTGCCACGGGCATGCTCCCTGCAGCGGTACGGCGGTCATGCGCCACAGCGCGTCCGCTGCGGCCTCGACCAGCTCCGGTGAGGGCTCGCCGCCGTCCTCCACGATGAACTCCTCGGCCAGGGCCGCGGCTAGGGAGCGATCCCACACTGGATCCTCCACAGGGGTGTTGCAGGCCCGGTTCAGCCGGGCGGCCCACTCGTCCTCGTCGATGGTGGCCCTCAGCGCGGTGGCCTCCCACCAGATCTCACGAGTGCGGAACGGAAGCGGCGGCTCGACCCACCAGAATGTTCGGTCGGCCCACTCCTGGAGTTGCGCCACAACCTCATCGGTCATGTGCGTGTCGAATCCCGCAGGCAGGCCGCTGCTGGGGGCCGGTGCCGGACTCGGGCCGGCTGGGGGGCCCTTGTCGAGGAATTCGCGGGGCACCTGATCCCAGCACACGCTGGCTTCGTCGGGACCGGCCTTCTGCACGATCATGATCCACAGCGTCGTCACTGCGCCCCAGATGTGTTGCTCGCGCCATTCCGGCGGCAGGTCAGGTCGCAGGCCGTCGGCGTCGGCGAACTCCTGGGCCAGCGCCAGTGCAGCCTCCCAGTCCCACACCGGGGATTCGAGGTCTGGACCCAGCGCCGTCTTGCACACCCGGTCCAGCCGATCAGCCCAAACTGTTTCGCCCGCATACAGCGAGAGGCCTGTCTGGTTCCTCCACACATCCCACGTACCGGGCGGCAACGGCGGCTTCACGCACAGCCGTTCGGCGGCCTGCGCTGCTCCCCGCGCGTCGTCCAACCCGAATCCGTGACCCCGCCAAAACGGTCTGTCGGCGCCCACAGCAAGGCTGCCGTCGTCACGGATCTGGGTGACACCCCCGTTGGTGTTGAAATAGAAGACGCCCGGGTGATGGAACGGGCTGTCGGCTGCGCCGGCGAGCGCGTACACCAGGTAACGGGGGGCAGTGCCGTCAAGATTGCCGCGCTGTTCGATACCGGGCTGGATGATCCCGAAGGGCGCTCCCGTGACCCGGGAGCGGAAACTGCCGTCGGGGTTGACGGTGAGAGCCCGATACACCACCGTCACCTCACCGGGATCGTCGAGGTCGCCCAGCAACAGATCGTCCACTGTGAAGACCAGACCGTCAAAGACATCGCCGACGCGTGCCGGGTCGGGATCCTCAACGTCGGCAGGAACGGTCAACAACCCCTCGGTGTAGCCGGTTATGCGGCCCACGAAGGCGGCAACAGAAGCGCAACTGATCGACCTGAGATCGTCGTGTTTCGGCCAGTAGTCGCCGTGAAGGTCCTCGGCCGGGATCGTCTCATCCAGAACCGCGAGACCCGACCGATCATGCAGTTCGGACTCGGCTCCCCCGCTGCTGTCCGCGCCCTGGCGGTCAACGGAACCATCGCTGCAGGCCGCGGTCACCAGCGCCAAGACGGCAAACGACAGAGCCAACCTCGGCCAACGGGTCGCCATCGGCGCCTCCCCTTCAGGCGCTGACCCTACACCACTGCCCCAGACCGCCACCCGGGACGCTCCCGCAACAGTTCCGGACCGGGGCAGTACTTTTGATGACGGATGACGACAGATGGCGACGCAAGAGAAAAGGCCGGCATCGCGGGCACACCCTCCGCGCACCTGCACAGAAGCACTTGCAGTATGTATAATACGTACGTGCCTAACAAGACGATCAGCGTGCCCGACGATGTTGTGCCGATCATCGAGAGCCTCGATGTGCCCTTCTCGAGGTGGGTGACCGACCAGCTTCGCCGCCACTCGGCTCAGACGGCGACGACCTTCGCCCAGCAGCTTGTGGCCGACGCCGC
>JAPOQG010000191.1 GCA_026710865.1 Acidimicrobiaceae bacterium
CGACTTCGTCGCCTGCTACAACCCGACAGACCGCCACCAGCGCCAAGAGTCCGAACGCTTCAAGCGCTACACCTACGACGAACTCATGGCCCGCGACAAGGTCAGCCTCGACCTCTTCTGGCTCCGCGACGACAGCCTCGAGGACATCGACAACCTCCCACCCCCCGCCGTCCTGGCCGCCGAGATAGCCGAAGACCTCCAATCCGCCCTCACCGAAATCCAGGCCCTCGCCGAGTCGCTGACCGCCACGGCCAGCAGCGAGGCACCGGACTGAACGCCGTCGTACCCGGCCCGTAGTCTGCGGACCGGTGGATATCCTGTGGATAACCGGGCGAAGAGAGGAGGTGGCCGTGGCCGACCGGACCGGTATCGAATGGACCGAGACAACCTGGAACCCCAGCACCGGCTGCGACCGCACCTCGCACGGCTGCGACAACTGCTACGCGCTCACCCTCGCCAAGCGCCTCAAGGCCATGGGCAACCCCAGGTACCAGAACGACGGAGACCCCAAGCACAGCGGGCCAGGCTTCGGCCTGACCTTGCACGAAGACCTCTTGGAACTCCCCCACCGGTGGCGAACGTCACGCGTAGTCTTCGTGAACTCCATGAGCGACCTCTTCCATCCCGACGTGCCACTTGACTTCATCCAGCGCGTCTTCCAGGTCATGGTCGACACACCTCGCCACACGTACCAGATCCTCACAAAGCGCTCGAAGCGTCTCGCCTCACTGGCCGACAAACTTGACTGGCCGCCCAACGTCTGGATGGGCGTCACCGTTGAGTCGAAGGGCTACGCCTTCCGCATCGACCACCTCCGCACCGTCCCGGCGGCAGTCCGCTTCATCAGCGCCGAGCCCCTACTGAGCCCGCTGGCGAACCTGGACCTTTCAGGCATCCACTGGCTTATCGCGGGAGGTGAGAGCGGCCACGGTGCACGGCCGATGGAGGAGGAGTGGGTAATCGACCTCCGCGACCAGTGTGCAACCGCAGACGTCGACTTCTTCTTCAAGCAGTGGGGCGGCCGCACTCCGAAGGCGGGCGGTCGGGAGTTAGACGGATCTTGCCACGATGACATGCCTGCAGTACGCGAGGTCGCCTGATGAGCCGCTCGTGGGGATACTGGACTCGCGGTAAACTCGACGTACTACGGGACTATCTGAACGCCTTTACAACCACAACCAAGCACAAAGCGCCATCCGAGCGCATCTACCTCGATCTGTTCGCCGGAGAAACCGATAACCGGGACCGAATTACGAGTGAAGAGATCCAGAGTTCAGCGCAGATTGCTATCTCAACAGAGAGTCCACCCTTCACCAGGCTACGGTTCTTTGAGGTAGAGGACAAGGCAAGAGAACTGGAATCATCACTTCTCTTTGCGAACCCTGGACGAGACATCAAGGTATATGCAGGAGACTGTAACGCGCAGATCGTCCATGCCCTCAACGAGCTACATGGTAAAGATCTCGCATGGGCTCCAACCTTCGCCTTTATCGACCCGAACAGCTTGGAGGCAAAGTGGTGCACACTCAGGCGACTCTCTGAGTTTCGGACTGGAAACTACAAGACCGAACTGTTCCTTCTATTCTCGCCCCAGATGTTCAGCCGGTTGTTACCTGTCAAAGGAAGCCAGCTTAGACCTGATGATGAAGCAGCAATTGACGCTGTGTTCGGGATAGGCGCATGGCGAGAGATATACAATTCTCGTCTGAACGAGTCACTCAGTGGACGCCAAGCTCACGAAGCTTACCTGAACCTAATGCGCTGGCGCTTAGAGACTGAACTTGGATATCAGTGGACTCACCCGCTAGAACTCAAGAACACACGCGGCACATCGCTGTACTTCATGATCTTCGCGACCACGCACCCTGCTGGCCATAGGATCATGAGCAATCTCTTTGACACAGCAGCCCGTCAGTTTCCTGCGATGCAAGCTGAGGCACGGCGACGGATCCAACAGATGGAGGAAGAGTCTTTGGGAGTCATGCGATTGTTTCCTGATGATTCCGAGCTTGGAGTGGCAGAATCGCTTGACGAACGATTCTACATTCACGAGCCACCCACCAGACCCTGGTTCCTCGGCTCCGAGTCATAGTGAGGCGAGTGGATCAGATCGCGGGACGGGCCGAGAGGACAGCGGAGGCTGAATCGTGGAGGCGGGTGAGCTTGGTTTCGTGGGCGTGCTCTACGAGTTGCCGTCGAACTATTCGCACATCATGAACGTGGCGGTCGATGTTCCTGGGTCTGTGTCCGAGGCGTTCGGGATGAGGGGCCATGTCCCGGTCGTGGGCACTGCCGATGGCGCGGAGTTCGCCGCGACGCTCGTGCCGGTCGGCGGTGGCCGTCACCGGCTGTTTCTCAACAACGCGGTCCGCGGCGCTATCGACAAGGGCGCTGGCGACTCGGTGGAGATCCGGATCTGTGTGGACCGCCGGGACCGCACGCCCGAGACCCCGCCGGCACTGAAGGAGGCTTTGGCCGAGGACGGTGCGACCGCGGCCTGGGAGGCACTCACGCCGTCGAGGCGCAAGGAGTGCCTTGTCTGGCTGGCCGACGCGAAGCGGGAGCAGACCCGCGCCGCTCGTATCGGTCGCATCGTGCGGGTCGCCATCGAAGAGGCACTCCCCGTCTCGAGTGACCGAACCTCACGCCGTAGCCTCTGGCAAGACGGCGATCACGGGGTGACGGGGCGTGGCTGACGACACTCTCCAGAAGGTACGGGAGATCTGCCTGGCGTTGCCCGACACCAAGGAGACGCTGACCTGGGGCTCGCCCTACTTCCGGGTCGGCGACAAGATCTTCGCCGGGTACGGCGAGACCGACGGCAGGCCCTCGGTGGGCTTCAAGCTGGAGAAACCCCACGCCGAGATGATCGTCGCCGATCCGCGCTTCACGCCCTCGAAGTACGTCGGCCGGCACGGGTGGGTGACGATGGACCTCGCCGACGTGGACGATTGGGGCCATGTCGAGGACCTGATCCTGGAGAGCTTCCACCTCATCGCACCCAAGCGCACCCTGGCGAAGCTGGGCTGCTCTCCTGGGAGCGCGAGCACTCACGAGAGATCGAGTCGTAAGTAGTCTCGCATCCGTGAGCACCATGCGCCCCGAAAACATGGCCGGGGGTCGGTGGCGGCTGGCACGGACCTTGTCCGTCGCGGCGGCGGTGGCCCTGGTAGCCGGAGCGTGCAGCGGCAGCGGCGACGGGGCTAGCGACAGCGGCGGGGGCGGCGACGCTCTGGGCGACGGGTCGCTCGGGGTCGTGGAGGTCGGCCCGGAGGAGGCCATCCAGATCCGGTCGGTCCTGGCGCTGAGCGGCGACGCGGGCTCCGGTCCGACGAGCGGGAAGTCCGTGCGGCTCGCCGTCGGCCACTACGGGACGATCCACGGTTTCGACGTGGATCTCGGCACGCCCGTCGACGACGGCTGCTCGCCCGAGGGCGGCGAACGGGCCGGACGGGAGATCGCCGCCGATGCCGACGTGATCGGCGTGATCGGCACGACGTGCTCCGCGGCCGCGGTCACCGCCGCTCCGCTGGTGACCGGCGCCAACAAGGTGATGATCTCCCCGTCGAACACCTCCCCCCGACTCACCTCCGACCTGGCCGGCAACCGGGGCTCCGACCACCACGAGGGCTACTACCGCACCGCGGACAACGATCTGTACCAGGCAAGGACGATGGCGCAGTTCCTCCGCGAGGCGAAGGACATCGACACGGTCGCAGCCATCCACAACGGCGACGCCTACACCCAGAGTCTCGCAGAGGCGTTCGCCGCATCCTTCGAAGAGCTCGGCGGTTCGATCACCGGCGTCGGTGTGGTCGCCCGCGACGAGACCGACCTGGTGCCGACGCTCACCGACCTCGCCAGCGGCTCGCCGGAGGCGCTGTTCCTGCCCGTCTCGCCAACGGTGGGCACCGCCATCGTGCAGCAACTGCCGGACGTGTCAGGCCTCGACGGCGTGCTCCGTCTCTCCGGCGACGGGCTGCTGGCGGACGCGTTCTTGGGACTGGAGGAGTCCGAGGGGATGTTCTTGTCTGGACCGAACCTCAGTTTCGGCTTGAACGCCAACGAGAGCACCGGCAGGCACAGCGCCGACCTCCTGGCCGAGTACGAGGACGCCTACGGCACGGCGCCGGAGGCGGCCTTCTGGGCGCACGCCTACGACGCGGCCACTCTGCTGCTCGAGGCGATAGAGGCGGCCTCGCGGCCCGAGGACGAGTCGCTCGTCATCGATTTGGCAGGAGTGCGCGAGTACCTCGACGGCGTGTCCGGATACGGCGGGATCATCGGGTCGATCAGCTGCGACAACTTCGGCGACTGCGGCGTGCGGCGGATGGTCGTCGTCGAGCACCTCGATTCCGACGACCCGGCCGCCACCCGGTCCAACACCGTCTACGAGTACGTCCCTTAGAGGCCGAGCGAATAGGCGGGGCGACGCGGCCTGCGAGAGCGACGCCGTGGCCCGAGCGGCCCGTGAGCGCAGCGAACAAGAGCGGGAATGGCACCGCTGCAACGCGACGGGCTATCGCCTATCCGCGCTCGCTCTCAGGAGGCTGCCGAGCAGTAGGCCTCAGGCCGGCTTGCCGGGGCGGGCCTCGACAATCACGCTGTCATCGTCGTAGGGGCGCCACTCGCCGCTGCGGGCGTGCCAGAAGCGGCGGCCGGTGAGCCGCTCGAGGGCGAGGCCGTAGCAGTGGAAGTGGGTCGCCGCGCCCTCGATGTCGATCGCGTGCACATCGTTGCCGAGCATGGCCACCCCGGTCCCCCGCTCGACCACCACCTCTTGGCGCACCTGCGGCTCGCCTGAGCCCGCGCAGGGGCCGTACAGCCGGTTCAGCTCCTGGCCGCGCACCGCCACGATCACCGCCCAGGTGTTGTGCTCGTGGGGCGGCGCCGAGGTGCTGTCGCCCACACACTGCACGTACAGCGCCAGCTCGTCGTCCTCGTTCTGTGCGATCCGGTAGCTCACGGAGGCCCCCGGCGCTTCTGGCGGCGGGAAGTCGTCGTCGCCGAACAGGTCGTCGCGCTCGGCCAGGTGCAGCAGCCGCTCCCTGATGCGCTCCACGCCGGCCTGGTCGATGCCGCCGTGCTCGCGGCCGTGGGCGTCGATCTTGGCGATGTCGTCCATCGCGTCGGCGACCGCCGCGGCTCGCTCGGCTGCCCGGTCTTTCTCGCTCATGGCTCCCCTCGGCTCGGGCCTCTGACACAGAGTATGGGCAGGACGTCTCGCGGTGCTTCACCGGGCTTGTGGACGGCGCTCGGCGCTATGTTCGACGCACCGCACCGCAGTCGGTCTGCCTACAGAATCGCGGCACGCATGGCAAGCAAGAGCAGCGCCGGACTCATACTCCACCGGAGGACCGCCGACGGTGAGATCGAAGTGCTGCTGGTGCACCCCGGCGGACCGTTCTGGGCCCGAAGGGACGCTCACGCCTGGTCGATTCCCAAGGGCGAGCACGACGAGGCCGAGGACGCCGAGACGGCGGCCCTGCGGGAGTTCGAGGAGGAGCTCGGATCGCCACCGCCCACCGGGCCGAGGATATTTCTCGGCGAGTTCGGGCAGTCCGGCCGCAAGCGGGTCAGCGCGTGGGCGCTCGCGGCGGACTTCGACGCGACGCACGTGGTCAGCAACACCTTCGAGCTCGAATGGCCTCCCCGATCGGGCCGGATCCAGGAGTTCCCGGAGGTGGACAAGGCGGCCTGGTGGACGGTCGATGCGACCCGGACGAAGCTGCACAAGGGCCAGGCCCCGATACTGGACGCCCTGGCCGAGGCCCTCGATGACCACGGCCTGGAGGCTGGCGACCCGGTGGCCGCGGCCCAGCGGGCGCGGCTCCGGATACGGGCTGGGGAGCACACCGGGCCCACGGCTCACCTCGCCCCGGGCTGCATTCAAGCCAACCTCGTGGTGCTGCCCCGGGCCGTGGCCTCCGGCTTCGTGGCCTTCGCGACCCGGAACCCCAAGCCGTGCCCAATCGTGGAGGTCATAGAACACGGCACGGAAGCCGTGACCTCCGCACCCGGCAGCGACCTGCGCACCGACATTCCCCGGTACCGGCTGTTCGCAGACGGCGCCCACGCCGACTCGGCCACCGACGCCACCGCCTGGTGGCGAGACGACCTGGTGTCGGTGCTGCTGGGTTGCAGCTTCAGCTTCGAGGCCGCCCTCATGCGGGCCGGGCTGCCGGTCCGCCACATCGAGCAGGGCCGCAACGTCCCCATGTACATCACCGACCGCGCCTGCGAGCCGGCATGGGATTTCGCCGGCCCGCTGGTGGTGTCGATGCGGCCCATGCCGGCCGAGCTCGTCGAGCAGGCCCGGCGGATCACCGAGGCCTACCCGCAGGCCCACGACGGCCCGGTGCATGCCGGCGACCCCGCCGGAGTGGGAATCTCAGACCTGGGCGCGCCCGACTTCGGGGACCCTGTCGATGTGCGCGAAGGCGAGGTGCCCATGTTCTGGGCCTGCGGCGTGACCCCGCAGCTGGCCATCGCAAACGCCGCGCCCGAGATCGCCATCGTCCACGAGCCGGGCCACATGTTCATCACCGACCTGCCCGTCAACCCGAGCCCTTCGCACGAGCCGAACTCGCTCTAGACCGCGCGCGACACCATGAACGCCCACATCCGCGGCTGCGGCACCCCGCTCGCGGCGCGATGGCCGGTTCAGTTGTATGTGGTGGTCTTGCGGATCATCAAGTCCAGCCACTCCCCCGACGTGATGGGCTCGTAGCGGGGCGAATCGTCGGGCGAGGTGCAGGTGGGGATGCACTCGATGCGGGCGTCGTAGGTGGGCTGATGGAAGAAGGCCACCGAGATGCGCTCACCCCAGGCACCGTCGGCCACCACCACCCGGTGCAGGGTGGAGACCCAGCGGTCGTTGGTCCAGGCCGCCATCAGATCACCGATGTTGATGACGAAGGATCCTGCAATCGCGGGCACATCCTCCCACTCGCCCTCAGGCGACAAGATCTGCAGGCCGGGAACTCCGTCGCTGTAGAGGATGGTGAGGCTTCCCCAGTCCGAGTGCGGACCCCTGCGGAACTGTCCCGGCAGCGGCGCGGCGTCCAGCGCGGGATAGCGCAGAGCGGCCAGACCGGTGACGTGGTCGGCGATCTTGTCGTCGAACCAGTGCTCGTCGAGGTTCAGCGCCAGTGCCATCAGCCCCATGATCCGGGCCGCCAGGTCCTCCATCACCGCGTAGTAGGCCAGGAACGACTCTCTGAAGCCGGGCACCATGTCCGAGTCGGGCCAGACGTTGGGGGCGAAGAACTCCTCACGCCCCTCGCGCAGCCCCGCCCTCCGGGCCGCCTCGCGGTCGTCGAAGCGGTTCACGAGATAGAGCTCGGCAAGGTCGGGCGGGGTCTCCTTGTCACGAGACAGCGCCAGCGTCGAACTCTGAAGCGGCTTGTAGCCCCTGCGATTGCCGACCTCGCACACGAGGTCCATCTTGTCGTCCTGGGGCAGATCGAAGAACCGTCGGGCGGCGCCGTCGATCCTCCCGATGTCCTCGGTCGACACGCCATGACCGGTGATCACCAGGAAACCCACGTCCTCACAGGCACGCCGGATCTCGTCCACAACCTCGTCACGACGCGGCCCCGGCTCGAACGCTCCCGAGAGATCGACCAGCGGCACCCGAGACGTCACACCTGTCGAGGCCGTCATGGCGCTCCGTCCTCCTCTGGCATCTGTGTGCGTAGCGGAACTCTAGCCGGGACCTTCCTTGCGCCCGCCGGCGCTGGACGGAAGGGTCGACCACACATCGGGACTGGTGGCCAACCAGTCAGCGAACATGGCCACGCAGGCCTCGTCGTGCAGCCTGGTGGTTTGCACACCAGCCGTCGCCAGCCAGTCCAGTGCTTCGTCGGACCAACTCTCGCTGTCACCCACTACCACCGCGCCGATGCCCAGGAACCGCACCAGGCCCGAGCAGTACCAGCAGGGCGTCATGGTGGTCACCAAAGTGGTCTGGGAATAGTCGCTCAGCGCACCGGCGTTCCCGATGGCGACCGTCTCGGCGTGGAGGAGGAAGTCTCCCTGCTGGACATTGCGGTTGCAGCCTGCCCCCAGCACCGTGCCGTCGGAGTCGACTAGCGCAGCGCCGATCGGCACTCCCCCCTCGGCGAGACCCCTCCGGGCCTGCTCGCACGCCAGCGCCAGCAGTTCTCCGGTATCGGGCTGCGGCACTCCCAGCTCCTGTCAGTAGATGGTCTTCTGGAGCATGGACAGGATCCACCCGCCCGATGTGGTGGGCTCGTGGTGGGGTGGATCGTCGGGTGAAGTGCAGGTCGGGATGCACTCGATTTGGGCGTCGTAGGTGGGCTGATGGAAGAACGCGATGGAGATCCGGTCGCCCATGTCCCCCTCCGGAGCCAACACGCGATGCAGCGTCGACACCCAGCGGTCGTTCGTCCACGCTGCCATCAGATCGCCGAGGTTGACAACGAAGGAGTCGGCGACGGTAGGAACATCCTCCCACTCTCCGTCGGGCGACATGATCTGCAGGCCGGGCTCGCCGTCGTGGTACAGGATCGTCAGGCTGCCCCAGTCCGAGTGCGCTCCCCGCCGGAACTGCCCGGGCCGCGCCGGCTCGTCGAGGGCGGGATAGTGGTTGACGGTCAGGTTGGTGATGTGGTCGCGGATCTTGTCGTCGAACCAGAACTCGTCGAGGCCCAAGGCCAGCGCCATCAGCCTCATCAGCCTCGTGGCCAGGTCCTCCATCACCTCGTAGTAG
The DNA here is from genome assembly GCA_026710865.1 of Acidimicrobiaceae bacterium. Lineage (GTDB taxonomy): Bacteria > Actinomycetota > Acidimicrobiia > Acidimicrobiales > Aldehydirespiratoraceae > Aldehydirespirator. The sequence goes on from JAPOQG010000191.1 coordinate 8,735, forward strand.
GTCTCGAAGGCCTCCTTGAAGCCGGGCACATGGCTTGGGTCGGGCCAGATGTTGGGCGCGAAGAATCCCTCCCGACCCTCCCGCAGACCCGCTCGGAGGGCAGTCTGCGGATCGTCGAAGCGGTTGACTGTGTACAACTCGCACAGGTCCGGCAGCGACTCGTCCTCGCGCGACAGCGCCAGGGCCGACGCCTGTGAAGGGGTGAAGCCCCGGTAAATCCCGGGCGCGCCGACATAGGTCAGCTTCTCCTCCTCCGGCATCGAGAAGAAGGCCCGGGAAACGGAGTCGATTCGCTGCACCACCTCATCGGCGACGCCGTGTCCGGTGATCACCAGGAAACCCACGTCCTCACAGGCACGCCGGATGACATCCACCACCTGATCTCTTTGCGATCCCGGTTTGGACGAGCCCGACAGGTCCACCAGCGGAACCCGCGACGCAACCTTCACTGCGCTTGCCATGGACTAATCCTCTCTTAGGGCTCGCACCCTCCGAGCCTCACGGGCGCTGACGTCAGAATCCAATCGAAGGATCGATGAACTCGTTCGTGTAGAGGTCTGTGGCCTCGATATCTTCGGGAACGCCGTCGAGCACATCCTTGAGCAGCTGCACGAAGCGTTCCATCCGAGCCTCATCGAAGTTGCCCACGATGTCATCAGGTCCGTTGCCCACCAGGCCGAACTCGAGGGCGGTCGCCGCGGAGTAGTCCATCTGACCCGGGTACAGCACCCAGGGCGACTCAAGATTCTCGACGATGTCGAGGATCAACGCGCTGGTCGGATCGGGGTTGGCATAGTGATCGAGAACGGCCTGCTGGAAGATCGGAACCACCAACTCAAGACAGGGGCGCAGCCCATCCAGAGCCTCTGCCCGAACCGCGAGCGGCTGGGCGTAGACCTCGAACCCGGAGTCATGAACGAGCAGGTATTGGACCGGCTTGCTCCACTCCTCAAGCGCATTCTCGTAGAACCAGGGCTCGCTGCTGGCAAACCCCTGCTGGACGAAGGAGCCGTTGGCGGCAACGAACCTCGCGGGTGTTCCGTCGTAGGACGGGTCGACCTGGTCGGCGCTGAGAATGCCCGCGTCGACCATGTAGTCGATGTAGACGGCGCCGCCGAAGTAGACCACAGTGGTGCCGGCCTGGCCGATCTCGTCGAAGCTCGAGAAGGAGAACTCCTCCGGGTTCCACATGAGTATCTGCGGATTGATCTCGAACGGCGCCGCCACCGCGACCGTGGGGATCACGTCGAAGGCGGCAATCTGCTCGTCTGTGTTCGCGTAGCCCATGTGAATCCCGTCGTCGAGTTGCATCGTGGTTGTCATCGGCTGGAAGCCGAGATAGGGGCCGCCGGCGCGGATCTCGAGGTCGATCCCGGTGTCGAGCAGCGGTCCACGGTAGATGCCGTTCTGGGGGTCGAGCGTGCCTGCCTCGCCGATCAGGTAGTAGGCGTAGCCGTGCTCGGGGGACGGGTACCAATCGGTCTGCAGCACCAGCGGGTCGGGACACACTCCTGACAGGTCGACGGCCATGGGATCCGCTGCCGCGGGCTCCTCGACGGCCGGCTCCTCGACCGCGGGCGCGTCGGGCTCGGGCGCCTCGACGGCCGGCTCCTCCACCGCGGGCGCCTGCGTGGGCGCGTCGGGCTCGGGCTCCTCGACGGCCGGCTCCTCCACCGCGGGCGCCTGCGTGGGCGCCGGCTCGGCGACCGCGCCTCCCCCGGTCTCGTCAGCGTCGTCGCCGCACGCGGCGGCAACCAGAGCCAACAACGCGACACAGACAGCCAGCTTTCTCATGGCCTTCCCCCTCGAGATTTTGATTCTACGAACCAGTGTGGAACCAACTGTTGAGTGTAATCAAACCTCCGCTGAGGCGTCAAAATGTGGCACTGTCAACATCCGGTGGCTCCGGCACCGCCCGCCGCGGGGAACATCGGGGCCGGGGACGGGCCCGACGCGCCAGCTCGGTTGCGGGCAGAAGCCGGCTGCCCGGCTCACGCGCCCGGAACTCGTCACGGCAGGCCGGACACGCCCGCAGGCACCAGAGACACGCCCACCGGCCACCAGAGACACAGCCACGGGCACTGGGAACACGCCCACGGGCCGCACCGATCTGCTGCGCTGCCCGATCCGAGAACTCGAGCACGGGGAACACGCCCACGGGCCGCACCGTCGGCGTGGTCAGGCGATCACGACCACCGGTGTGCCGATCGGGGCCCATTCGTAGAGCTGCCGGGCCTTGTCGTTGCGCTGGCGGACACAGCCCGCCGAGCGGTACTCCCCCAGTTCGGCGGTGGTCTGGATGGGAGTGCCGTAGCGGTCAGTCGGGATCGAGTGGAGTCCGATGGCGGCGCCGCTGCGGCCTCGGGCGAAGCGCACCATGTGCTTCATGGTCACTCCCGGCGTGAACGACCATGCGTGCACCGATTTGGAGAACACCCGGTAACGGCCCGGCGCCGGAGTTCCCTTGCGCCCGCTCACCGGGTAGGTGTCCACCAGCGCGCCGTCGGCGCCCACCAGCCACACCCGCTGCTCGCTGACG
>JAPOQG010000120.1 GCA_026710865.1 Acidimicrobiaceae bacterium
ACCCTGGACTTCAATACCGTCACGCTCATGGTCACGATCGCAGGATCCTGGCTGACCCTCGTCGGACTGATCATCTACCAATCCAACCGCCTCGACAACAAGATAGACACCAAGTTCGACGCCCTCGACACCAAGTTCGACGCCCTGGGCGGCGACGTCAGCGACATAGGGCAGAGGGTGGCCAGGATAGAGGGCTATCTGATGGGACCCGAGGGCTTCTCGCCCCGTGCGCTCCCACCGCCGACCGACGAATCCGGCGACGGCGAGCGCGAGGCGAGCTGACCGGGCGCTACTGCTTCGAGTAGTAGACGACACCAGCCCGAACGTCGACCGCCGTCCTGCGGGAAGGAAACTCCAGCGGCAGGACTCCGGCGGCCTCTAGTGGTATGTCTTGGGTTTGGTTGCGCGACCTGCTCGACCTCTGGCCTCGCGCGGTGGACTACAGAACTGCGCAGTTGTACTCACGACATACGACTAGCCGGCTTGCCGCTGGTCGGGTTCGGGGTCCTCCGGGGAGGGCTCGTCCTGCGCCCTGGGGCGCGAGCCGCGTATCCTGAAGCCCTGGGGCGCCATCAGATGGCCCTCGACACGGGCCAGGCGCTCGCGCACTTCGCCCAGCACGCGACCCCGCTCCCTCGACGACTCGCTCAGATCGCCGAGCCGGCGGCCGTGATCCGCCATGTGCTCCTCCACCCGGGCCAAACACTCGCGGGTGTCCGAGACGTCGCGACCCATCACGTCGAACCTGCCGTCGACCCGATCGAATCTCTCGCCGACCCGGTCGAATCTCTCGCCAACCCGATCGAACCTGCCGTCGATCCGGTCGAATCTCTCGTCGACCCGGTCGAACCGGCGGCCGAGCCGATTGATCTGCTTGAGCAGTAGGCCGATGGTGGTGAGGTTCGATGCGAGGACCAATCCCACGATTGTGATCAATATGGCTACTGTCTCTGTTTCCATCAGGTGTGCCTCCGTTCCACAGGGGATGCTTGAGGCGAGCCGTGACCGCGGCTAGCGACGGTGTCCACAACTGTACCTGAAGGGAACCCTAAACCATCAACTAGACTCAACAAGCTGCAGAATGCGCTGATGCTAGCTCCGCCGGTCGGCGGCGGTCCGCAGTCAGCAAGCCAGCGGGGACGCGAGGAGGCCCCGGCTCCCTACGAGCGGCCTGTGCAAGATCGGTTGGATCACCCCCGACATCCAGGTCACCACCGCCACTTCCTAGCGGCCAACCCGGCCGCGGCGAAGCTGTTCGAGCTGGTGAAGCTGCCCGTGGTCGGCGTGTCGCTGGCCACCGTGCTAGTGCAGGACCAGGCGCCGGGGACCATGCTGGCGAACGCCCCGGGATTCCTGGCGCTCTACGAGCGCCGCGAGATCCACTTCGAGGAGACTTACCGGGACATACTGTTGCGCGCGTTCGTCCCCCAGGAGCGCGGGCGGATCCCCAGGGACCGTGAACGGTTGCTGAGGATCTTGAGAGACGTGATCAACGGACGGGTCACCACCAAGAACGAAGAGTTCTACCTGCGCAACAAGGACGGCAACCTGGAGTTCTCGCTGCTGGCCGAGGGGTTCCGCAAGCTCGGGCTTCTATGGCTGATGATTCGCAACGGCACGCTCCTCGACGGGTCCGTGCTGTTCTGGGATGGACGCGCCGCTCAGCCGATCTACCTCTCGTCGCTGGCGAGCGACTGCGGAGTGTCGCAGCCGACCGCCAAGGCATGGCTCAGCATCCTGGAGGCCGGCTTCGTGGCCTTCCGGCTGCCCTCGCTGCGCTCCACGCTGGACACGCCACAGCAGCGCCGCGACGGACAGCTGATCCCCTAGAACCGGCTCCATCACCCCGACACCGGCCAACTCCTGCTGGCCTAGTCCAAGTCACAGGCCGGCGGCGGTTCCCTGCCGGCGGGCCCGCGGGGACGCGAGGAGGCCCCGGCACTTCTGCCGGGGCCTCCTCGGGGTTGGTGGTA
>JAPOQG010000381.1 GCA_026710865.1 Acidimicrobiaceae bacterium
CGCTTGCGGGCCGGCTTGCGGCGGGCGGGGCGCTTCTTGGCCGGACCCTTGGCCCGCTTCTCGGCCAGCAGGTCGCAGGCCCGGTCGAGGGTGAGTGCCTCCACCGTGTCTCCGGAGCGCAGGGATGCGTTGACCTCCCCGTCGGTGACGTAGTGGCCGTAGCGCCCGTCCTTGACCACGACGGCCCGGCCCGTGACCGGATCCTCCCCCAGCTCCCTCAGGGGTGCGGCCGGCGCTGCGGAGCGGCCGCGGCTCTTCGGCTGGGACAGCAAGGCCAGGCATTCGTCGAGGGTGACGGTGAACAGCTGGTCCTCGCCGGCCAGGCTGCGGCTCTCGGAACCCTTGCGCACGTAGGGCCCGTAGCGGCCGTTCTGCACGGTCACCTCCACCCCGTCGGCCGGATCGGCCCCCACCGTGCGGGGCAGCGACAGCAGCATCAGCGCCTGATCCAGAGTGACCGTCTCCAGCTCCATCGTCTTGAACAGCGATGCGAACTTGGGCTTGTCGGGGACCTCGTCGGCCAGTCCGAGCTGCACGTAGGGTCCGTAACGGCCCGACTTGGCCACGACGGACAGTCCGGTCTCGGGATCCGTGCCCAGCGCCCGCTCGTCGCGCCCGGCGGCCAGCAGTTCCAGCACCCGGTCGACGGTGAGCTCGTCGGGAGCGGTGCCGTCGGGCACCGAGACCGAGTCCTCGCCCCGGCGCACGCTGGGGCCGTAGCGCCCGACGCGGACCTCGACGTCCACCCCGTCGTCGTCGACACCCAGCCGGATCGAGTTCACCGAGCGGGCGTCGATGTCGCCCAGACGGCTGGACACCTTCTCTTTGAGGCCCGGGTCGTCGGAACCGCCGAAATAGAACCGCTGAAGCCACGGCACCTGCTGCTCGGCACCGGCTGCGATGCGGTCGAGGTCGTCCTCCATCTCGGCGGTGAAGGCGTAATCGACCAGCCTGGGGAAGTGGCGCTCCAGCAGGTTCACCACCGAGAACGCGGTGAACGACGGCACCAGCGCCGATCCCTTCTTCCACACGTAGCCCCTGTCGGTGATCGTGCCCATGATCGACGAGTAGGTCGAGGGCCGGCCCACGCCGAGCTGCTCGAGGCGCCGAACCAGCGACGCCTCCGTGTAGCGGGCCGGCGGCTGGGTCTCGTGCCCGGAAGCCTCCATCCCGCGGCGGCTGACCGGGTCGCCCTCGCCGAGCGGGGGCAGGCGCCGCTCGTCGGCGGCCTCGCTCGCCTCGCCGGCGTCGGTGCCCTCGGTGTACACCTCGCGGAAGCCCATATGGGTTATCACCGTGCCGCTGGCCGCGAACTCGGCGTCGGCGCCCGCCGCGGTGCGGGCCCCCACCCGCAGCTGCACGGTCTCGCCGGTGCAGTCGGTCATCTGGCTGGCCAGCGTCCGCTTCCAGACCAGCTCGTACAGCCGGGCCTCGGGCCGGGGCACCTGCCGGGCCACCGTCCTGGGATCGGTGAAGGCCTCCCCGGCGGGCCGGATGGCCTCGTGGGCCTCCTGGGCGTTCTTGACCTTGCTGGCGTAGGTCCTCGGCTTGGCCGGGAGCCGATCGGGCCCGTAGCGGGCGGCCACCTCTGAGCGGGCGGCGGCCACGGCTGCCGACGACAGCGACGTGCTGTCGGTCCGCATGTAGGTGATGTGGCCCTTCTCGTACAGCGACTGGGCCGCTCTCATGGCCGCCGCCGAGGACATTCCCAGCTTGCGGGCCGCCTCCTGCTGAAGGGTGGAGGTGATGAACGGCGGGGCGGGGCGGCGCCGGTACGGCTTGGAAGTGCGGGACCTCACGGCGAAGTCCGAGTCCTGCAGCCCTGCGACCAGGGTCGCGGCTCCGGCCTCGTCGAGCACGGTGAGGCCGTCGCGGGCGACGCGGCCGTCGGGACCGAAGTCGCGCGCGGTGGCGATGCGCGAGCCGTCGAGCGAGGCCAGAGCGGCCGTGAACTCCGGCCCCTGCTCCCCGTGGGGTGTGAACGTGGCCGTCAGCCCCCAGAAGGAGGCGCTGACGAAGCTCATCCGCTCCCGCTCGCGCTCCACCACGATGCGCACCGCCACGCTCTGCACCCGGCCGGCCGACAGTTGGGGCATCACCTTCTTCCACAGGACCGGCGACACCTCGTAGCCGTAGAGCCGGTCGAGCATCCGGCGGGCCTCCTGGGCGTCCACCAGCCGGCGGTCGAGCTCCCGGGGCGAGGCGACCGCCGCGGAGATGGCCGGCCTGGTGATCTCGTGGAACACCATCCGCTTCACCGGGACGCGCGGGTTGAGCACCTCCAGCAGGTGCCATGCGATGGCCTCGCCCTCGCGGTCCTCGTCGGTGGCCAGGTACAGCTCGTCGGCGTCGGCCAGCAGGCTCTTCAGCTTGCGGACCTGGTCACGCTTGTCGCTGTTGACCACGTACAGCGGCTTGAAGCCGTTGTCGACGTCGATCCCGAGTCGGGCCCACGGCTCGGACTTGTAGGCCTTGGGCACTTCGGCCGCCCGGCTGGGAAGGTCGCGTATGTGGCCGATGGAGGACTCCACGACGTAGCCGTCGCCGAGATAGCCGGAGATCGTCTTCGCCTTGGCGGGCGACTCGACTATGACTAGGGCGTTGGCCATGGACTTGGAACCGATCCGACGAGCAGGCGCTCGTCACCAGACTTGGATTCGGACAGGATAAGCAGCGACTGGCAACGGTTGGGAAACCGGTCGAGAACTGGCGGAGACGTCTCGACGGGCACACCGCCGAACCGGCACGACGCTATTGCGCCGCTGCGGCAGTGTCCGCCGGTCGAGAACTGCGGAGGATAGCGGCGCCGGCGAGGGCCGCGATGGTCGATGCCACCAGGATCCCGATCTTGGCCTGGTCGATGATGGCGGGGGAGCTGAACGCCAGGTTGGTGATGAACAGCGACACGGTGAAGCCGATGCCGGCGACACCGCCTATGCCCAGAATCTTGGACCATGTGGCACCCTGAGGCAGCTCGCACAACTTGAGGCGCACGGCCAGCCATGTGAACGATCCCACGCCGACGAGCTTGCCGATGACCAGGCCCAGCACTATGCCGAGGGTGACCGGCGAACTCAGCGCCGCCTCGACGGAGTCGGACGACAGCTCCACCCCGGCGTTGGCCAGCGCGAAGATGGGAATGATCACGAAGCTGGTCCAGGGGTGCAGCAGGTTGGCGAGGCGGTCGGCCACCGACACGCGCTCGCGCACCTCGAAGGACGCCCGCCGCGCCGCCGGGGGACTCAACGAGCCACCCTCGAACCATCTGACCACCATTCCGTCGAAGGTGCTCTCGTTCACGAGCGGCCGCGCCGGCGCGATGATCCCGAGGATCACCCCGGCGATGGTGGCGTGGACCCCGGACTCGAACACCGCTAGCCACAGCACCACTCCAACCAGCAGGTAGGCGGGCGTGTACCAGATGCGGGTCAGGCGCATGAAGACCAGCAGGGCGACGACCAGGAAGGCCACCAGCAGCCAGTCCAACGACAGGTCGTCGGTGTAGAACACTGCGATCACCGCGATGGCGCCGATGTCGTCCACGATCGCCAGCGTGAGCAGGAAGATCTTCAGAGAGTTCGAGACCCGCCGGCCCATGAGCGACAGAACCCCGACCGCGAACGCGATGTCGGTCGCCATCGGGATCCCCCATCCGGCGGCTCCCTCGCCGCCCGCATTGAAGGCGAAGTAGATGAGCGCGGGGACAACCATGCCGCCCAGAGCGGCGACGGCCGGCAACGCGGCCGCTCTCGGGCGGCGCAACTCGCCCACGACCAGCTCGCGCTTGATCTCCAAGCCGACAACGAAGAAGAAGATCACCATGAGGGCATCGTTGATCCACGCCTCCAGCGGCTCATCGAGCACCAGCGCGCTGCCCATCTCGAACCGGATGCCGGTATGCAGCAGGTCGAGGTACGAGTCCCGCCAGGGCGAGTTGGCCCAGACGAGGGCGACCAGTGCGGCCAACAGCATCAGCAGGCCGCTGGCGGCCTCTATGCGCAGAAAGCGCAGCACCGGCCGGCCGAGCCGCCGGGCCAGCCGACGATCGCTGCCGATCCACGTCAGCGGCGACGGCGGAGGGGTCTCGGAGTGGTCTCCTGGGGTTGAGGCCATCGCGATGGTCTGCCGGTGCTGGGTCTCTTAAGCGGCGGGGCTAGGGCGAGTCGAGGATAAGGCAAGCCTCGGTGCCGCGCGGGCTCGAACGGATGTGGAACTCGTCGGCGAGTGCTCGGATGATGGAGATGCCCATCCCCGACTCCCGGCCCAGACGGACCGGCGACTCCGGGGGCGACGTCTCCAGCAGGGCGTCCGCGTCGAAGCCTCCACCCTGGTCGCGCACCACCACCGACACCCGCCGGCCGGACCGCCGGCAGCTGACCTGCACGGGCCGTGTGCAGCCCGAGCGGATGTGGGCCTGGATCGCGTTGGTGGTCGCCTCCGACACCGCCACCCGGAGATCGTCGACCCGGGGCGCATCCAAGCTCGGCTCCAGCTCCGCGGCGGCGGCCACCACCACCCGGACGAGCGACACGTAGTCGGGCCGGGGAGGGATCTCGATCTCCACGGTGTTGCGCGCGGCGCCGTTCACGGCGTCACCGGAACCGAGGCTGCCGCCGCGGGCGCCGGCCGCGACCCCGCCGCGCCGGCGATCGTGTCGTGTATCGCGATGATCCTGTCAAGGTCGCAGATCTCGAAGACCCGGCGAATCCGGGGCGAAGGGCACACCAGCGCCAACTCGCCGCCGCGCTGGCGCAGCCGCTTCAGCGCAGCGACGACCGCGCCTATGCCGAAGGAGTCGATGAAGTCCAGCTCGGAGATGTCCAGGATCAGCCCGCGACAGCCGCCGGCCACCGTCTTGACGACGGCCTGGCGAAGGTCGGGGGCGCCGGCCACGTCGAGCTCGCCGCCGACGCTGAGAACGGTCCACGGAGGCTGTTCCGAGCACCGAATCGTCACCGACACAGTGCAGAACGGTACCGCCTGAGCGAGCCGACTATGCGTCTGCCGACCTGCATGACGATGCCCGGCGACGACTCCCGGAAGGGCCTTCACTGCTCCAGGCGCATGGTGGCCCGGGCCTCGAAGGTGGCCTCGCCCACCAGCGGTCCCACCACCGGAACGTCGGTGGCCTCCACATACGTCAGCTCCACCGTGGCCGTGCCTCCGCCGCGACGGACCAGCACGTGCAGCCGCCGAGGGTCCAGGTCGGCCGAGGCGAGCGCGGCCGAGCGGACTTCGCCGTCGGCCTCCCCCACAGCCGCGGATCTCACTGCCTCCCGGGCTGCGTGGGTCACCAGCACCCGGGTGCGGACGAGCAGACCCACCTGCACGACGGTCAGGAGCAGCAACGCGAGGAACGGCACCATCAGCGCGAACTCCACCGTCGACTGCCCCGACTGGCGCCGCGGCCGCCGGGAACGGGCGCGGCGTGGTGTTGCCCGCTCCTGTTCGCGGCGCTCACGGGCCGCTCGGGCCACGGCCTCGCTCCTTCCGAGCCATTCGCGCGCCCCTATCCGCTCGGCCTCTCAGTCGGCGGGTCAATTGACCATGTTGGCGACCGTGTCCACCACCTTGTCCAGCAGCGAAGTGATCTTGCCGGAGCCGGTCGCCCAGGTCAGCAGCAGCAGGGCCACCGCGGCGGCGCCGACGATGACCAGCGCGTACTCGGCCGTGGTCTGGCCCCGGTCGCCGGCCCGCCGACCGGGTCGGGCGCCGCCGACCGGGAGACGGTGTATGGCCAGGAAGCAGCGCGTGGTCAGCGCGGCCAGGGTTCGCATGATCATGTTCGCTCCTTTCGCCGAGCCACCCGAATGCGGGAGGCGATGAACGGCTTCGGTGTCATGGGATCAGTGGGACCGGCCGGAGTGGGGCTCCGCTCGGCCTCAGGACGGGAATCGCAGGTCGGCGATGGTCCCGACGAGCACCGGGACGACGGTCAGCAGGCAGAACGCGGGAAGGATGCAGAACACGAGCGGGAACAGCATGAGCACCGGCACCCGCCGGGCCGCTTCCTCGGCCCGCACCCGCCGGCGGCGGTGAGCCTCGTCCGCGGCCCGCTCGAGGGCGGGCCCCAGCGGGGCGCCGTCGATCTCTGCCGCGGTGACGGCGTGCACGACCGACGAGACACCGGGGCCCAGGGTCTCTTGCAGCCTCCTCACCGACTCGGTGAACGGCTCGCCGGCCGCGGCCCGCTTGGCCACCGCCGCGAGCTCCGATCGGAACGGCTCCACCACCCGCACAGAGATGTCCGCCAGAGCCGACACGGTCGGCCTCCCGGCCCCGACGACCAGCCCGAGCAGGTCGAGGACCTCAGGCAGATGGCGCTCGATGTGCCGCACCCGGTCGCGGTGACGAGCCCGCCGCCTCGCGGCCACCGCGACGACGACGGCCAACAGCGTCAGCAGACCTCCAACCACGCCAACCGCGATGACCGCCGCCACGAAGACCAGGCTCGCGATCCCCACCAACGCCTCGTCGGCGGGCTCGACCACACCCCCGGACAGTCGCCGGCCCAGGGCCGCCAGGACACGGCCGGGGTCCTGGCCGGACCGGTCGACGCCCCTGAGCCTTCGTCGTGCCAGGCCGCGCCGCGCCGGGTCCGTGTCCAGCGCCCACAGCACCAGCAGGGCCGCCCCCAGCGAGGCCACGAGGCTCACGCCCATCTCACCACCCCCCGGCTCAGCCTCGCCATCCACCAGACGCCCAGGCCCTCGAGCGCCACGCCCGCCACCAGCGAGAGCAGCCCGAACGGAGTCGCCACCAGCGCGCCCAGCGCGCCGGGGTCCGCGACCACGATCACCGCCGCGAACCCGGCCGGTGCCGCAGCCACGACCATCCCGGAGGTCCGGGTCTGGGAGGTGAGGGCCCGGATCTCGTCACCGAGGGCCCGCCGCTGCCGCATCGACGTCGCGGCCCGGTCGAGGCTGGCCGCCATGGCCGCGCCGGACTGGTGCCCGAGAACCAGCAGGGCCGCAGCCGTCTGGCGCTCGGGGAGGTCCTGGACCCAGCCGTCGAGCGCCTCGGCGAGGCCCAGGCCCCCGCTCACCCGGCCGACCACCTGCCGCCATCCGGTCTCGGGGATCTCCGTCGCCACCGTGTCGAGCGCGGTCAGCACCGACGCGCCGGAGCGCAGCGCCCGAGCCGTCAACTCGAGCGCCTGGGGTATCGCGTCGTCCCGCCCATGTCTCCGCCCCCACAGCCCGCTCACGGCCGCGAGCCGGGTCGCGGTCCCGCCCGGCAGCCATCCGAGACGCCCGGACCGTCCCCGTGTCCCCAGCCGCAGGGGCGCGGGCGCCAGCGCCGCGAACAGCAGCACCGCGGCCAGCAGCGCGCTCACGGACCGGCCACCAGGCGGGAGGGCCGCGACGCGCTCCCCCGGACCCCGCTGTCGTCGGCGAGCAGGCGGACGCTGTCGTGGCCGTCGACCTCGGCGACGGCTGCGACCCGCCGGGCCCCGCCGTCGAACCTCCCGACGTGGACGACGGCGTCGATGGCCGACGCCACATGGTCCCTGACCGCGGCCACGCCCAGGCGCTCATCGGCGGCCGCGGCCAGGGCGGCCAGCCGGCGCAGCGCGTCGACCGGCCCGTTGGCGTGCAGCGTCGCCAGGCAGCCGGCGTGCCCGGTGTTGAGGGCGTGCAGCAGGTCGAGCGCCTCGGGGCCGCGCACCTCCCCCACCACCATCCGGTCGGGCCGCATCCGGAGCGCGTTGCGGACAAGATCGCGGATCGTCACCGCCCCGCCCCCCTCGCGGGACTCGGGCCGGGCCTCCAAGCGCACCACATGGGGATGCTCGAGCTGCAGCTCCGCGGCGTCCTCGATGGTGATCATCCGGTGCCGGGGGCTGACCCGGCCGGCCAGGGCGTTGAGCAGGGTGGTCTTGCCCGCGCCGGTGCCTCCGCTGACGACGATGTTGGCCCCCCGGTCCACCAGCCTCTCGAGCAGCTCCACCACCGGCGCGGCCGCGAACAGCTCCAGGGCCACGTCGGGCACCACGAAGCGGCGGATGGTCACATAGGGGCCGTCGACCGCCACCGGCGGAACCGCCACATGGACCCTGGACCCGTCGGGCAGCCGACCGTCCACGCACGGGGTGAGCTGGTCCACCCGGCGGCCGAGCGGGGCCACGATCCGCTCGATGACCAGATCGACCGCGGCCCTGTCCAGCGACACCGCGCTCCGGCTGACGCTGCCATCCCGCTCGATCCACACCGGTCCCGGTCCGTTGATCATCACCTCGCTCACCGACGGGTCGGCCAGCAGCGGCTCCACCGGACCGAGACCCTCCACCCGGGCGGCGACCCGCTCCACCACGTCGTCGACCACATCGGTCGGGGTGAGGGGGGCCAGCGCACGGACGATCGCCGCGATGTCCGCGGCCGGCATCGGCAGATGCTCCATCGTGTCGACCACCCTGCGGTGCACGACCTCGACGAGGGCCTCCGAGCCGTCCTCGGACAGCAGGCCGGCGGCCGTGCGGGCCCGTCCGGCGACGGCGGCCGGGCCGATCATGCCGGAAGCTCGAACCGCCGCAGGGGCGGCGGGAGCATGCTGACGATCGTGCCCGCGTCCACCGACCGCGCCACCCGGGGGTCCCACGCCACCCGCTCGACGTGGGAGGCCCCGACCGCGGCGCTCACGTCGCGGGCCCGCAGGGCCCGGCCCGGCTCCTCCACGAGGACCACCCGCTCGTAGGGACCGGGCACCTGCTGGGCGCGGGTCAGGGCCAGGTAGCAGGACCGCAGCACGCACACCGGCCGGTGCGGGGCGCCGACCACCGAGCGCAGGTCGGCGAGGTCCAGCCCGGCGTCCACCACGACCGGCCCGGCGCGGGCCAGCACCTCGAGGGCCAGCAGCAGCCGCGGCCGCTGGTCGTCGCCCTCCGGTTCCGTGGCGGCCAGCGGCGGCCGGGTTCCCCTGCGCAGCAGGCGCAGGCCGGGGGCCACGTCCTCGAGCAGCCTGCCGATGGCGTCGGCGGCCACGCCGTCGCCGGCGGCCACCCAGTCGCCTATCCCGGGCTCGTCCGGCGTCGCGCCGGCGGCCATTCCCAGCAGTGCCGGCTGATCGCCGATCAGATCCACCAGGGTGGTGTCGCGGTCCTCGGATGCGAGGCGGATGGCCGTGGCTGCGGCCACGACCGACGTTCCGACCCCGCCCTTGACGGACCAGTACAAGATGATCACGCTGTTCCCCCGCGCGCCGCGGCCTTCGGAGGCGGGACTCTCGATGCGCCAGCGTTGAGGCGGGCCGCCCGGCACCCTGCAAACCGGTGCGGCACCGGCCATGTTACCGGTGTTCCAGCAGTTTCAAACTATGTCACGAATATTTCGTGGATTCTAGCTGAGACCCATGATCTCGGCGCCGGAGCGCAGCAGCGCCTCGGCCGGCTCGTCGTCGAGGAGGGGCACCACGAACGACTCGATCCCGTGCTCGGCGGCCAGCCGGTGCAGCTCGTCGCGGCACTCGCCGGGGGCGCCGGCGATCACGAAGGGGAGCGCCCACTCATCCCGCACGTGCTCGGCCGCGGCCTCGAGGCCGTCGGCGAGCGCGGCCCTGATCCTGGCCGCGTCGGCATCGGCGAGCCCGATGGCCTGCTTCACGTCCGCAGGCGTGTCGACCAGCCGGTAGGTCAGGTGGGGCTTGACCGCGGCCATGTCGTCGTCGTCGGTGACCAGCATGGTGGAGTAGGCGATGCGGGGCCGGTTCCCCGCGGCCCGGCCGGCGTCCCGGATGCGCTCCACCGCCGGTCCCAGGTGCGGCTTGTAGACGAAGTCGACCAGCACCCCGTCGCAGGCCGCGCCGCCGAGTTCCAGCATTCTCGGTCCCCGCCCGGCCAGCCAGATCTCGGTGCTCGCCCGGGCGTGCAGCAGCGACGCCCCGCTCAAGCGCACGTGGACGCCGTCGACGCTGACGGTCTCGCCCGCGAACAGGCGCCGGCAGGCGGCGATGGTCTCGCGCACGGCGGCCAGCGGCCGGCGCCGGTCGATGCCGAGGGGATCGAGCGTGAGGCTTCCCCCGGCGCCGACGCCCAGGAAGGCCCTCCCGCCCGACAGCTCGTCGAGGGAGGCGACCGCGCTCGCGGTGGCGCCCGCGTGGCGGGTGTAGGGGTTGGTGATGCCCGGGCCGACCTCCAGCGACGTCGTGGCCAGCGCGATGGCCGTCATGGCCACGTACACGTCGGCGGCTGCGAGCCCCTCGTCGTACACCCAGCACCGCTCATAGCCGAGAGTCTCGGCGACCTGGGCGATCTCAACGGCCCGCTCGACGGGTCCATGGGGCAGGACGTTGAACTCAGGCTGAACCACAACGCTCACCCTAAGATGCCCGGCCCACAGGCGGCAATGTTGCGGGGCGGCCTCTCAGGCCCGGCCGGCGCGGCGGGCCAGCACGGCCTCCAGCACTCCCCCGCCCACCGCCAGGGACTTGTCGGAGATCTCCCAGCACGCCGCCGGGTCGCCGCGGGGGTCGACATCGCCGATCTTGAGGCCTTCCGGCACGGTCGCTCCCGAGGAGATCGCGCCCCGCAGCACCCCGTCGAACGGTGCGCTCACGGCGGCACCGCCCACTTCTGCGAGCGTCTGGCCCCCGGTCACCCGATCACCGATGGCGGCGTGCCAGACGACCTCGCCCGAGGCCGGGGCCCGCAGAACCCGATCCGCCGACCGGCCCCCGAGCTCCGCCGGCGTGCCGGTGTCGGGCTCAGCGGAGCCGGACCAGATCACCCGGCCCAGCCGGTGGCCCCGCATGGTCTCGACCACGGCATGGCAGTCGGCGCCCGCAGTGAAGCCAGGACCGAGGCCGATCACGACCCCGGCGTCGCCGATGGCCGTGTCGATGTTGCGCTTGGCCAGCCGGGCGTCCACAACCACGTCGGCCCGGAGAGGGCCCAGCCCGGCCAGCGTCGGGGCCACCAGCACGGCCACGTCGCCCCGCCCGGCCACCGTGACGGCCTCGGTGGCCGTGCGGACCAGCACGCCCATCATGCCCTGCACGCTGACCTCGCCGTCGGTCACCGCGGACGACAGCGCCACCGTGCGGCGGATCGTCAACGGCTCGGGCAGCTCCAGCACCACCACCGGCCAGCCGGCCCGGGTGAGCCGCCAGGCCACGCCGGTGGCCAGATCGCCCCCGCCCCGCAGCACGCACAGCGGCGAAGACCCGGCATCGCCCGGTTCAGGACCGGCGATGGGCGATCACCTCGGCCATGATGCTCAGCGCGATCTCCTCGGGGGTCTCGGCCCCGACCTCGATGCCGATGGGGGCATGGACCCGGTCCAGGGCGCCAGGATCGACGCCGCCGGCTTCCAGGCGGGCCCGGGTGGTGGCCCAGCGGCGCTCGCTGCCCATGACCCCCACGTAACCGGCGCCGGTGGCCAGCAGGGCGGGCAGGGCGGCCGCGTCCACGTCCACGTTGCGGGTCACCAGCACCACCGACACGTCGGCGTCGAGCACCCGCCCCGCGAGCAGGTCGTCGACGGAGCCGATGACCAGCTCGTCGGGCGCATCGCTCTCCGGCCGGCCGGCGAGACCCTCGGGGTCCTCCTCGCCGGTCGGGTCGCCCTCCATCCCGGCCCGATCGTCGGAGGCCACCACGCGGAACCCCAGCCACTGGGCGAGCTGGGCCACGGCCCGTCCGACGTGTCCGAATCCGATGACTATGACGGTGGGCTTGGGCATGTGCGGCTCCACGAATATCCGGACGTCGCCCCCGCAGACGCCGGGATCGCCCCGGACAGGGTCGACTAGACGGTACGACAGCAGACGGCACCGGCCGTCGGCGAGCGCGGCCACGGCCTCGGCCACCACCCGGGCCTCCATCTCGCCCCCGCCGACGGTGCCGGAGATGGCGCCGTCGCGGAACACCAGCATCTTGGCCCCGGCCCGCCGGGGCACCGAGCGCGACGTGTCGACCACGGTGGCCGAGGCCACCGCCACCCCGCCGTCGACGGCGTCGGCCACCTGGCGCAGCAGGCTCACGGCCTCGACCTGCATTCCGGCGTTCTGTGTGCGCTTGTCGGCCAGTACGGCCGATTCCCGCAAACAGAACATTCCGGCGTGGAACTGACGGGGCTCACGACCACAGTCTCGCCGCCTGCTCGAGGGTGCGGGCCCTCAACCGGTCGAGGTCGGCGCCGATCAACTCGCCGCCGTCCACGACCCAGTCCCCGCCCACCATCACCCGGCTCACATCGGAGGCGCTGCGCCACAGCACCAGCTGGTCGAGCAGGTTGTGGGCCTCCACCGGGGTGGGCAGGCCCCTGGGGCCGTCGATGCCGACCAGCTGCAGGTCGGCGTGCCAGCCCGGCTCCAGCCGGCCCACCCGCTCCAGGCCGAGCGTGCGGGCCGAGCCCTCGGTGGCCATGTGCAGCACCGCCGCCGCGCTGATCGCACCGGGGTCGAGGGTGGCGGCCCGGTGCAGCAGGAAGGCGCCCCGCATCACCGCGAACATGTCGTTGAGGTAGCCGTCGGAGCCGAGCCCGACGGTCACGTGACGCTGCAGCATCTCGAGGACGGGCGCGATCCCGCCGCCCACCTCGCAGTTGGACAGCGGCATGTGCGACACCCTCACGCCGGTCGCCGCGATTATCTCGACCTCGCGGGGCGACAGCTGCACGCACTGGCTGGCCTGGAAGCGGGGCGACGCCACCCCGATGCGCTCGTAGAACTCCAGGGTGCGCATGCCGTGATGCTCGGTGCACCAGCGCCCCTCATGCACTCCCTCGTTGACGTGGGCGTGGCAGAACACGTCCAGGGCGGCCGCGGTCTCGAAGGCCCGGCGTATGAAGGGCTCGCTGCACGTGAACGTGGTGTGGATGCTCATGGCGCCCGACACCCGGTCCCCGATGCCGGACGGGCCGCCGCCGGCCCGGCAGGCCTCGATGAAGCGCACGTTCTCGTCCAGCCCGGCCTGCCCGTTGGCCGGGCCCATCCGCTCGGTGGCCTCGAACGACAGGATGCCCCGCAGCCCGCTGGCGGCCACCGCCTCCGCCTGCGCGAACAGGGCGTCTCCGACGGCGTTGGGGGCCTCCAGGATGTCGAAGAAGCTGGTGGTCCCCCCGGCGGCCAGCTCGGCCGTCACCCACGCGGCGGCGGCCGAGATCATCTCGGAGTCGAGGGCGTTCTCCACCAGGGGCCACCAGTAGTCGTCCAGGAAGCCCCAGAAGTCGGCCACCGGCTGTGCCGGCGCCGGGACGCCGTGGGCCAGCACGCCGTAGAGGTGAACGTGCGCGTTGACGAAGCCGGGCAGCAGCACGCAGCCGCTCCCGTCGCAGAAGTCGTCGCCGGGGTAGCGGGCCCGCAGCTCGCTGGCCGGGCCGCAGTCGTCGATCAGCCCGTCCGCCACCCGCACGGCCCAGTCCCGGCGAGGCTCCTCCAGCGCGGCGGTCACCGCCCAGTCACCCGAGACGATCATCCCCGACCCCCGGCCGCGCAACGCCGACCGACCCGGGCAGGAGCCGGCACGTCGCCGCGCCCCGACCCGCATGCTGCCGATGCGTGCCTCGGCACACTGGTCGCTCCTGGTGGTGCCACGCGCGCTGGAAGCTCACACAGGCCGCAACGCTAGTGGTCTGTCTGCGAGTTTGGCGAGGCAGGCCACGCGGCAGGCTCGGCAATGCCGGCGGCGGTCCGCGACAGTGCACCGTCCCGGCGCGATGCCGCGCTGGAGCCGCCGCGCCGCCGGCCGCGACGATCTACCCTCTCCAGCACGGCGTAGACTGCCTCTAGCGAGACGGCCTGCCGCCGGGAATGCGATGCCAGACATGGCAGCAGCCGACCCCGAGGAGGTCTGCGAATGCGGGAAGGCCGGCCATGGCGCGGACCCCATCCGCTGGTGGCTGCGGCGCTCTCCGCGGTATGGCCCGGTCTGGGACACATGGGTCACAGGAACCGCCGTGGGCTGCTGCTCGCCGCCGCCACTCTGGCCGTCGCCGCAGGCGGGATCGCATACTTCTTGACTCGCCGCGCGGGGACCTTGCTCACCTGGTCCGTGACCAGGCCGTCGATTCTGGCCTTGATGGTCGCCACGATATGTGCTCTGGCCTTCCGCTGGGCGGTGGCGGCCGACGCCTTCGCAACCGCGGCGCGACGCCGCCCGGCGCGGTCCAGCAGCGCCCTGCGCCGGTTGGGAAAACTGGCGGCGCTGCTGTTGCTGGCCCTGTTCATCGCCGCGCCCCATCTGGTTGTGATCAGGCTCGCCGCGGCTCAGCTGTCGCTGCTGTCGGAGGTGTTCGTCGCCGTCGACACGCAGACCGCCAGACCGACCCCGCTTCCCACCACCCCCACGGAGACCGATGCCCCGGATGCTGCCGACGCCGCGACGACCGGACCACCTCATCCCACCACCGCAACGACCGATGCCCGAAACCCCGACACCCCCGACACAACCAGCACACCAGACCCCGACACCCCCGACACAACCGGATCCTCTGATGCGACGCCCCAGACGGGCGCCACCCGCACGACAACCCCCCAGACCACCACTCGGGACGGCGCGGACCGGCTCACTATCGCCCTGCTCGGCAGCGACGGCGGGTACCGGCGCAGCGGCGTGAGAACCGACACGATCATCGTCCTGTCGATCGATGTGGCCACCGGCGACGCCGCCGCGTTCAACGTGCCCCGCAACTGGACGCATGTCACCTTCCCGGAAGGGACCCCGGCCGCCGACCGCTGGCCCGACGGCTATCCGGGCATCGCCAACGAGATCTACGGCCTGGGACTGCGGCACCCCGATGCCTTCCCCGGCGTCGAGGACAAGGCGGGCCACGCCGTCAAGCTGGCGCTAGCCCAGCTGACCGGCCTCGACATCCAGTACTACGTGATGGTCGACTTTGTCGGATTCGTGAAGGCCATCGACTTGTTCGGCGGCATAGAGGTGCAAGTCCGCGAGTCCGTCAAGGACCGGATCGCGCCCATCGTTGCGGGCGGTCGCCACATCGCCATCAATGTCGGACCGGGCTACCACCGCTTGGACGGCCTGACCACGCTCGCCTACGTGCGCTCCCGCGCCGGCAGTTCGGACTATCACCGCATGACCCGCCAGCGATGCGTGGTCGGGGCGTTGATCGATCAGGTCGCTCCCCTGGAGGCGCTGGCACGCTATGTGGCGCTCACCGACATCATCTCCCAGCATGTCAAGACCGACATCCCCCTGGACCGTCTGGGAGACCTCATCGCCGAAGCTGACCGGCTCGACACGTCGAGGATCGTCACCGTCAACTTCATCCCTCCCGTGTACAAGTCGGGGAGCGCGCCCATCGCCCAGGTGCGCGAGGCGGTCGCCCAGGCCCTCGAGGGCCACAGCAACGAGGCGAACGCAGTCCTCGCCGACACTTGCGGCGGACCGGCGTGACAGCGACCCTCACCGCCACCGAATCCCACCCGGTCTCAAGCCCGCCCCCCGGATCAGGAACCGAGCCACCATCGATGACGACCCCGCCACCGCGGCCACCACCAACAACCATTCCAGCGTCGTCAACCCACCCTCGAAGCGCCCAAAAAGTACTTGGCGCGGGCACCGCTCTGGCTCAGCGATGTGCACACCGCGGACGCGGACGTGCCATAGTCGAGGTAGGGGCCCTCGTAGTACACGCGCCCCCACCATGGCGTGCGCGTTCCCAACGCAGTCACCGAACAGCCTGCGGGCACCGTCGCCAAAGACTCACAGACACCGGTGCCGGTGAGGCTGGGTGCTTGGCCTGTGGGGCATGTGGCGTTGATGGTGATGGTGCGGGTGTGGGTGCGGCCGGGTTGGGCGAACCGCAAGGTGATGGTGTAGGTGCCCGCGAGTCGGGGTGGGGGGCTGTGATGGTGACGGCTCCGGCGGTGTCGGTGTCGGTGATTGTGAGGGTGGACGGGTGCACGGTGGTTGTGAGTTGCGCGGCTGCGGGCCGGTAGGTGAATCTGGTGCTGAACGGCACGCCGACAGTGACGTTGTGGGTGGGCCGTCTCGCTAGCTTGGGCACGACACTATCCGCGAGTCTCAACGCGGCATGATTCGCGGGTCTTGCCGCGGCATGATTCGCTGGTTTGAGCACACCGGTGGGTAGCATCGGAGTCGCAGACCGCAAGAGCCACAAGGGCCGTACCGGTGCTGGAGGCCCAGTGCCCACTCCGAACGAGAAACTGGCTTCATCGTTGGCGGAGCTCTCACGCGTGCTCGGCGACCGGCGCGACCGGCGCGTGCTCCGCTCGTCAGAACTGTCGCGCACGCACAGAGAGCGCCTCATGCGCAACGGCTTCCTCCAGCGGGCCACGAAGGGATGGTATTTCGCGGCCGATCCCGAGGCTCTACAGGGCGACTCGACGAGGTGGTACGGCTGCTATTGGGAATTCTGCGCCCTCTATTGCGAGCATCGCTTCGGCGAGTCGTGGCACCTCTCGGCGGAGGGGTCGCTGTTACGGCACGCCGGGGTGACCACGATCCCCGATCAGGTAGTCGTCCGCTCGAGGGGCGCGTCGCATCACGTCGTCAATCTGCCCGGGAATACGTCGCTGCTCCACCTCGTGGCGACCGACGCGGCCGAGCCCGCCGACGTGATGCTCGACGACGACGGAATCCGGCTGCTGAGCATCGACGTCGCGCTCGTGCGGGCCTCGGAGCGCTTCTTCGAGGCGCAGGAGGTTGCCGTGATGGCGGTGCTGGGGCAGATGGGAGATCACGGCCCGCTCCTGAGACGTCTGCTCGACGGTGCGCACACGACGATCGCCGGGCGCCTGGCGGGAGCGTTCAGAGCCGCTGGCCGGACGGACATCGCCGAAGAGGTGGTCCGGGCGATGCGCAGCGCCGGTCACGACACACGCGAGACCTGCCCCTTCGGAGGTGCGGCGCCGACGTGGTCGCCGCGGGTGGCCGAGCATCCCGCCGCGACTCGGCTGCGCCTCATGTGGGACAGGTTCCGAAGCGTGGTCGTCCACACGATGCCCCGGGCCCATGGGCTGCCGGCGGACATCGTCGCCTACCTTGCCGCCGTCGATGACAGCTACATCCAGGATGCCTACCACTCGCTATCGATCGAGGGCTACCGGGTGTCGCCTGAATTCGTCGATCGAGTCCGCACCGGAACATGGAATCCCAGTGCGGACCCTGGCGACGCTTCCACTCGCGATGCAGTGGCGGCGCTGGGCTACCGGCGGACGTTCGGGCAGGTCCGCGCGGCCGTGGAGGAAGTCGTCCACGGCGCCAACCCCGCAGCCCTGGTGCGCGACCGCCACCGCGATTGGTACCGGCTGCTCTTCGGACCGTCGGTGGAACTCGGACTCCTCGCCGCGGGCGATCTCGAGGGCTACCGGCGCCGTCCCGTGTACCTCAGCGGCTCGCGTCACGTCCCCATGCGGTGGGAAGCGGTGCCTGAGGCGATGGAGACGCTGTTCGAGCTGCTGGGCGAGGAAGCCGAGCCGTCGGTGCGGGCCGTGCTGGGGCACTTCTGCTTTGCGTACATCCATCCTTATCCGGACGGGAACGGACGTCTGGCTCGCTTCATCATGAACATCATGCTCGCTTCGGGCGGCTACTCCTGGACCGTCGTGCGGGTCGAGGACAGACAGGCGTACATGGAGGCGCTGGAGCAGGCGAGCGTGCGGCAGACCATCGAGCCGTTCGCCGAGTTCATCGCCGAGAGCGTAGCCAGCGCTGCGTCCGGGGCGGGGCGCTGACAATAGCCATCGGTCAGTCACTCTGAGTCGCTCGAACAACTTGGTGAACCGTGTGCGTCGGGAGCCAATCCGGGAAGACGACGTCGACCTCCGTTGGTGCCGGCACCAGAGTTGGTTCTGGTACCCCGTGTCGCAGGCTGGCTCCGGGGTGCGAGTGTTGGACAAGTTTCACGCCGTTTCTCGGTGTTGCAGCATGTAACAAAGCCCGAGCGTTTGACGCGTTTGACGAGGTTGTTGGGCCGGCTTCGGTGGCTGCGTTGGCGACCCGGGCGGTGTGCCAGTTGGAGATCTGGGTGCGCCAGGTCCACAGGGTGCGGCCGAGGCGGTTGACCTCGGGTGGCAGGCCGGGGTCCTGGAGGTCGCAGGCGAGCTGTTCGACGGTCGCCGCGCCGGTGTCGGCGTCGTCGATGTCATAGATCGAGCGCAGGGTCTCTTCAGCGGTGCCAGGCGTCGCGGACCTCGCCGTAGGGGTCGCCGGCGTCGAGGAGGCCCCGCAGCCGGACGCGTCCGGAGTCGGTGATGTTCTCTGGCCGACAGTGACGTCATGGGTGGCTTGGAAGTCGGCGAGGGCAGGGGCTGCGACGACTCGTGCCTGTACTTTGAAGCGGCCGGTCTTGTTGGCTGAGTAGGTGGTGGCCTCGACGGTGTAGCGGCCTGCGGGCAGGCGCTGGAGGATCCGGGAGTTCCTGTCGTGCCCGGCGATGTCGTTGTTTCGGTGGAGGAATCCGTGGCGGGTGTCGTGGCCGGACATGAGATACAGGTAGGTGTCGTGTTGTGAGCTGACGTCGATGGCCACATCCGCGGCGGCGCCGAGGGTGAACGTGTAGTAGCGCGCGTAGTGGCCCGGCGGGCGGTTCTTTGAGGTGCAGTCCGTGGCGCCCCAGGACGCCGTGGTCGCCACGGTGCGGTTGTCGAGCCCGAGACTGCCCCAAGACACCGCGGGGCATATGGGGGCCTCGCAGCTGCGGTCGCTCTGTTGGGTGTGGCCCTGGGGGCAGGCCGCGACGACGGTGAAGGTGTGGTCGTCGGCGCGGCCGGTCTGGGTCAACGTGACCGTGACCTTGTAGGTGTCGGCGTGCCTCGGTGTGCCCGCGAGGCCGGCGCTGCCCGCGAACAGGCCGGACCGGTCAGACTCCTTGAGGCTGAACCCCGACGGCGACACCGACACCCGCGCGGTGTCGGGCTCATAGTTGAAGCCCACACCAAACGGCTTGTCCGCGGCGGGTGCAGGCGCCCCCACCGAGCCGGCGGCCCGTCCAGCGCCCACACGAGGCGTCACACCAGGTTGCATGACGGCTTGTCCAACGGAGGCCTCTTCCATCCCTTCGGTGACTGGAATTCGCCCGGCGTCGGCGTGGGGGGCAGGTCGATGTCGCCGTAGATGATCCCCAGGGTGCGGCACTTCTGTGAGAAGTCGCGGTTGATGTCGACGGCGTCTTGTTGCGAGTTCGGCGTCTTGGCGAGCCAGCGCTGGGTCAACTCCAGCGCTGCGAGCTCCGCGGCCTCCTGGCGGGCGCTGTGGGACTCGACCCGCTCCGCGGTGCCGCCCACCACATTCTGCACCAGCACCACCGCCACCGCCGCCAACCCCGCTATTGCGGCCACCACCAACAACCACTCCAGCGTCGTCAACCCACCATCGCCGTGCCGGTTGCGCCGAGACTGCGGCATGTCCACGCCCGGCCCTCTCAGGACAAGCTCACACCCTCAGAGCGGGCGCACTCCTCGGGGTCGTCGGCAGCCCGGCATATCTCGCGCACATAGTCCTGGTAGGGATGGTTGACGCTCTGCTCATAGGTCATCGGGACCACCATCTCAGGATTGTCGCGCATCCACAGCCGCAGAACCTCCAAATAGTAGTCACGGCGGATCCTCAACAACTCGTCACGGTACTCACGATCCAAAGCCGGATAAGAAGCCGCGAACTTGTGGCACTCATGCTCAAAATCAATGAACTCGTCCAGAGTCATCCCATACTGCTGCTGATAGAACTGGAATTCCTCAAATGAGCCAGCCATGTAGCCATCATCCCGGACGCTGTATAGTTTTGCCTCGGGCCATTCTGAGCGCTCCACGCACAAGTCGAGCGACCTGTAGAAGGCATGCCACAACTCTTGGTAGGCGTCGCTGACCTCGGCCGGCATGGCGTCATCGGCACCGAGGAACAACAGCCTTACAGCCTGTTCGAAATAGGCGCGGTCGCGGGCCTCGGGACTCATAGAACTCAGATCGCTATCAGCGACTGATGCCAGATCGGCGTCCTCGTAGGTACGGTATCGCGCAAGTATGTGACGGCGGGCCAGCCGGTCGTCGACGAGGATCTCGGTCCCGATCTCATCTTCTGTGTATCCCGCGAACAGCCCGGAACCGTCACTGCCATGCTGTGCAGCGGCGCGCTCCACCCACGAATCGCCCGACGACAGCTCATTCGCGCCTGGATCCGAGTCACTGTCATCTGAGCACGCCACCACAGCACTCCCCAGCACCAGCAGACAGATCCAGACGCCCAGAGCAGTCTTCGTACGCGATACGCCCGCGATCAACTCTGAGACACAATCGCGTACCAAACAATGGTGGGCACTCCTAGATTTCGTCGTATTCATAACTGATCCGGAACATGGGATAGGTCTGCACTCCGAACTTCATGGCATCAGCCACCGCATGGCATTTTGCGACGAGATCTCCCGGGACCTCCCAACCGTAGTGCCTATGGGTAACCGGCGGTGTCCCTCGGTTGGCGTTGCATAGGCGTTTGAGGTCTAGGTTGAAGCGGTCGTCGGCTTGTGCTCGCACGGTGTCGTTCCATGTGTCCCCGTGTCTGAGGTGGTGCTCTACTCGGTAGAGGCGCACCGGCAGGGACCGTCGCTGTCGCCTCACGAATCGGGATACCGGTCCGCGTAGGGAGTGTTGGCACCCTCGTGGTACTCAATGGGCACCACCAGATCGGGATTGGCGGCCACCCAATCACGCACAGCCTGCATAAAATGCTCACGTCTACGAGAAAGCAATTCGTCACGATACTGCGGATCCAGCGTCGGATAGGTCACCGCATACTTGCTGCACTCATGGCGCAGATCAAGAAACATCTCCAATGATAGTCCGAACTCCCGCTCATACTTTAGGACGTCATCATTCGATACATCGTAGAGTTGTATTTGAGGCCAACCAGCTTCAGCCGAGCATTCGTCCACCGCTTCATACAAGGCGTCAAACAGAATACCTTTATGCCGTCCGATATCATCCGGCAGCGTGTCCTCCGCAGCGAGCATTACCGTATAGAGCCGTAGCTCAAAGGCGGCGCGCTCAAGTTCATGTCCTGACGTCGTGTAGATTCTATCCTCCAGCTCATCTTCAGCTGCCCACCTTTCCTCAGCGGTACGAAAGCGCGCGAAGCTGATGTCGACAGGACGGTAGGTATCAACTACATGATCCAGGCCCAAATCTTCGTCCGTGTACGGAACCGTTGAGTCAGTTCCCGATGTGTCATGAACAAGCGCGCCGTCATCTTGTGAGTTGCACGCACCTGAAAGCGCAACAACTGCAAGCAGGCCTACCAATCTGATCCGTACGCGGCATTCACACCACATGCCGTGAGCAGCCGCTTCTCTTCTCCGCGATCTGGTCATTCTGCTCCTAGTGCGTATAGCCTGAGCCTATTCGAGGGAACGGCACCAGTCCAACAGCAAACTTCATAGCTCGGGCTGAAGCTTCGCAGTCATCCACCCCCAACTGTGAGAGCGTCCAAGTATAGTGGACTGATGTCTGGCTGAATCCAGGCTGGTTGGCATTACATAGTATGTTCAAGTCTTCGCCCAGTCGTCCGTTGGTCTCGCGGGAGACAGCTCCTGTCCATACGTCTCCAACATTGTGTTGCAGGTGGTGCTTGACGCGGTGGAGGTTGCGCCAGTTGAAGTCGTGACGCAAGCACGCATAGAGGAACGAGACAGTTCCCCCATGGAACGGGGCATGATCTTCGAGCTGGTAGATGTCGACCGGGATGCTGCAGCCGTCGCTGGTGAAGGGCAGCCACGGATAGTCAGTGCTTGGCGGGTCGAAGTTGCCGCCGCCGCTGCTCTTGGCGAGGCTGCCTCTGGCGGCGAGGAACTGCGCGAGGGTCAGCCCACGGCCGTTGAGGCCGGTGTTTCCGAGCTTCTTGACGTCGTCGTGTACGCTCTCTGCGGTGGGCACGGTCACGGCCAGCCCGTAGCGTCCCAACCCGACGGTTGAGCGGGTGGGGGCGATCTCGATGAGGTAGTCCCCGGGGGTCAGCGAGGCGTCGAGCGTGGGATGCAGCGCGCCCTGCCGGGAGGTGCCGGACGCGACGCGCTGCATGGCTCGGGGCGTGATGGGCGCCAAGGTGGGGCGGTACTTCCACAGCGTCAGCGACGGATAACCCGAGTTGGCCTCAGGCTCCAGAGGCACCGGTACGATCTTGAGTTTCTCGATCTCCAGGCCCACCTGCGCCGATATGCCACCGGGCTCTTGATGAACCGGGACGGTGAACCTCCAGTACTTCGCGCGGGCACCGCTCTGGCTCAGCGATGTGCACGCCGCGGGCGCGGACGTGCCATAGTCAAGGTAGGGGCCCTCATAGTACACGCGCCCCCACCATGGCGTGCGCGTTCCCAACTCAGTCACCGAACAGCCTGCGGGCACCGGCGCCAAAGACTCACAGACACCGGAGCCGGTGAGGCTGGGTGCTTGGCCGGTGGGGCATGTGGCGTTGATTGTGATGGTGCGGGTGTCGGTTCGGCCGGGTTGGGCGAACCGCAAGGTGATGGTGTAGGTGCCCGCCAGTCGGGGGGTGGCTGTGATGGTGACAGCTCCGGCGGTGTCGGTGTCGGTGATTGTGAGGGTGGACGGGTGCACGGTGGTTGTGAGTTGCGCGGCTGCGGGCCGGTAGTCGAACTCAATGCTGAAGGGCTGGCCCACGGTGACGTCATGTTTGCTGATGAAGTCGGTGAGGTCAGGGGCTGCGACGACTCGTGCCTGTACTTTGAAGCGGCCGGTCTTGTTGGCTGAGTAGGTGGTGGCCTCGACGGTGTAGCGGCCTGCGGGCAGGCGCTTGAGGATCCGGGAGTTTCTGTCGTGCCCGGCGATGTCGTTGTTTCGGTGGAGGAATCCGCTGCGGGTGTCGAGCCCGGACATGAGATACAGGTAGGTGTCGTGTTGTGAGCTGAGGTCGATGGCCACGTCCGCGGCGGCGCCGAGGGTGAACGTGTAGTAGCGCGCGTGGCGGCCCGGTTGACGGTTCTTTGAGGTGCAGTCGGTGGCGCCCCAGGACGCCGTGGTCGCCACGGTGCGGTTGTCGAGCCCGAGACTGCCCCAAGACCCCGCGGGGCATATGGGGGCCTCGCAGCTGCGGTCGCTCTGTTGGGTGTGGCCCTGGGGGCAGGCCGCGACGACGGTGAAGGTGTGGTCGTCGACTCGGCCGGTCTGGGTCAACGTGATCGTGACCTTGTAGGTGCCCGCCAGCGTCGGGGTGCCCGCGAGGCCGGCGCTGCCCGCGAACAGGCCGGACCGGTCAGACTTTATGAGGCTGAACCCCGACGGCGACACCGACACCGACACCCGCGCGTCGTCGGGCTCATAGTTGAAGCCCACACTGAAGGGCGCGTCCACCGTGGCGTCATGTCGCTGCTTCAGGTTGGTGACGGTTGCCGGCGCGACGCAGCTGCGGTCGGTGTGCTCGACGTCGTCGGCGGCGCAGGAGGCGTTGATCGTGGTGGTGAAGGTGTCCTTGTGGCCGTTTTGGGTGAGCGCGATCGTCGCGGTGTAGGCGCCTGCGCGGGTGGGTGTGCCCGACACCGTGGCGGTGTCGCCGCGGCGCGTCAACGCCAGGTCCTCCAGCCCCGACAGCGACACCGGCCCCACCGACGGCGTCGCCGCCGAGGGCGAGAATGTGAACTCGAAGCTCACCTCCACACCCACGGTGGCGTCATATGACGCCAACAGGCC
>JAPOQG010000049.1 GCA_026710865.1 Acidimicrobiaceae bacterium
CCCGCCACAGCAGGTCCCGGCGCTCGGCGGGCGGCCGGGCGGCCCAGCCCGCCTGCTGCTCGGCGGCGGCCGCGACGACCCGGTCCACGCCGGCGACATCTCCGGTGAGCGCGGCGGCCGGCCCGCTCCAATGCCTGGAGACGATCTCGCGGGCCCAGGCCCGGTTCGGGGCCAGCGCGGGGTCGGTGTCGGGCTCGTTGAAGAAGCCGCCGGCCGGGTCGGCGGGCTCCGGCGGGCGGTTGCGGTCCTGGCGTCGGCGCGGGGCCCGCCCGACCGACCACCTCTCGGCGACCGAGGCACGGAACTTGGCCGCCTCGGCCTCGAAGGCGGCGCTGCCGGGCTGCAGGCCGAACAGGTGGTGGATGAAGTTCTCGTCGGAGGCGTTCTCCTCCAGGCGGCGGAACAGGTAGGCGATGGCCACGTCGAAGTCCTCGGCGGCCACCGCGGGCGTGTACAGCAGCACCTCGGAGCCGTCGGATCGCAGCCTTTCGGCCTGGGCGGGCGCCATGCCCTCGAGCATCTCGAACCCCACCCGGTCACGGACGTCGCGCTGGTCGGCCAGCAGGTCGGCCCAGGCCACGTCGAAGAGGTTGTGGCTGGCCACGCCGATGCGCACTGAGTCGGTGCGGTCCGGTGTGAGCATCCAGTCGAGGCAGCGCTTGAAGTTGGCGTCGGTCTCGGCCTTGGTCGGATAGGGCGCCTGCGGCCAGCCCCGCATGGCGGCTTCCACCCGCTCCATGGCCAGGTTGGCGCCCTTCACTAGGCGGATCTTGATCGAGGCCCGGCGGCGGCCCTCGACGACCAGGCCGTTGTGCCACTCGACCAGGTCCATCAGCGCGTCGAAGCAGTCGGGCAGGTAGGCCTGCAGCGCGATGCCGGCGTCGAGGGTCGCGAACTCGGGCTCCTCCAGCAGGCGGCGGAAGGCGCCCACCGTCAGCTCCAGGTCGTGGTACTCCTCCATGTCGAGGTTGATGAACGTCGCCGGCGACGCGGACGCGGCGGCTCGAAGCAGGGGGCGCAGAGCCTCGCAGATCCGGTGCAGCGACCCGTCGAAGTCCCACGGGTTGAGCTGGGACACCACCGCCGACACCTTGACCGACACGTAGTCGACGTCGGGCACAGCAAGGGTGTCGAGCACCTCGGTGTGGCGGCGACGGGCCTCGGTCTCGCCCAGGACGGCCTCGCCCAGCATGCTCACGTTCAGCGAGTAGCCCTGCGCGGCCCGGGTCCCCAGGTGGGCCGACAGCCGCTGGGGCTCGGAGTCCACGACCAAGTGGCCGACGAGGGACCTCATGCGGCGCTGGGCGATCGGAATCACCAGCCGCGGCATCCGGGGGCCGAGCCGGGCCCCGAGCCGCAACAGCAGCCGGTCGAGCGGCGACAGGAATGCGGGCAGCCGCGCCTCGGCCACCAGCGAGGCCAGCTGGCCCGCGGCGGTCTCGGGATCCTCGGGCCGGATCACCCGGTCGACGAACCGCATGGCGAAGGCGGTGGCCGGCGGGTCCGTCACCACGCCCGACAGCCGTCGGGTCGCGGCGCTGTCCCGCCCGGACGCCCGCGGCCCGGCCGCCTCCAGCCATCCCGCGACGCGGGCCACAGCCTCCTCGGCCAGCAGATCGGCACCGTGGTCGTGGCGGTTCACGCCTTGCTCGCCCCTTCCTGCCGCGAGGCACTCGCTACAGCGTGCCGAACCATGATCGCACGAACCGGCCGCCGACGATGCAGCATTCGGGTGAACGGAGCGGCCGCGATTGTGCATCCTGGAGTGAGCACCCGCGGCCCGCCGGCGGCGCGGGCCCACAACACCGTGCGGCAGCGAATTCCGGCAGAGTGGAGCCTCCCAAAGTACGCCAACGTTGACTCACCCGGTCCGAGGAGTAGTGAATCATGACTATTGATAGTCTGTTGCTGCAAATTTCGAAGCAGAACAACCAGAGGACGGTCGATTTTGTATCACTCTTCCGGTGCTGGGAGTGATTCATCCACGACACACAGCCGAGACTCGGGGCCTGGAGGCTGTTCATGGGGCTGCCCGGGTCCGCGCGAGCCAGCCGGTTGATATCTGGTAATGACTATTATATTTCGAGTAATACTGATTCTCAGATGGGGGCTTCGCGCCTCCCCGCCCCAAGGGCTGCGACCTCGTCCGTCGGATCCTGGGCACTCACCTGAACGCTGAGGCTCGCGCAGACTATTCGAATGAGGCATTCGATCGAGCTGTGTCATGCGTTCGAGAGAAGTTTCTCCAAGGAAATGACACCAGTGGTATTTGGTGGTTTGTAACATGACCGCCGTGCAGTTGGACGACATAGATCTAAGGATCGTTCGGACCCTGCAAGCGGACGGCCGGACGAGCTACAGCGACATCTCCAAGGCCGTGGGGGTCAGTGCCGGCACGGTCCGGAACCGGATCAACCAGATGCGGTCTTCGGGGATGCTCTCGGTCAACGTGTGGCTCGATCCGCACCTCACCGGCCTCTCTATCCACGCGACCCTGCTGCTCAAGGTTCGGCCCGGGCATCTGACGGAGGTGGCCGACGCGCTGTCCGGACTAGAGGAGACCGTGTATGTGGCCACCCTGGCGGGCGCCTACGACGCCGTCGCCGACGTGTTCTGCCGCGACACCGCCCACCTGCGCCTCCTCATCCATGACAAGGTGCAACAGATCGACGGCGTCGCCGAGGTGACGACCAACCTCGTGACCGAGCACAGGCACCGGTCGAGCCTCGACACCATTGCCGGCGCGCCGCCAAGCCGCTCCTGAGCGCCGTCGGCCCACGCCGGCCCGGTGACACACCCAGGTCGCCGGGTGACCCGAGCCCGCTAGCCGATCCGACCGGCGAGTGACCCGAGTCCGGTGGCCGATCCGACCGCCGGCCGTCTCAGCGACCGACCGGCGAGTGACCCGAGTCCGCTGGCCGATCCGACCGCCGGCCGTCTCAGCGACGGATCCGACCGCCGAGTGACCGGAGTCCGCTAGCCGATCCGACCGCCGGCCGTCTCAGCGACCGACCGGCGCGGTGTCAGGGCCCCGGTGTGCCGCTCTCGGCGTGGAGGATGTCGGCGATGCAGCCGGTGAGCCTCTCGGCGTAGGCCATGTGCAGGAACTCGTTGGGGCCGTGGGCGTTGGACTCCGGGCCCAGCACGCCGGTCACCAGGAACTGCGCTCTGGGGAACATCGCGCCGAGCATCGCGATGAACGGGATGCTGCCCCCCTCACCGAAGAGCTGAGCCGGCCGGCCGAAACGGCGCCGAGCGCTGTCATTGAGCGCTCCGGCCAGCCATGGCGACAGATCGGGGGCGTCCCAGCCGTCGGCGCACTCCACGTCCTCGACGCTCACCGACGCCCCCAGGGGCGGATCGGAGCTGAGCAGACGGACCAGTTCCGACTTGGCGGCCTCGGCACTCGCGGTGGGTGGGAGGCGCAGGCTGAGCTTGAGCGCGGTGTAGGGCCGCAGTACGTTTCCCGCCGACGCGGTCGGCGGCAGGCCGTCGGCTCCAGTGACGCTGAGAGCGGGGCGCCAGGTGCGGGCCAGCAGCCCCTCGGCGGCGTCCTGCTCCATCAGCCGGAGGTCCCCGACCAGGCCGAAGTCCTCGCCGGTTCCGCCGAGCAGGTCGGCCACCGCCCGAGCCTGCGAGACCCGATGGGGCGGGATGTCCACATTGGCCGAGTCCAGCAGCACCCGGCCGGTAGCGGAGTCCTCGATCCGGTCCAGCAGGATGCGGGCCAGCCGGAACGACGACGGCACCAGGCCGCCGGCCATGCCGCTGTGCCAGCCCTCGGTGATCACGTCCACCCGCAGGGTGGCCTGCACGATGCCCCGCAGCGACGTGGTGAGCCACATGGTGTCGTAGGTCGCGCAGCCGGAGTCGAGGCACACCAGCAGGGCCACGTCTCCGAGGCGATCCCCCAGCGCGTCGAGGTGAGCGATGAGGTCTGGACTGCCGGACTCCTCGGAGGCCTCGATCAGCACCAGGCACCGGCTGTGGCTGCCGCCGCAGGTCTGGACGGCCTCGATGGCGGCGATGCTGGCGAAGGCTGCGTAGCCGTCGTCGGCTCCACCGCGCCCGTAGAGGCGCTCGCCGTCGCGCACCGGTGTCCACGGCCCGAGCCCGTCGCGCCACCCCGTCATCTCCGGCTGCTTGTCCAAGTGGCCGTAGAGCACCACCGTGGAGTTGTCGTCGCCGTCCGCGGACCGCCCGCCGAACGGCTCCACCTCGGCGACGATCAGCGGGGTGCGCCCCGGCAGGCGCTGCACCTCAACCGTCATCCCGGCGACAGGCCGCGACGCCATCCATGACGACACCTGCTGCACGGCCGCCTCGATGTGGCCGGCCTCCTCCCAGCCGGCGTCGAAGGCCGGCGACAGCGCAGGTATCGCGATGTAGCGCTCGAGCTCGGGAATGATCTGGTCGCGCCAGGATCTCGCGACTGAGGCCGAGACGGCATCTGTGTCCATGCTCGAACGCTACTTTCTGGCCTCTGCTCGGCCGGCTTGCCGGCCGTCGCTCACACGGTGCGCCGGCCTCGGCGACAGACCGCCGACGCGATGAAGCCCACGTCAGGATACATGCTCTGACCTGGGCTTTTTGTTGGTGGCGGGGGTAGGAATTGAACCTACGACCTTCAGGTTATGAGTTGCTTGCGGGCCGTGTCAGGCTGTGCCGGTCTGTGTCAGAGAGTGCCCCTGAAGTGAGCCTTCGCGAATTCGCTGTGCCGGCCGGTGCCTGTGGATAACGCTCCGTGCCGATCCGTCCATTAGAGAATCCATTAGAAGCCTGCAGGCCAACCTCAGCGAGGCCGCAAGCCCGTAGCGGACCGCTGACTCCAGCATCCCGCCATCGCTCCGGCAGTCAACGTCGATGGCGCGCATCCACCGCCGGCGCGAGGCAAGTGACCGGATAGCGCCAAACTTGGGTGACTACTAACGTGGCTAGCCAGGATTGGGTAGCTGGCTGGAGTTTGGTTCGGGGTTCTTGCCGCGGCAGGTCTCGATGGAGACGGTGGCGACGACGGCGCGGCCTGCCTTCTCCCAAGTGTCGAGATCGACTGTTGGCTCTTTGCGTGTGGGCGGGTCGGGTTCAGGTGCCATGCTGGTCGCTGTGCGGTCCCGGCTGGGGCCTGTGCGCCGCGGCTGAGCCGGTGACGGTAGTGGCCCCTACGCGGCCCTTCCAGCCGCCACCAGTTCCCGCCACGGCAGCCGCCGGCGCTCCATCATGGCCGCGGCCTCGGCCATCCGGTCGGTGACATGGCGGTCGCGGCGGTTGTAGCGGAAGCTGTGCTCCTCGATGTAGCGGTGCAGATGATCGTCTGACATCCAGTGGTAGGTGCCGACGTAGGTCCGCTTCAAGTGGCTCCAGTAGTTCTCGATCCCGTTCGTCGAGACCGGCCCGCGGACGTACTCCCCGACCGAGTGCATGACCTTGGCGTGCAGGTATCCCATCTCTTTGAGCGGGTCGTAGCCGCGGTCGCCGTCGGTGAACACCGTCGATCCCGGCCGAGTCGTGTCGGCCACGATCCCGGTCAGCGTGTCCGACGCGGTGTCGGCTGTCGGCCGGGCTGTCACCTTGCCGCTGGCGCGGTCGCGGACTCCCACCACCGGCGTCTTGTCCACCGCTCCGCGGCCGTGGATGCGCTCGCGGCGCTTGCTGGCGTGCATGTTCTTCGCTCTGCCGCCGATGAACGTCTCGTCGCACTCGACCGGCCCCTCGAAACCCGGCAGCGACCCGTCGGCCAGCGCCTTGCGCAGCCGGTGGCCGACATGCCAAGCCGACTTCTGCGAGATGCCCAGATCGGCGGCGAGCTGCACCGACGACTTGCCCTTGGAGTTGGACAGGATCAGGAACAGCGCGAGCAGCCATGTCTGCGATCCCAGCTTCGACGCGTGCATCACAGTGTGACTCATCACGCTGAAATGGCGGCGGCAATCCCGGCACCGGTACGGCATCGGGCGACGCTCCCGCACGCCGGCGACGTTGTGCGACTCGCAGTGCGGGCACTGCGGTCCGCGCCGCCAGCGCCACGATTCCCACTGCTTCTCGGCAGCGGCGTCGTCGGGGTAGCGACGAAAGAACGCCGCCAGCGGCATCCCGGTCTTCACGATCTCGTGCGGTTTGCTCATGCCCCCATGATCCCACAGGGGTACGACAACGGATTTGCCGTCCGACCTCACCTTTGGCTAGCCACGTTAGTAGTCACCCAAACTTGCAAAGGCTGCGCCGCACAGCCGCGACGGACTAGTCCCCCTCGAAGCCCTCGACCGCTTCGGCCGGTCGCTACTCCGGCACCGGGAGCCTGCTCGGTTTGGGGTCGATCTTTGGGAGACTCTGGAGCGCGGACATGATGCCCTTGCCGGAGTACGTGATCGTCAGCGTTTCAGTGGCCCGGGTGACCGCGACGTACAGCAGCCGCCGTTGGTCTTCGGCAAGCGTCTCTGGAGAGGTCGAGCGCACCCAGATGTGGTTGGCGCCTCCGATGATCACATGGCGGAACTCGAGGCCCTTGAGCAGTCCCAGAGTCGCCACCCGGACTCTGCCCTCTGCGTCGAAGATCCTGTCGCGGTTGCGTCCGGCCTTGGTGTCGAAGGCATCGGGCACAAGGCGCACCACATCGTGGCGCACGTCCTCGGTACCGAGCAGCACCGCGATCTGATCTGGGGGCGCGCCTGCAGCGCGCAGCTCCTGCACCCGCTCGGCGATCGCCTCTGCCTCGCCGCGGAGATCGGAGCAGTTCAAGGAAAGGGGCGGAAGACCGGTTCGCACGGCCTGGTCCGGCTCTACCAGCACATCCAGGTCGTCGGGTTGGTGCGTGCCGGGCTCCCGGCCGAGCCCCGCCAGCAACTCCCGGCCGAGGTCGAGTATCTGGCGGGTGTTGCGATAGTTGACGCTCAAGATGGTGGTACGGCCCCGCGCCGTGATGCCGGGCGGATTCCAAGCCCTGCGGCGCCGGTAGATCATCTGGGCGCCGTCCAGGGCCATCACGAAGTGGTCCCGTCCCGGCTTGAGCATCGCCCAGGCCAGATCGAGGCCGGCCTCATCGAGGTCTTGGGCCTCGTCCACCAGCACCATGTCATACAGTTCGGCTTCGTCGAGGTCGGGCACCGCCTGGACTGCATCGCGGCGCCGCCGGTCGAAATCGGGCCTGCGCTCATCATCGGGAGCGCGGCCCGCGTCCACCAGCACGTCCCGTGCCAGCGCATCCAGCGTGCGCACCCGGACGCCGTCATGCTCCGCCACTTGGTGTGTCAGCGCGAGCGACAGCGGTTTGTTGAAGCAGAGCAGGAGGATGCGCCAGTGCGGGAAGTGGCGGGCCATGTGCCGGGCCCGGTAGGTGAGGACGAGCGTCTTGCCGCTGCCGGCCACTCCCCGGATGAGGCGGTAGCCGGGGCCGAGGCTGTGGGCCAGGCGCTCCTGCCGACGGTCCAGGGTGCGGAGGATCTCGTCGTCGCTCTCGCGTTGCGGCGCGAACAGCTGCCCCTGCGTTCCCCGGATCACGATCCCAGGTCTGACCGCGGCCCGAGCCGCGGATTCCTTCTCCTGGGGCAGCGGTGCCCGGCGACCGCCGACGATCTCCTGAAGAGCCGGCCTCAAGGCCTCGATGTCGAAGTCGTCCGCGCACAGCACGGGAACATCCGCTCGGACGCTGGCCGCTTCGACGGCAGTCACATCGGGACAGGCCGCGGCCACCGCGACCGGCAGCCGCGCCACGTTGCGAGCGTCGAGACCTCGGCGCAACTCCGACGCCCGCTGTGCCGTCAGGTCCCGCAGCCGGTCGCGGTCGATCCTTCTGCGCCGGCTGCGCCGCTTGC
Source organism: Acidimicrobiaceae bacterium (assembly GCA_026710865.1). GTDB lineage: Bacteria > Actinomycetota > Acidimicrobiia > Acidimicrobiales > Aldehydirespiratoraceae > Aldehydirespirator. The sequence continues at coordinate 7,809 of JAPOQG010000049.1, forward strand.
CGGCCCGAATCCTCGCGGGAGCCTCCAAGACCACGATCCCGGACGACGGGTCGAGCACCACCAAGTACGCCTCGCCCTGGTCGTCGGCCGCCTCGATGCCCTCGAATCGCTGCTGCTCGAACTCCCTGCGCAGGGCGCGGTCCTCGCCGTCCCCGGTCCACTCCAGCCAGACCGTCACGTCGTCGGGCAGGAACTCCCGCAGGCACTTGGCCACCGCCTGCAGCCGAGCCGGCACATCGTTGCGGCTCTGAATGTTGGCAGGCTGCAGGAAGGCCATAAGCACCTGCGACTCTAGTGCAGCCGTTGCGGCCGCAGCGGTTGACACCGCTGCGGCGCCCCTTCAAGCATCCCCAGAGGCGGGCAGCCGCGGCTAGTCGATCCCCCTCAGCTGTTCGCGGCCCTCGTCGGTGATCTCGAGGCGCTCGTAGCGGGTTCCGTCATGCTCGGCCGGAACAGAGCGAGCCAAGCCGTCGCCGATGAGGCGGTCGATGTGGAGTGCCACCGCCGATGCGCCCATGAAGGCGAGCCGGCCGGCGAGATGGTGGCGGGCGAGACGCGGGGGCAGGGCGTGCTCGGCCGATCCCAGGCTCCCGACCAGGGTCCGCTCCAGGTTGCGGCGCGAGTAGCCGGCGCCCCTGGTGTCGTCCAGCAGCTGCAGCACGATCCTACGGGCCGGCAGCGACTCCACCAGTCCCTCCCGGCTGATGTGGCTGGCCGCCCACCGGCGGTCCAGGTCGGCGCAGAGGTCGCATCGGTCACACACATCGAGAGCCTCGGCGTCGAAGTACTCCATCATGGTGCGCACCCGGCAGCCGCTGCTCTGCCCCGCGTATCGTTTGGCCCGCTCCGACTTCGCTGCCACCTCGGCGTGCCGCCGCTCAGCCTGGGCTTCGATGACGGCCCAGCCGGGCTCCGCATCCGGCTTGCGCTCCAGCATCCAGGCGTGCTTCCACACCGAGAAGCCCAGGATGTCGCGCCGATTGAGCTCCAGCAGATCGGCGCCCACATCGCCTGCCGGGCGCCCCAGGCGCCTGCTCCACTCCCCGGCTCGGTAATCGCCGGTCCCGAGTCGTTCGATCAGCGCGACGAGGCTTCGGCCCCGCTCGGCCAATTCGGGCTCAGCAGTGCTCAACTCCTCCAGCCCCATCCCGGTGTCGGCCATCACCGACACCCGGCCGCGCCACGGCGTGTCGAGATGGCGGACAACCGCCCCAGACTGCTGCAAGTAGTGCACGGCCAGCGCGGCCGCCACCGACTCGCGGTCGGTCCCCGCGTCGTCGCTGGAGTCGAGCTCGTCCGGGTCGTAGGCGTGGACTCCCGGCCGCAGCCGCGACCATATGCGGCGCACCTGCTCGATGCCGGGGGCGGCGCCCTTCACGAAGACCCGGTGGATCGAGCAGTCGCGGCGGGTTCTCAGCAGCACCGCGGTGCCGAAGGCCGGGCCCCTGCCCTCGACCGCGCCTCTGGCGGCCCGGCCGGTCTCCTGGACGTACTCCTCGATGGTGGCGGGCATCTCGAGGTGCACGATCAGCGCGATGTCGGGTTTGTCGATGCCCATGCCGAAAGCCTTGGTGGCCACCACAACGTCGAGTTCGCCGTGGCGGAAGGCGTCCTCGATGTGGAGGCGCTCGTTGTCGTCCATTGCCCCGTGATAGGGCCGGGCCACATGGCCGGCGGCTCGGAGCAGCCCGGCGATGCGGACTGTGTCCCGGCGGGTGGGGACGTACACGATGGCCGGCTGGGACCGGAAGGCCTCCACAATCTGAACGGCTTTGACATCGCGGTCGGCCCGATCGTTGCATTCCTCCACGAAATACCGGATCTCGGGCCGGTCCGGCGACAACGCCACCGGGGCGCCGGCCAGATCGAGGTCGAGGAGCTTCACGATGTCGCGGCGCACAGACTCGGTGGCCGTCGCCGTCACCGCAAGAACCGGAGGGCGGGAGCCGCCGGAGGCGATGCGCTTCAAAGCGTCGGGGATGGCGGCGTATTCGGGTCGGAACGAGTGGCCCCACTGCGAGATGCAGTGAGCCTCGTCCACTGCGACGCGGGCTGCGCCCATCGCGGCCAGCGTGCCGACGAACTCCTGGGACCAGAGCCGCTCGGGGCTGATGTAGAGCAGCTTGTAGTCGCCTCGCGCCGCTCCGCGCAGGATGTCTCGCCACTCCGCCTGGCCCACCCCGCTGTGAATGGCCGCCACTGTTGTGATCCCGCGGGCGCGAAGGTTCTCGACCTGGTCGTTCATCAACGCCTTCAGTGGGGAGACCACCAGCGTGACGCCCGGTGACAGCAGAGCCGGGATCTGGAAGGTGATCGACTTTCCCGAGCCTGTGGGCAGCACAGCCAGGAAGTCTGATCCCTCGATGAAGCGGCTCATGGTCTCGAGCTGGCCGGGTCGCCAGCGCCGGAACCCGAACATCTGCCGCACCCGCTCAAGGCGCGCCGCCACGACCTCCCGGCGGTGTGCGTCTGTCTCGCTCAACTCGAGATCCGCGAGTGCGGCCCAGGGGTCCGGGCTCTCGACGGCGCCAATGCGCTCCAGCATCTGGTCGTTCAGTTCGATGTCGCCTAGATGTTCGGCGATGTGGCGGTAGGCGTCCTCGGCCCGCTTGGCTTGGACCCGTCGCGGTGGACCCGCAAGCGTGTCAAGAACCACGTCGCGGTAGGGAACCGCCCGGCAGAGGCGGCTGTCGAGCACGACGGTGACACCCCGGTCGTGTTCGGTGCGTATGAGCCGTCCGACGCCTTGGGCGAAGCGCAGCGCCGCCCGCGGAACCAGGTATTCGCCATAGGGGTCCTTGCCCCGCAACTCGAGGGCCTCCATGCGGGCGCCGGCCACGGGATCAGCCGGGGAGTCGAACGGGATCTTCTCGATCATCAGCAGGCTGAGAGCCTCGCCGGGGATGTCGACGCCCTCCCAGAACGAACGCAGCGCGATGAGACTGGTGGCTGTCTCGGCCCTCATCCGCTCCACCAGGGCAACCGCCGCATCGTCGCCCTGCGCCAGCAGCGGGAGGCCCTCGGCCTCGAGGATCGGCCGGGAGTGGTCGCGCACAACCCCCAGCCGGGCGCGCGCCGCCATGAGCACCAACCCCCGCCCGGAGGTGAGCATCAGCAGTCGGGGGATCTCCGCCGCGGCGGAAACCTTGAACTCCTCCATGAGCCGGCTGCGCGGCGCCGGCAGGTAGTCGGTCAGCACCAGCAGGTGGTTGTCGCCGATCCAGGCGAACGGGCTTCCCAGAACCGACGTCTGAACAGAACCAAGTCCGAGGCTGTCAATGATGTAGTCGAAACTCCCACCTGCTGTAAGCGTCGCCGAGGTGAGCACCGCGGCCTCCAGCGACTCCCACACGCTCGAGAGCGGTCCGGCCACCGACACCGGCGAGCGGCGCAGTTCCCACGCCCAACTCCGGGAGTGCGTCCCATAGGAGATGGCTGCGATCGCGATCAGCTTCTCGGGATCGGTCACCCACAGCACGTCCCCGACGGTGCGAGCGGCGTCGCGGGCGGCCCTTCCGTGGCGGCTTGCCTCGGCTTCGAGGCGGCTGCGCCGGTAACGGCCCGACAGTTCTGCGGGAAGGTTCACCTCATTGAGCGAGCCAGCGAGCCCGCGGAGGGCCTCGACCAAGTGCTGACCGCTGGTGAGGACCTCGCGGTAGTCGGGGTGCTGGGTGTCGTGGCCGCGCCTGATCCGGTAGGTCGCCGGATATGTGTCGGTGGCACTCGCTCCCGTGCGGATGCGCAGGTAGCCCACGAGCGTCTCCCCGAAGCGCTCGGACCGTTCCCTGACAAGATCCACGGCACGACGGATGGCGCCGAGGGGCTCATAGACGCCCGCCGACGACTCGCTGTCGAGCCTCTCGTCTGGCCCCAACCCCTCCCCCGTCCGGTCAGCGACCTCTTCGAGCCGGTTGCCGGTGTCGAGGACGACCCGGTTCGCGGCATCGTCGCGTAAGGACCATCCGGCGGCATCCGCCAGTCGGCGCACGGTTCCGCTGCGGCGCCGCGGATCCCACAGCGCGTCGCACAACGCAGCGAGATCGTCCCGAGACACCGCGTCGGTGAGGGCCTCGGTGGCGGCGTCCTCGAGATTGTGGGCCTCGTCGAGGACCAGGTGCTTGGAGTGATGGATCCATTCGTGGTCCGAGACGACCAGCGCATGGTTCAGCACCGCAACATGGACGCTGTGCAGACCCTGACGCGCCCGGCGATGAAAGTCGAGCCTGTCCAGCGCGGAAATCGGCGGACCCGTCGCATCCTCTCGACTGAGTACACGACGCAGATCGCTCAGCGCGGTCCGTCCGCCCTCCAACGCCCCGGCCCTAAGGTCGTCCCAATCCCCGGTCGCGGTCTGGGCCACCCAGCCGCACACCATCGCCAGCGCAAAGACCGCATCAGGTGTGAACACTCCCGGATTCTCCGCCAGGGCGTCGAGCTCGCCGGCCAGAGATTCCAGGTCTATGTAGTTGTTGCGTCCTTTCACGAGCACCCACGCGAAGGGCTCCACTTCCTCCGAGAGATCCTCCAGGGTGGCCATCACCTGATCCTGGAGCACCTTGGAGTGCGGGGCGACAACCACCGTGCCGCCGCTGGCCCGTGCGTACTCGATGGCGGGCACGAGGTAGGCCAGCGTCTTGCCGGTGCCGGTGGGCGCCTCAATGAGAAGTCGGCCGCCTGCGTGCAGGCTCTCGGCGGTCCGTACGGCCATCTCCATCTGCTGGCGCCGCGGCCGGCGAGCATGACCCATCAAGGCGCCCCCATCACCGAACATCGCGGCGACATCGCCAGGGTTGAAACCGCCGGTGGAAGGACCCCGCTGCCGCCCAGCCGGCACGGGAACGACATCCTCCAGCGGCACCGGCTCGGACTCTTCGGTGAGCAACCCCGCCCACGGATGGCGCCCGGCTCCCAGAACCCAGCGCTGCAGCCGTCGAGCCGGTCCCGAGCCGCCGACTCGTCTCAGCAGCGACGGCAGAACACGCAGGAGCAACCGGGAATCGTCCAGCGCCCGGTGCGCGCTCCGCGCTTGGATCCCCAGCAAGTAATGGGCCAATTCGTCAAGGCTGCGTGCCGCAGGCGGCCTACTGCCGTCCACGTTGCCGACAATGCCCTTGCCGGCCCGGGGGAACGCCAGATGCGCAAGTTCCAAGGTGTCGAGCCTGACAACCTCAGGCGTGGGCACTCCGGCGTCGGCTCCAACAGAGTCCAGCAGCACGAAGTCATAGCGCAGACCGTTGTGGGCGACCATCGGTCGGTCCCCCACGAAGCTGTAGAAGCCGCGAAGCGCCGCGGCCGGCATCGGAGCAGCAGCAAGCCCCTCGTCAGTCAAGCCCGTCAACTCGCAGGTGAAGTCGCGCAGCCGCCGAGTAGGACGAACCAGAGTCTCGAATGTGTCGACTTCGACCCCGTCACAGACCAAAACCGCGCCGATCTCGATGATCTCATGCGCGGGAGGGTCAGACCGGTCGGCGTTGGCCTCAAGATCGAAGACTATGAACTCCCCGTCAACCCAACTCAAACCCTGAACCTCAACTCCCTGACCGGCCGACCTCAAACGTTAGACACCTGGAATTATCTGGTGCACCAGAGCCGGCGCAATACCCGGTGAGGTTCAGTACGCCTCGCGTGTGAGCAGGTCGTCGAGGGAGTCGACCCAGGTGTCGTCGATTCGCTGGATGGCGCCGATCTTTGTGTTGTCCTTGGTCCACGGTGTGAGGTCGCGGGCCCACTTGAACTTGAATGTCCATCGCTTGGTGACCGGGAACATGCACGCTGCGACGATGTCGAAGGCGTCGTAGTCGTACTTCCTTCCTGCGCCCGAGTCGCGTGTCTTCTGGGTCTCGACCTTGGCGTCGCCGTCCTTGTAGGTCTCGCTGAGGGCGTTCTTGCATTCGATCGTCAGTTCGCGTCCGTCGCTGAGCCAGATCCGGAAGTCCGGCATTCCGTCCTGATCGATCGCCTCGCAGGCGGCGACGCACTGGTCGCCGTCGAGGAGGTTGCCCAAGTGGTGTTCTGCAATGCTCCCCCGCACCGCGACGCCGAGGCGGAAGTTCGAGTCGATGATGTCGAGGATGGTGGCCGCGCTGACCCCGTAGAGGGCTTCAAGGTCGTGGCGACCGATCCTGCCGTCGACGAAGTGTTCAGCGAGGCTGAGGCGCAGACCCGTGTCGAAGCCGAGGCTCGTTGCGAGCGCCTCGAAGCGGGCGTAGTCGAGCAAGCGGTCGGGACGGAAGCCGACCATGGATTCGATGCCGTCCCAGCCCTCGCCTTGGGCCGTGCGCGGTCTTGTCTTCTCCCTGGCCCACCAGGCCCAGCCCGTGGCCCTCACTGTTTCGGCGTTGATGTCCCGGTAGTAGCCCGAGATTCCCATCGGGAGCTGCGCGTAGACGAGGGGATCCAGACCGACGACGACGCCCGTCTCGGGGTCGACGGCGAGTATCAGGGTGATGTCCACTCCAGCGGGATCGTGGCCGACCGGGTTCAGTTCGCAGCGGACTCGTTCCGGGTCGCCGTACCGGATCTGGAAGCGGTGCTCTGTGGATGGTCGGTTTCGGGTGGCTCGTCTCGTCGTGGTGAACGGATAGACGACGAGGCCGAAGCGGTGGTTGTCGCTGTCTTCGGCGCCGAAAAAGATCGGTGCCAGCCTCTTGGCCGGGAAGGAGCACGAGACCACTCGTCCGCCCCCGTCCTCAATGCCTTTGAGCAACAGGTCTACGACGGGTGTGCGGGACCTTGAGATGCGGTACAGCTTGGGGATGTAGCTGCGGCCGGCCAGATCCGCCACGGCCCACTCCTCAGTTCGGCCGCGTCAGCATGCGGCCGCCAGGGCCCGAGCCACTTGCTCAGCAAACAGCGGAGGCACAGAGTTCCCGATCTGAGCCTGAACTGATGCGCGCTTCCCGACGAACGCGAAGTCGTCCGGGAACGTGAAGAGCCTGCGTAGCTCGGGGACGCGCAGGCGGCGGTTGTCCCAGTGGAACGGGCCGACGTTGGGGCCGGGCTGGGCCTGGATCGTCGGTGACGGCCTGTGGGGATCGAGCTTCAACAGGAACGACCAATACCGGGACCGCCACTCGAAGATCGGCGCGGGGTGACCGCGCTTGTCGGTGAAGTAGAGGTAGTTGTCGCCAGGCGGGATCTCGGGCAGGAGGTGGCCCCAGCGTCCCCGCACCACCTCCTCGGGCTCGGGGTCGGTGATCAGCCCGGCGAGCGCCTCGCCGGCGGTGACGTGGGGCAGCGGCCCACCGGTCGCAGCTCGTCGTTCCCACGGTCCGTGATGAGTCGGATCCGGCAGATCCGGCAGCACGTCTCGCTTGCGACAGCCCACGAGGCACAACCGGGGCCGGGCCTGGGGCACCCCGAAGTCGGCGGTGTTGAGCACCTGCCATCTGAGGCGGTACCCGGCAGTCTCGATCTCTGCCAGCAGGCGGGTGAACGCCGGCCTGCTCGCCTTGTTGTTGAAGGTCAACGCGTACACGTTCTCGAGGATGAAGTACCGGGGCCTCGCCTCGGCAAGAACACGGGTATAGGCCTGCAGCAGACTCGCTGCGGGGTCGACGCCCTCGCGCTTCCAGTCGAGCCAGAAGCCGGACTTGGAGAACGCAACGCACGGCGGTCCGCCCACGAGCAAGTCGGGCCTCTCCCGGCTCGACAGGCCTGCCGCCCGGAGGATGTCACCCGTGGTCAGTCCCTCGCCGGCGCCAGTGGCGAGCGGGTAGAGGTCGGCCCGGACCACCTCGCGGAGACCCGGAAAGCAGGTCGGGGCGTTCTTCTCCATGGTGTCGCAGGCATCGTCGTCCCATTCCACCGCAGCCAGGATGGCGAACCCTGCCGACTCGACCCCCAAGTCGAGGCCCCCGGCGCCAGAGAACAGCGAGATCGCGGAGCCAACCATCACGCCCTCAGTCTGCACGCTGCGGTCGGCATGGACGCGCACCCTCTGCCCATCCCCAAGACGCAATTGCACGCCTCGGGCTCGCTGGTCAATGTGAGCGGAATCCACGCCAAGAAGCACACAGCAGGGGTGTGACAGTTGCGGCGGCCATCAGCTCAGAGCCGCAGTTCGCAGCCTCTCTGGACACGGAATCGGCGGTCCGCTCCGTTGACGCGACGGTGACCGAGCCACCGATCCCCTAACCGGATCAGGTAAGGCCGTCGACCGCATCTCGTATGATCGAACATCCGGCTGCACATCAACCCCGACATCGAGGCCATCCCGCTGCAGAGGCTCCAGCCCGAGGACCTCGACGAGCTGTACGTCAGGCTCCTCACCGACGGCAAGCGCAACGGCGGCGGAGGCGGCCCGTCGGCCAAGTCGGTGCACAACGTCCACGCCACCTTGCAGAGCGCTCTGTCCGATGCGGCCGGCAAGGGCACCGTCGCCCGCAACGTGGCCGACACCGCTGATCCGCCCTCGATCAGCCGCAGCGGCCGATCGATCAGCGTGTGGACCGGCGACCAGCTGCGCTGCTTCCTCGACGCGATGGCCGACCACGAGCTGTGTGCGCTGTATCTGCTCGCCGCGACCACCGGGATACGCCGCCGCGAGGTCGCCGGCCTGCTGTGGCACAACGTCGACCTCGAAGCGGCCCGGCTCACCACCAACCAGCAGATCGTGTCGGTTCAGTACCAGCTCATCGAGAGCGACCTCAAGACCCCCACCAGCCGCCGCAACATCGACCTCGACCCCCGAACCGTCACCGAGCTGCGCCGCCACCGCCGCCGCCAGCTCGAAGAGCGCATGGCCACTGGCCAGCGCGGCGACGACGGCTACGTGTTCGCAAAGCCCGACGGCTCGCCCATCCACCCCGACCTGATCAGCCAGACCTTCGAGCGCGCCGTCGGCAAGCTCGACATCCCCCGCATCCGCCTACACGACCTGCGCCACACCCACGCCACCATCCTGTTGCAACAGAACGTCCACCCCAAGGTCGTCAGCGAACGCCTGAGCCACGCCAGCGTCGCCTTCACCATGACTGTCTACCAACACGTCATGCCCGGCCTACAGGCCCAAGCCGCCTCCACCTTTCAGGCTGCTGTCTTCGGAGAGCGATGACCTTGGGCCCTCGCTCTGTCTCGTCGAGACGACACGTTCGGCGGCACGATTCACCCAAGCGAGCACAACGCAGGCCGACCTCCCACCCGGAACCGAACCCTCGAAGGGTCCGTTAACCGCCGTGGGCGCCACGAGCCTAGTGCAACAGGCGTTTAGGGATGCCGGGCGGTGTGGATGGTCCGAATGTCCCGTGCCGCTGACCCACGTACTCGATGTGATCGGCGAAAGATCGGAGGTCATTCCCTCAAGGCCCGGTGACTCGCCCGTCGGGGTGCTCCAGGCCACCGACCAGACTCATGCTCGTCGGCTATCGCTTAGCGGACGATTCGGACGTGGCGTGTTCCCCCTACATACCGACGGTGCCCATCTACTTGACCCTCCCGACATGGTGCTACTGGAGTTCCGGCAGCCCACATCACTAGCGCCGACTCTGCTGTTCACCCCTCAACTAGATGAAGTTCCCTCTGCCCTCAGCCACGCGCTCCATCAGGGGGTATTCGACACTGGCGTTGGCAGGACGACCTTTCTTACTCATGCGGTCACCAAGCAGCGTATGCGTTTCGATCCGGTGATAATGGCGCCGCGAGATGCTCTCGCTCGTTTGGTCACCTGGTTCTTTGGCGAATGCATCGGGCGCTCGATCAAGTACCGTGCGCGAGCACCCGGCGTGACGCTCATCATCAACAACAGGCGGACCCTCCACGGACGAGCAGCCGTGCCGGATGGCACCAGCAGAGAGGCCGACCGAGCGATGATTAGGTGGATTCCAGCATGAGCCTCCCGTACGACCCCGAGGCTGTGTGGATGAAGGCCAAGAACTTCATCAATCGCAGCTTTGACGCTCTCGATGACGATGACTTCCCGCGAGCAGCGCTCTGGGCAGCGAACTCCTTGGAACTGCTCGCAGGTTCGACCCTGTGCCAGATCAACCCGCTGCTCGTCGCAGATCCATCAGACGACGGACGAAGTCTGATGCTGGCCGCCGGCCTGCCCGGAGACACGACCAGGTATCGCAGCATTCCAGCGAAGGCGCTCTTTAGTAGGTGTGCGCGTGCGTTCAGACCCTTCAACCGCGAGGAAGCGATGGAAATCGCGGCGCAGCGAAATGCCGAACTGCACTCGGGCGCAACCCCGTACAGCGAGATCAAGGACCGTCAATCATGGTGGGAACGGTTCTGGTCGAACGCTGAGACGCTGCTGGACCATCGGGGATGCTCTATAGAAGACTTCGTCGGACCCGGCCGTAGCGCCGACGTACAAGCACACCTGCTACGAGGCAAGCAGAATGTGCGGCGTCGGGTCGACTCGCTCGTGGAAGCAGCAGACCAACGCCTGGCGCTAGGCATAGCGCCACCCAAGCGGCTGGGCATCATTCCTGAATTGGACAGCTACGTCGAATGTCCAGTCTGCGGAGATGCCGCGCTATTGGGCGGTGACGACATTGAGCACAGTGAGCTTGTTGTCGATGGAGATCAAGACGGCATATGGGGTTACGAGCTTGTCCAAGTTGAGGCCGATTGCTTCCAGTGCGAGAACTGCGGGCTCATGCTCGAAGGGTGGGCTTACATCAGTGCGGCCGGTCTTCCCACGACCTTTGAAATTGAGCGCCCATACGAGCCCGACGACGACTACTACCTAAACGAGTAGTTCCGCGACCTCGACCATCGCCCGTCAAAGGGAGCCTGCCCGCCGCGGCGTGGAGATGACGCCCTTTTTCGGTGGCAACTGGCGCAAGCTGAGACGACCACGAAGCATGATCGATCGGCGTTACGGGCGTGAGCGCGGTGAATTCGCTCGTGCTGCAGGAAATACAGATGAAACAGGATCCTTACTCATACGGCTGGCTGTTGATACCTAGGCACCTCATTCACGAGTTCCGGTGTGTAGGCAAGCAGTATCGCGCCAGTGAGCCACCAGCCTCGGTAGATCAGGCGACGCGCAGTGCTGGGATCAACTCGCTTGAGTGTTGTGGGGTAGTTCGCGAGTTCTGCCACTCCATCGTCGGGCTCAGAAGGGTTCCTGTCAACGAAGTCGGACAGAGCTGCAACGTTGGACGCTGGCACATCTCGGGGATGTGGGCTCCGCAACGTGAAGAGGCATCCATCAAGACCATTGAGATTCTGCGACTTGAATTCGTCGAGGAGGCTGCGCGAGCGCAGTGAGGCCACTTGCTGATAGAGAACGCTGTTCGCGCGCCATACGTCTCCAACGAGTGGCACGCGGCCGGCACGCGGCGAAGGGTTGAAACTCCCCCCGGCATTGACGACGATGCAGAACAGGTCCCGCATTTCGTCACGCACCTTCAGCGCGTCCGCCCCAAGGTTGTCGTAGACGCCTCCGTCAACAAGCTCGGGCGCGCCGACCTCTGCCTGACACGGTAGTGAGAGATCATCCAGGATGGTGGTGTTAAACGGTCCGGGCACGGCGCATGACCATGCAACCGCGTCAGCAACACGGAGTCCTAACGTCTTCGTTGCCTTGCTTCCGGTGATGTAGTCACCGACCAGATCTTGCGTGAATCGGAACCTTGTCCCTGCCGTGAGATTCGCGGCACTGATCTCAAACCAGGTCCCAGTCGGGAGTTCATCGAGTCGAGTGTGGCCGAACAGAGTCGTGGAAAGTCGTTGTGCGAGGAGGTCCGTGCGCGATCTCCAAGGCCCGAGCACTTGCCATGAACGAACGATGAGATCATGCTGCAGCGAGCGGCGCGTAACGATGCGTAGGAGCGGGACGGTGACCAGCTCATCGAATGCACCACGAGTGAACCCGTGTGCCCGCAGTTGGTCCCATCTGAGAGCTACTAGGCCGGCAGCGATTGAGCCGCCGGACACTGAAGTCAAGTGACGGACATCCCCGAGACGACCGATGTCGGCGAGAAGCCGAAGCGTTCCAAGACCCACAAGAGTGGCTCGTAGGCCGCCACCAGAGAGCGCCACTCCAAGCGGTCGCTGTCCGGGCGCCAGGCAATCAAGGGCGCTACGCGCTGGTGCTGGAGCCTCGCAAGGTTGACGCCGAATGGACGGAGCGAGATCCTGGCCCGTTGTTATTCTTCTTCGTGGGAGGATGTGCCGTCGGCTCATCGGCCCGGCACTTCTCTGACGATGCGGACTGCGCACGAACGGCTGCGTAGTCGGGTGGTGACGAGGCCGTATGGGATCCACTCGTTCTCATGTCTTGCGACGACGATGCTCGCCATCGTCCGGCCGTACTGTCGGCCTAGCCGTGCTACTGAGCGCCGATCGGTCAGGCTGGGCGGACTGTTCGCCAAGTGGAGGTGCCAATCGCCGATGAATCCGACGGGCGAGCCAGCCGGAAAGTGGCGTCGGACTTCGTCCAAGCGAGACTGCGCTGCTTCGCGGCGGAACATGTACGAGGTGGGGGTCGCGTCTTGATCTGGTACCTCCGCCACTCCGACCACTTGAACATCCCCGCGCTCGCGGAAGCCCAGCAGGATCCCGCCCGTCTCGACCGACTTGGCGCTGTCCACGACCTGGAGCAGGTCATGCCATGCTCTATCGGTGATGTCGATGCGAGGAGAACGTCGTCGCGTCGCAGTCACTAGGTCACCGTTCCTACTGCTTGATAGGGGACGTCAGGCTGGGGAATGCGGACTTGGACGATGCTGTCGGGGAGAGCAAGATCTCCGGTCAGCAGATCAATGACGTGGCGACTCGCTAGTCCTGCCGCCTCCATGACGGCTGCCGCCGGAGTCGTAGATACTGGATCACCGCATCCGCTCTCACGAAGTTCAAGCTCGCCATCCGGGTGCGCTGGGATTGGGCTTGGAGCTTGCTGGTCATGGCGGGGCCATCGATCGCTTCGAATGACACCCCCGGATCGATGCACCGCTACAGTCACGACCGACGAGGGAATGTTGTTAGCTCTCGCCACGTCGTGGAGATGCACTAGTAGCCCTCGCACGTTGTCATCTGCTGTCGCGTCAACGACGACATCCGACTGCTCGAGCAACTCGGCGGCAAGGGCCGGATCAAGTTTCTTCGTCGTTTGGCGTGCGCGACCAGCAGTCATGAGCTTCGAGTTCGTTATCACTTCTTGGACTGCTGTGGTCTTCGGACTTCCGATGTGGCCGTAACCAGCAAGGTGACGTATGCAGTTCCCCGGTCTGAGCACATCGTCGTCTACGAGATGAAGACTCCCGATACCAGCCCGAGCTAGGAGATCGGCCAGGAACGACCCCACGGCCCCGACTCCCACAATCGCAACCGTGCTTCTCCTGAGTGCGCGGACCGTTCGAGGGTTGCCTGCCCGCATTCGCCGAGTGTCGTCGTCGTCCGCCGCAGAAGATGCGGCGTGAAGTTGGATCTCTGAGTGTTGAACAGCAAGAAACAAGACCAGCACTCCCTGATGGCCTTGACGCTGATAGCGAAGAGCAAGGAACTCATATGCCCCGGCGCGGATCCTCTTCTCCACCCCGGTCGCATGAGGACCTAGTAGGGCACGCACGCTCGACCAGCTGTGAACGGGCTTGTCGAGTTCACCAATGTCGCCGACCCATCCCCACCGGCGCCTACGTCTTGTGCCCCGACGGCCAAAACGCTTGTTGCTCGGGAGCGAGCCGACCCGATCAATGTGAAGCCAGTTCTCTCGGCGCACGGCCGCCGAGACGGGCCTATGGAGAAACTCGGTGATGTCGCTATAGGTCACGAACATGTCAACTTGAGGGAAGTAGCGCTCCACATCTAGATCCGGTGGGTCGGCCGGCCAGCCATCGGCGGCGTTCTGGAACCAGGCCTGAATCCGACTGAAGAGTTGGTCAACATCCTGCCAGGGTCGATCAGCCACGTTGCGGCGCCCGTAGAGGCAGAGACCCCAGTCTGGATCGTGATGCCAAGTGTGCGCGGAGAGCATCGAGACATCCGTGACCTTCGGCGGCTCAAATGGGAATGCATCGGGAATCCAAATCTCGAGGTCAACGGTGGTAGGCATCCCGCTGAGGCCAACGACCTCAAGCTGGCCCTCCCACTTGCCTTCACTCTGCATCGGCGAGAAGCCGCGGGTCTCAAGCTCGGCTACGAAGCTCTTCTGTGTCTCGGCAAGTGACTCTGCCCATAGCGGACAGTGCGTTGGGTCGATCACCGCCGCGCGTAGGGTCGATCACCGCCGCGCACGTATTCCTCACCGGGATCAACCTTGGAGGCATTCCGGACGGTGCCGATGGATCGCCACCGTTCTGCCCGGTCTGCGCTTGACTCGCTGATGACACTCTTGCCATTCTCGTCCCAGCTGATGGTCAGGGGGTCGCTCTGGGAACCGTCGGCGTAGTCACTGGTGTAGTAGATGGCGTCATCGCCAACGATGCTCTTGTAAACATCCCGTGCGTCGTCATGGGGTGGGTCAGTGTCGTCGTCAGAAATGTCGTCGAACGATCGGGCGCTCACAACGACGACTGCACCATCGGCCGCGTAGCGCCGTAGATCGTCCGCTGCGTCGGCATCGACCCAATCGTCTCCGTCCTTGCGCCGGACAGCGTTGCGGGAGCAATGATGCGGGGCTAGCAGTAGATCCCACCACAGGCGACCGTCGTTCCCAGAGCGTTCGGTCTTGTCCACGAACGCCTCGATCTGCATGTACTCCAGATCACCCAGCAGCAAGAGTCGCTTGCCAGCCGCGTAACCGCTCATGAATTGTATCTGGACACCTAGCGACGACGAATTGCGGCTGCCGTCCTCGGTGTCGCTGCGGAACGGCGTATGGACGAAGACCTCAATTTCGTCGCTTCGATCTTCGGTGTTGATCGTAGCAAGGAGTTGTCCGGCACTCGTCAGTAGGGCCGAGGGAAAGTCCTTCCAGTCGTCGTCATCGAGGAGGTCAGCGTTGCCGATCACCTGCAGACGATCCCCAACGGCAGCGCGAGTGCCGGTAGCTGCAGCCTCGATCTCCTTCTCGCGGCGGCGGCACGCCTCGTCGTAGACCGCTTGACCAGCCTCGGTGAGGCCGTCCCCATCAACTTCGATGAAGCTGCGAAGCGTCACCCAGAGCTCCTCAACGACAACCTCTTCAATGAGCCGCTCGAAACCCGAGCAGTGATCCTCGTCGTGATGGGTAATCGCCAGCACCGACAAGCGAGGTTCACCATCTGCTGCGAGGGGCAGAACCTCTACCAGCCGATCTACGACAGGTACTCGTTCATCGTCCTCTTCATCAGCAGCAGCCCGATGATTGACATCGATTTGAAGGACCGTGGCATCGTCCACCACGATCGTAGTTGCGTCGCCATTTCCGACTGGCCAAAAGACCACTCCCATTTGTGGCAGCTGCCATGAACTCATGAGATCTCCTCCTCACTGGTCGTACGTCTTGTGAAACATCCCACCCCACCCTCCAGTGTGGTGATGGGGTGTGACAAGCTTCTGCCCCGCTCGGCAAATGCCCCGTGTCGTCCCGTGCTCTACTTCTAGGACGCCCACTCCTCAGCATGGATTCGATTGCCGAATCCCGAGATGGCTACCAGTTGACCGGCTTGCGCCACAGTCATGGCTTCCGTCTCGCCTGCAGCGTCCCTTAGAGGCAAATCACAGGGATGTAGCCCGAGTGTACGTGGACAGGACTCCCAAGGCAACGCTGCCCGCCAACCAAGCTGTCGCCCTAGTCGAAGTAGGCTCTACGCGAACCCTCCACACAGGCCAGCGGCTCTCGCACACGACCCTCCATTGGATCTATATTAGAATATCCATTAGAAGATCGGCTTGAGCGCGACAAAGCCCAGACCAGCGCATGTGCTCTGACCTGGGCTTTCTTTGGTGGCGGGGGTAGGAATTGAACCTACGACCTTCGGGTTATGAGCCCGACGAGCTACCAGACTGCTCCACCCCGCAGAGCGATTCTACCGGCCGTCGCTTGCGGCCCGCAACGCCTCGGAGCCTGTTGGTGGCGCTACTTCGGGGGTAGGCGGATCCCGGCGTCGACCCTGATGGTCTCGCCGTTGAGGTAGTCGTTGGTGAGGAGCTCCATCACCATCGAGGCCAGCTCGTCGGCGGTGCCCAGCCGTTTGGGGAACAGCACGCCCTCGGCCAGGCGGGCCTTGAACTGCTCGGCCTCCTCCCCTTTGCCGTAGATGGGCGTGTCGATCAGCCCCGGCGCGATGGTGTTGATCCTCACCCCGATGGGCACCAGGTCCCGGGCTATCGGCAGGGTCATGCCCACCACGCCGCCCTTGGAGGCCGAGTAGGCGTTCTGGCCGGTCTGGCCGTCGAAGGCTGCCACCGACGCCATGTTCACGATCGCCCCCCGCTGGCCGTCGGCGTCCACCGGCTCGGTGCGGGCCATGGCCGCGGCCGCCAGGCGGATGCAGTTGAACGTTCCGATCAGGTTGGTGGCCACCACCCGCTCGAACCGCTCCAGCGGCATCGGCTGGCCGTGGCGGTCCACCGTGCGCACCGCGGAGGCGATCCCGGCCGAGTTGACCAGCACCCGCAGCGGCCCCAGCTCGCCGGCGGCGTCGACCGCCGCCTGCACCGGCTCCTCCTCGGCCACATGGCCCTCCACGAACAGGCCGCCGACCTCGCGGGCCGCCTCGGCGCCCTGGGTCGCCTGGAGGTCGATGATCACGCACTGCGCGCCCAGCCCCGCCAGCCGCCGAGCGCACGCCCGCCCGATACCCGACGCGCCGCCGGTGACGATGGCCGCAGCCCCTGACAGTTCCATGTCGATCCCCTTCGGTCGGAGCCCGCCAACCCGCACAACCTAGAGGTCGAACAGACGCCTCGCAGGACGCGGAGGCCCTCAGTCGGCCAGGACCCGGGCCACGTCGTCCATCAGCGGCAGGCCGCCCGGCGGGCCCAGCACGGTGATCTGGTCGTCGGCCTCCAGCACCAGGCCGGCCTCGGCCCGCAGCACCCGGCCCTCGCGGCTCACCGCCTCCAGGAAGAAGCCGCTGTCGATGCTCAGCGCGTCCACCCGGCGGCCGATCAGCGCCGCGGTCGACAGCTCCGGCAGCAGCGGGTACTGGCCGATCGACAGGTCCGGCAGCAGGGCCTCCTTCACCTCGGCCTCATACGCGGCCTCGGCCACCGCCTCAGCCCGGTCCGAGTGCAGGTAGGCGGCCAGCTCGCCGGCCAGGCGCAGCACCCGGCCCGGCTCCGCACTGCACCCGGCCAGGAAGAACAGCGCCTTCACCTGCTCGTCCCGGCCGCCCCAGGCCGCCGGGATGCGGATGCCGCCCGCGGCCCGCACGATCACCAGGTAGTCGTCGTCGGTGTCGAAGAAGGCCACCGGCGTGGCGGTGGGATGCAGCTCCGAGGGCTGGATCCACAGCGACCCCGACTCCAGGAACCGGTCGGTCACCGTGGCCACGTCCACGCTCGTCTGGGTCGACAGGACCTCGGAGGCTCGCACCGCAGCCTCGTTGATGTCGGTGCCCTGGGGGATGCTCACCACCGCGGCCCGGGCGATCAGCCCCGGGTACTCGTCGCCGGCCCGCACGCCGTGGCTCTGCACTGCGGCGCTCAGCTCGCGGTCGAGGCCCCGGTCCACCAGCTTCCCCCAACGCTCGAACACGTGGTAGATGGCGCCGCCGTGCAGCGAGCGGGTGCGCCCGTAGAACAGGTAGCCGGCCACCCCCAGCACCACCGACGCCCCGGTCAGCAGCAGCGCCACCGCTCCCAGCTCGACGATCAGGTACACGTCGATGACGATCCCGGCCAGCTGCAGGTAGGGGAACAGCGGAGCGGTGAACCCCGGCGCGTAGGAGGCGATGCGCGACGCCCGCAGCACCAGCACCGCCGAGTTCACCAGCGCCAGCGTCAGCAGCACGAAGGCGCTGGCCACCTTGGCGATGGCGGCCACATCCAGGGCCAGGACGACCACGGCCATCCCCGCCCCGGTGAGCGCCACCCCCCAGGCCGGGGTGTTGAACCGGTTGAGCCGGCCGAGCCTCTCGCCCACCAGCCGGTCCCGGCTCATGGCCAGCGGGTAGCGGGCCGCGGCCAGGAGCCCGGCGTTGGTGGCCGACGAGAAGGCGGCCAGCGCGGCCATCACCACCAGCACCGCGCCCGCGGTGGGCAGCACCTCCTCCGCGGCGGTGTAGATCGGGGCCAGGTCGTCGTGCAGCTGCGACGGCGGCACCACCGCCACCGCCACCAGCACCCCCAGGGTGTACAGGGCGGTGCTCACCAGCAGCGACAGCGCCATCCCCAAGGGGATGTTGCGGGACGGGTCGTTGATCTCCTCGGCCGCGCTGGCCACCTTGGTGAGACCTCCGTAGGACACGAACACGAGCCCGATCACGCTGACCAGCCCGCCCACCCCGTCGGCGAAGAACGGATCCAGCGCACCGCCGCCCCCCGAGCCCGCCTGGCCGAGTCCGGCCACGACGAACCAGCCCATCACGGCCAGCACGAAGCCCACCAGCAGAAGCTGCACCAGGGCGCTGGCCCGGGTGCCCAGGATGTTGACGACGGTGAAGCCCGCGATCAGCACCACCGCCAGCGGCTTGGCCGGCACGTCGAGGACGATGTTGAGGTAGGCGCTCATGCCGACCAGCGCGAAGGCGTCCTTGAGCACCAGCGACAGCCAGGTGGCCATTCCCGAGACGGTCCCCACCGCCGGCCCGTAGGCCCGCACCAGGAAGTAGTAGGCGCCCCCGGCCCGGGGCATGGCGGTGGACAGCTCGGCCACGCTCAACATGGCGGGCACGGCCACCACCCCGGCCAGCGCGTAGGCCAGCACCGCGCTGGGCCCGGCCTCGGCCGCGGCCAGCCCCGGCAGCAGGAACAGGCCCGAGCTGAGCATCGCGCCGGTGCTCAGGACGAACACATGGCGAAGCCCCAGCGAGCGGGCCAGCCCGCCGGCCGGCCCGCCTGCGCCGCGCTCGTTCACGTACCTCTCGCGGGACCGGCCATCTCCAAACCTAACCCGGCCGGCGGCAGCCGCTCAAACACCACCGGCGCGACCTGCTGCGGGACACTTCATCAACGGCATCGACTCCAACCCGGCCACCGGAAGCCGCTCGACCACCACCCGCGCCAAGGCCGGGCCCGCACCGGTCTGCGGCAACAGAACGCATCGGAACCGACGGCGGGATTGCCTTCAGCGCGCTCGCAGCCGGGCTCGCTGCGGGCCTGGGCGAAGGAGTCCCACCTGGCACGCCCCACGAACACGCCCGTCGAGCACAGCCGCATGGGTGGCGCCATCGTCCCAGCCCTGCTCGCCCCGGGCGCCCCGCGCTCAGTGAACGGGGACTCCCCGATCAATTCACCCAGCCCTGCCCGCCCCGGGCGCCCCGCCGTGGCGCGGGCCCGGTAGCGGGGCTGACGCCGCTAGCGTGCTGATTGTGAGTTGGTGGCTGTGGGCGCTGGCCGCGGTAGGCGCCGTGCTCATCGTCACGACGGTCTACGACATGGCGCAGAAGCGCCACGCCATCCTGCGCAACTTCCCGATAATCGGCCATCTGCGCTACCTGCTGGAGTCGTTCGGCCCGGAGCTGCGCCAGTACATCGTCAGCGACAACGACGAGGAGCGGCCCTTCAACCGCAACCAGCGCCGCTGGGTGTACGCCACCGCCAAGCGGGAGAACCCGTACTTCGGGTTCGGCTCCGACAACCGGCTCGACGCCGACGGCTACGTCTTCTTCCGGCACTCGGCCTTCCCGGTCAGCTCCGACGTCGCCCACGGCGAGCTGCGGGCGGCCAAGGTGCTCGGAGCCTGGCGCAACCGGCCAAGGGCGTTCCGGCCCGCCTCGGTGGTGAACATCTCCGGCATGTCCTACGGCTCCCTGTCGGGTCCGGCGGTGGAGGCCCTCAACCGGGGCTCGGCCGTCGCCGGATGCCTGCACAACACCGGCGAGGGCGGGATCAGCGACTACCACCGCCACGGCGCCGACCTGGTGTTCCAGCTGGGCACGGGATACTTCGGCGCCCGCGACGCCGAAGGTCGCTTCTGCATGGACACCTTCCTGGCCAGCCTCGAGTCGGCCCCCGTCAAGGCGGTGGAGTTGAAGCTGAGCCAGGGAGCCAAGCCGGGCCTGGGCGGGGTGCTGCCCGCCGCCAAGGTCACGCCCGAGATCGCCGAGGCCCGGGGCGTGCCCGTGGGCGTCACCGTTCGCAGCCCCAACCACCACCCCGAGTTCGACGACGTGGCCGGCCTCGTCAGCTTCGTGGAGCGGATCGCCGAAGCCTCCGGGGTCCCGGTGGGCATCAAGTCGGCCGTCGGCGACCGCCGCTTCTGGGTGGAGCTCGCGCACCATATGTCCGACACCGGCCGGGGACCCGACTTCATCACCGTCGACGGCGGCGAGGGCGGCACCGGCGCGGGACCGCTCACGTTCACCGACCACGTCTCGCTGCCCTTCCGGGTGGGCTTCTCGGAGGTCTACCAGGCCTTCGCGGAGGCCGACCTGCATGAGGCCGTCGTGTTCGCGGGCTCGGGCAAGCTCGGGCTGGCGCCCGACGCCATGGTGGCCATGGCCATGGGCGTCGACCTGATCAGCGTCGGGCGGGAGGCGATGATGGCGGTCGGCTGCATCCAGGCCCAGCGCTGCCACAGCGGCCGCTGCCCGACCGGCGTGGCCACCCAGAGCAAGTGGCTGACCCGGGGGCTCGACCCGACCAGCAAGGCGGTGCGGGTGGCCAACTACGTGTCCGGGCTGCGCAACGAGTTGAGGATGCTGGCCGAGGCGATGGGCGAGGAGCATCCGTCGCTGGTCGACCCGGCCGCGGTGGAGATGCGCATCCGCCGCGGAGAGCTGCTGCCGATTCTCGATGCCGTCGGCTACTCGGCCGCAGCCAAGGAGGCTCGCATCGCCCTGGGCGACGTGGCCCGGGAGGCCCGCATCTTCGCAGACTCGACGGGCTCGTAGAGCTAGCTCTCGAGTTGCTGGAGCAGGCGGGCCAGGATCTCGTCCTGGCGGCGGCGCAGCTCGGCCAGCTCGTCGATCAGCTGCTGGGTCTCCGACGGGGTCAGCTCGCCCAGATCGACACCGGGCGTGCCCGAGACGGAGGGCGCGCCGTCACCGGTCGGATCGGCGAGGCCGGTGTCGCCCACCAGGGGCGCGTCGCCGTCGGTGACTATCGGGGGCAGCACCACCCCTTCGAAGTCGACGCCCGGATAGAGCTTGCCGAGGGCCTCGCCCAGGGTCTTGCCCAGCGCGGTGCGATTGCCGACCGAGGCGATCACACCGGCAAGCAGCGGGATCTGGGTTCCCTGGGCCCGCACGTACATGGGACGCACGTACAGCACCGAGTCCTCGATGGGCAGCAGCAGCATGTCGCCGAAGTCGACCTGCGAGCCCTGGTCGTTGAGCAGGGTCAACTCCCGGCTGATCTCAGGGTTGGTGGAGACGTTGGAGGCCACGATGGCCGGCCCCGGCGCCAGCAGGTTTGACATCTCGTAGGACACCAGCCGCGACGTGCCGTCGGAGCGGGTCTCGCCCACCATGAAGGCGGTCAGCTCCTTGCGGCTGTCGTCGTCGGAGGTGGGCACGAACGAGCGCAGGGCCACGAACGACGCCTCCTCCTCGCCGGGGAGCTGGATCAGCGAGTAGTAGGCGGGCACGCGGCGCTCCCGGCTGGTCAGCAGACCCCGGTCCCCGACCACGGCCTCGGCGGTTCCGCCGGCCAGCACGCTGCGGCCCGGGTCCTGGGCCACCGCCCAGCGCTCGGTGCCGATGATCAGCGCCACGGGCTCCGACACCTGGTACGCCGCCCACATGTTGGTCTGCACGGTGAACAGGTCGGTCGGGAAGCGCAGATGGTCGCGCAGCCCGTCGGGCATCTCGGAGAAGTCGGTGAACAGGTCGGGGAAGGCCGACTGCCATGCCTCGATGATCGGGTCCCGCACCGGCATGACGTACAGCGTCACATCGCCGTCGTAGGCGTCGACCACGGCCTTGACCGAGTTGCGGATGTAGTTGGCGCCCGAGCTGCCCAGTTCCGAGCCGATACCCAGACCGCTGACGTCGGCATGCTGGGAGTACGGGTAGCGGTCGGTGGTGGTGTAGGCGTCGAGCACGTAGTGGATACGGCCGTCGAAGACCACCGGGTAGGCGTCGGAGTCGAACTCCAGGAAGGGGGCGACGCTATTGACCCGGTCCTGCGCGTCGCGGATGTAGATGATGCGGGTGTCGCTGCTCACGAAGTCGGAGATGAGCGGGTCGAGCTGCCCGAAGCGCAGCGCGAAGGCGCTCTGGCGCACGAACGACCCCATGCCGACGCCGCCCTCGCCGTCATAACGGAAGCTCTCCTCGTTGCCCTGGCCGTCCACGTAGTCGACCTCGTCGCGGGTGGCGCCCACCAGCGCGTAGCCCTCCAGATTCTCGCCGACGTATATCTGCGGCTCGTCGAGCGTCAAGCCGATGGCCGGGTCCACCTCGACGGGAAGGCCGCCGGTGATGAACACCGGGCTGCCCCGGACGTCGGTGACGTTGGCCCGGGCGACCGCGGCTCCGTAACCGTGGGTGATGGCCACGTGCCGGCGCTCCCAGGACCCCAGCTCGCCCAGGTTGAGCTCGCGGGCGGCCAGCACCACCTGGGTCAGCTCGCCGTCCACCTCGTAGCGGTCGACGTCGAGCACGTTCGAGAAGCGGTAGAAGTCGCGCTCGCCCTGGTCCTTCTCGAAGGTGTCGGTGAGGGTGAGCGGGTCGAGGATCCGGGCGTTCCGGACTGTCGCGGCCGCGGCGCGCAACTGCGCAGGCGAGGGGTTCTCCGTGTAGTCGAACACTTCCAGGGACACATCGGCGTCGGGCACAAGCCCGTAGGCCGCTCGGGTGGCCTCGATGTTGCGGTCGGTGTAGACCGCCTCGCGGTCGGTGGTGTTGGGATCCACCTGGAACCGCTGCACGAACGCGGGGTACATGTTGCCCGCCACCAGCGCGGTGAAGGCCCACAGGACCACAGCCAGCACCGGCAGCACCCAGCCCCGGCGGCGCAGGTTCACCACCAGCAGGATCGCCGCGGCCAGCGAGATGAGCAGCAGCAGGTTGAGCGCGGGCAGCTTGGCCTTCACGTCGGTGTAGAGGGCGCCGTCGACCACGCCCCGGCCCGACACGGTCAGCTCGTAGCGGGACAGCCAGTAGTCGGCCGCCTTGACCAGCGCCAGCACAGCCAGGATGGCCGACAGGTGGACCTTCACCGACGGCAGCACCCGCTGCGCCCCGGGGGCGACCTGCAGCCTGATGCCGCCGTGGAGGTAGTGGCCGATGCCGACCACCACCAGCAGGATCATGATGGCGGCGAAGCCCCAGTTCACGAGGAACGACAGGAACGGGAGCCGGAAGACGTAGAAGCCGATGTCGGTGTTGAACAGCGGATCGGCTATCCCGAAGTCCTTGCGGTTGACGAAGAGCAGCCACTCCTCCCACTGGCTCGACACGCCCGACGCGGCCAGCAGCGAGAACAGCACCGACACCGCCAGGCGCACCAGCCGGGTGCGGCCCGACACCATGCCGTGGTAGCGGCTGAGGAGCTCCTCCTCGGGTCCGGGCGGGCGCACCTTGGGCGCGAGCCGCTCCACGATCGTCAGGTTGATCCAGATCAGGATGAAGAACGCGACCGCGAAGATCAGGAACAGTGCGACCTTGGCCAGCAGGACCCGCCCCCACACATCGGTCCGGTCGAGCGAGTCGAACCACAGGTAGTCGGTGTAGAAGCGGGCGATCCCCCGCAGCGACAGCAGCAGGACCAACAGGCCGCCGGCTACCAGCAGCGCGACGATTCGGACTCTTCTATTGCCGAAACGCGGTCGGCCGCCGGAGGGAGGGGTTGAAACTGTGCGCACCGCCGATCACGATACCGTCTCTGGCCAGCTAGCGGATAGGGCGGCTTCCGCAGCGGCCTCGGACCGGCGTGATCGCGACTCCCTGTAGATGGCCCGCACCGCCCGGGCGAGCTCGTCGGGGTCGTCGGTGCCCTCGACCAGATCGTTCAGGCGGGCCCGCACCGGCTCGACCAGAACCGACATGATCGCCGCGGTGGCCGCCTTCATGTCGATGTCGTCGATACTGACGTCGATATCGGACGCGAAGTCCTGCAGCGGCTCGACGATGGCACGCCTGTAGGGGCCGGCGTCGGCGGAGAGGACATTGCGGGCGGCTCGGGACCCGCCGCGGCGGACCGCGTCCAGCAGCTCGCCCTGCTCGTCCACGACCAGCCGCTTGAGTCTGCGGGCGATTCCGCCCACGGCGACGGCTCGGGCCGCGCCGACAAGGTCATCGGGCCCGGCGCCCTCGCCCGGTGCCGCGCCGAACGGCGGCTGTGCCGCCGATCCCTCGTCGGCGGCCGCATCGGACGGCGGCTCCGTCACGGGCTGGCTCGTGATCGACCGCAGGCGGGCGAATATCGCTCCCGCGTCCGCAGCGGCCTCAGGGGCTGCCTCGGGCTCCGCAGCCGGCTGCGGCTCGACTCCCAACTCCGGCTGGGGCATGGCACCGGGTGCGCCGTCGGACTCGAACCGGGGCTCGGCCTCCACGTCGTAGAGGCCGACCGCAGCGCGCTGCGACGGCTCCCGCGGCTTGTCCTTGTAGCCGACGATCTCCACATAGTCGCTGCGCCCGAAGTCAACGACCTCGTCGCCAGTGCGGGGAGCCTCTTCCTCCAGCTCATCCAGCTCCTCGAGTTCAGCCGGCGCGGCGGTCTCGACACTGCCGGCGTCAGCGGTCCGGACTTCAACGTCGGGATCCTCCGCGGGTTCCGAGGCGTCGGCGGCCTCATCCTCGCCGTCGGAGACGACCTCTTCGGGCTCTTCATCCGGGGGCAGCTCCGCAGCGCGGGCAGCCCGGATCTCCGCCTCCATCTCGCCGACGGTGGCCTCGGCCTCGGCCGCTACCAGCAGTCCTGCCCTCGCGGCGGCGGCCTCGGCTTGAGGACCCGCCTGCACGAAGTCCGCGATCCAACCGTCCAGCCCCTCGCGGCAGATCGACACCGCCTCCAGCAGGCGGTCTCGAATGACTCGGAGCTGGGTCACCTCGACCCGATGCGCATGGCGCTTGAAGGCCAAGTCCGAGAGGATCCGCTCCCTCACGTCGCGGGCCTCGGCCACGAGCTCACGGCCCTGCTCGCGGCTCTCCTCCACGATGGCGGCCGCGGCCGTCCTGGCGTCCGCGGTGATCTCCTCGCCCTGAGCATCGGCCCGCTCCAACCTCTCACGAGCCGCATCCCGGGCCGCCTGCAACACACGGGCCGCCTCGTCGCCCAGGGCCTCCACCACATGGGCCATCTCGATCTTCTCCGCCGGGGTTGACTCGAGCTCGACGATGCGCTGCTGGAGCGAGTCGACCAGACCATGGAGACGGCGAAGCTCCGACGCGGCCTCACGCAGCCGTCTGCGTACGGATTCCGGCTCGAAGCCGCGGCGGACGGTTCCAAAATCGGCGCGCTCGAGTTCCTCGGGGACGAGCCCGTCCACCGGATCCGATGCGTCGCCGTTTGCCATGGCTCCTCCGACGCGGCCCCCACCGCGTGAGCCGCGGACGGGACCAATCCTCATGATCGTACGCCGAGCAGCCCTCCTGAACGACTATCCCGGCCGAGCGGGCCCGGCTCAGCCGTACAGGAGTCCTACGGGATCGCCTCCCTGGGCGGCCAACGCCTCCAGCGCGTCGTCGAGGTTCTCGACCCCCACCACGGGGACGTCGCCCGCACCTGATCGAGCCTCGTCCACCAGAGCTGCCGGCACCATGATGATCTCGGCGCCCGCGTTCCGAGCCGCCACCGACTTCTGGGCCACCCCACCCACATCCCCGACCGAGCCGTCCAGGCGGATCGAGCCGGTGACCGCTACCCGCTTGCCCCCCGTCAGCTCGCCCGGTGTGAGCACGTCGAGCACCAGCAGGGTGAAGGCCAGACCGGCGGAGGGGCCTCCCACGTTGCCGGAGCTGATGTCGATCTCGAACGGGAGCGGGGACCGCTGGACCCGCTCGGTCACGCCGCTCACCCCGATGTAGGCCCCGCCGCTGTCGGGATGGGTGCCGAGCGTCACCCCGACGTCACGCCGCTCGCGGGTCTCGGAGTCCTCCACCGTGATGGTCGCCGTCGTTCCCGGATCCAGGCCGCCCAGCACCGCCAGCAGCGACGCGACGGTGGTCACCGGCAGGCCGTCTATCGACAGGATCACGTCGGAGCTCGACAGCAGGCCGTCGGCAGGACCGCCCGCGACCGCCTCCACGAACAGCACGCCGGTGAAGTCCGCAGCGTGAACGCCGAGACGCTCCAGCGCCACGATCGTGGCCGTGTCCTTGGCGCTGCTCATCAAGTGCCGGTTGAGGTCGCGCTGCTCCTGGTTGGACCGGTCGCCGAACACCGACTCGCGGCTGCGCAACTCGACCGAGTCGTCGACCGCGGACCTGATCCAGTCGACGACGGTCAGCTCGTTGTCGATCGACACGGTGAGCAGCAGGATCTCTCCGCTGGACTCGTAGATGTCGATGCCGTCGGCTTCGATGCGGTTCGATGTGGTGAGGGCGGCGCCGGGCAGGAAGGCCACCGCCTCGGAGTCGACCACCGAGTGGCCGGGAATCACGCGCCCGGCCCACTGGGCCGGCACGAAGAAGGACGCGGCCGAGGCCGCCACCACCAGGACGAAGACCGCGCCCAGCAGCCACCACAGCCGGCGCCGGGGCCTGCGACGGCCGAACCGGCGCGTGGACCGCGTGGACCGGGATGGGGGCGCCGGAGTGCTCGGGGGGTTCGAGTCCGGCGCCGGGGAAGTCGGCGGTGGGGAAGCTAGCGTGGCCAACCGTCCAGTCGTCTTCGCTCAGGCGCCCTGGCGAGGCGCCGGACACCAAGGTATCCCCATGGCGACAGCCCCGACCACCGGCGAAGCCCCCCAGACAGCACCGGCAGGAGACGAGCGGCGGGCGCGGACCACCCGGTCGGCCCGGCAGCTCGCTCGGGCCGTCCTCCGGCTGGCGCGCCGAGCGCTGCGATCGGCGTGGGCGGCCCGGCCCCGCGGACGCGTCCGGCTGATCGACGTGCTGCGGCTTCTGGGGCTGGCCAGGCGGGCCGTGCCCCAAGCGGTAGTGGGACCGAAGGCCTACCCCCAGTGGTGGCAGCGCCTGCTGGCGCTGGTCGCGCTGGCCGGGCTGGTCGTGGCCATCGGCTTCGTGTTGGCGGCGGCCGTGGGCATCATGGTCGTGGTCGCCGGATTCCTGCTCGAGAACGCCATCTCATAGTGGCCGAGGCGCCGGAGCCGCCCGAAGGGGCCGACGCCATGACGCGGCGCCGGGCGGCGGCCATGGCCGGCCACCGCGGTGACCGCGCCCGGGCCCGTGCCTACCTCGACGACGACGAGGCGGCGGTCCGTGCCGGCGCGCTGCGGGCTCTGGAGCGGGCCGGCGGCCTCGACGCCGGTCGGCTGGCCGCGGCCCTCGAGGATCCCGCGCCCGCCGTGCGCATCACTGCGCTGGAGCTGGCTGCCAGCCGCGACGACGTGGCGGTCGGCGCGGCCGCGGCCCGACTGGACGACCCCGACCAGCGGGTGGTGGAGGCCGCGGCGTGGGCCTGCGGCGAGAAGGTCTCAGCTGTGGGCGCGGACCCGGTCGACCCGGCCCCGGTGGTGGCCGCGCTCACCCGGGTGGCCCGATCCCACACCGATCCGCTGTGCCGGGAGTCGGCCGTCGCGGCTCTGGGCGCGATAGCCCATCCCGACGGGCTGGCCGCGGTCCTCGCGGGGTTGGACGACAGGCCCGAGGTCCGTCGCCGGGCGGTGATCGCCCTCGCCCCCTTCGACGGCCCCGAGGTGGAGGCCGCGCTGGCCAAGGCCGGCAACGACCGGGACAAGCAGGTGAGGGCGGCCGTCACCGAACTGCGCGGCCCGGCCCCCGGCCCGGACTGAGAGCTAGTCGAAGTCGTCGCTGAAGATCGAGATGTCCATGCCGAGGTGCTCCAGGCAGCGGCCCGCTCCCCGGACCACCGTCTCCAGCGGCGCGTTGACCCGGCGGACCCGCAGCGACATCTCCCGCGACAGGCGTATGTCCATGCCCCTGAGCAGCCCTCCCCCGCCCACGAGATGGACGCCCCGGGCGATCAGGTCCTGGGCCAGCTCCGGCGGCGACTGGGACAGGCAGCTCAGCACCGAGTCGACCATGGCGCTCACCGGCTCCTCGATGGCCTTGCGGATCTCCTCGGGGGTGACCACCGTGGTCTTGGGCATGCCCGACATCAGCTCCCGGCCCCGGATCTCCGCGGCGGTCTCGTTGCGGGTGGCTGCCGCCGAGCCGACCACGATCTTGGTGTGCTCGGCGGTGGGCTCCCCGATGGCCATGCCGTACTCGCGTCTCATGTGGGCCTGGATGGTGTCGTCGATGTCGAACGAGCCCACCCTCACGGCCTCCAGGGCGACCACTCCGCCCAGGCTCAACAGAGCGGTCTCGGTGGTTCCGCCGCCGATGTCCACCACCATCGACCCGACCGGCTCGTCGATGGGAAGACCGGCGCCGATGGCGGCGGCCAGGGGCTGATCGATCAGGCGCACCTCGATGGCGCCGGCCCGGCGGGCGGCCTCCATCACCGCCCGGCGCTCGACCGGCGTGATGGCCGAAGGCACGCACACCACGATGCGGGCCCGGTTGATGCGGCTGACCCCCACCTGCCTCAGCAGGATCCGGATCATGTCCTGAGTGATCTCGAAGTCGGTGATGGCGCCCTTGCGCAGCGGGCGCCGGGCCACGATGTACCCGGGCGTGCGGCCCAGCATCCGCCGGGCCTTGTGGCCCACCGCCAGCAGCTGGTTGGTGTTGGTGTTGAGGGCCACCACTGACGGCTCGTTCAGCACCACGCCCTGCCCGCGGGCGTACACAAGGGTGTTGGCCGTCCCGAGGTCGATGGCCAGGTCGCGGGGCAGCGCTCAGCGCTCCTCGGCTGCGACCGGCGCGTCGGCGGTCGGATCGCCTTCGGAGTCGGGCGTCAGCGGATCGACCCTGGAGATGCCGCTGGCCGGTCCCACCGGGCGTCCCGAGGTGGGCGACACCGCCTCGAGCTGCTTCAGGTACGAGGCGGGGCGGCGCCACGTGATCTTGCGGACCAGCCACAGCAGGGCAGAGCCGACGGTGGCCAGGCCGAGCGAGGCGAGGACCAGCAGAACGGAGCCCCTCACCGGGCCGCCTCCGCCACCGACGGCGGGGTGCTTGGGGCCGCGGCCCCATCTCCGCCGCCGTCGAGTGAGGGCACACCGGCAATGTGCTGGGGCTCCAAGCCCCAGCTCTCCCCGCCCTGCCAACGCTCGCGCTTCCAGATCGGCACGGTGGACTTGAGCGTGTCGATGGCGAAGCGGGCCGCTTCGAAGGCCGCTTCCCGGTGGGGCGACGACACTGCGACCACCACCGCCGGATCGCCGACGGCCACACAGCCCACCCGGTGCAGCACCGCGATGCGGCCCAGGTCGTCCCACCGCCGGCGCATCTCGGAGACGATGGCGTCCAGGCGGGGCCCCGCCACCTCGTCGTAGGCCTCGTACTCCAGCCGGTCCACCCCCGGGCGGTCGACGGAGTGGTCGCGGGCCGTTCCGCTGAACTGGACCACGGCCCCGCATCCAGGCATCACCACCCAATCGGCCACCTCCGAGGAGGGAAGCGGATCAGGTGACAGCCCTAGCCAGGTGTCGCCGTTGTCGGGGGGTGCCAGCACCGCCCTCATCGTAGGTCACCCATCCCCCAAGCACGACCACGAGAAGAGTCCCCCTAGGCGCGGCGGCGCCTGCGCCAGGCCCGGACGGCCAGGACGGCCGTGACCAGGGACCCCGCCACCAGCACCACCGCCCCGGCCAGCAGCAGCTCCTGGCGGCGCCGGGCCGGCAGCGACTCCAGCGGCCCGGGCTCGTGGGAGACCACCCAGGCCTCCTCGTTGGTGTAGGCCGCCCGCCAGCCGAGAGCCCGCAGCCGGTCGTTGGCGACAACCCACGGATGGATGGTGTAGGGCACGACCCCCGGCGGCGTCGGAGCCCACCCCGAGCGCCAGCGCAGCGCGCTCAACAGCCGCGCCAGATGCGACCGGACCCGCAGGCGCGGCCGCGGCCCCTCCAACTCGGCGAGGGTGTCGGGAGGGATCCAGCCGTCGGGGGCCACGTTGAGGATCCCGTCGTAGCGGGCGTTCACCGCAGTGACCACGGCCGCGGCCAAGTCGTCGGCGTGGAGGTACTGGACCGGGGGACCGCCGTCGGCGGCAAGGCCGGACCGGGCGGCCCGCAGCGTGTGGGCGAGCCGTCCCAAGCGGGCCTCGGCGACCACGGCCGCCGGTCGCAGCACGGTGACCGAGCGTCCCGGTCCCGTCGCCCATTGCTGGGCCAGCCCCTCGAGTCGGTGCCGCTGGACTGCCCAGTCGAAGTCGGGGATCGGGCGGACCGTGGCGTCCTCGGTGATGGGGACCGGGTTGTCCCTCCAGGCGCCGTAGACCATGGCCGACGACATGACGACCAGATGGGGGACACCCGCGGAGCTCGCCGCGTCCAGCACCCGGCGCAGCAGGGCCGCCTCCAGCTCGACCTCGGCCGGGTTCAGTGTGCCCGCGGTCGCGGTGGAGGCCAGGTGCACCACCGAGTCGGCTCCCGAGAACAGGGCGCCCAAGTCGGCATCCGCCAGGTCGGCCTGCTTGGTCGTGACCGAGTTGTAGGGAGCCGGGGAGGCCTCCTTGTCGATGGCGACCACGGCCACGGACGGCTGCTGGCCGGCCAGCCGGATGACGACGCGCCGTCCCACCGAGCCGTGGGCGCCCGTCACCACCACCCGCGCCGGCCGGTACCCGCCGCCATTCGAGCCGCGGCCCGGCGGTGGGGTCACGGCTGGCGGGTCATTCCGGGCTGCACCCCCCTACGATGCCTCCATGAGCGAGGTGCCGCCAACCGGAGACAGCCCCGACGATCCATTCGAGGGGCTGGAGGGGTTCGAGGGGTTGGAGGACCTCTTCGAGGCCAGCGGCCTGGGCGAACCGGGCTCCACCGGCGAATCCGGCGCCGGAGGCGGGCCGGGCGACCTGGGCGACATGCCCGTGATCGGAGACCTGATGCGGGTCCTGCAGGGGGCGGCGCCCGGGTCCAGCCATGCCCGCGAGGTGGCTCGGGCCATCGCCTCGGGCGGATCCTCGGAGCCCAATATCGACCCCACCGACCGGATCGCTCTGGAGCAGCTCGTGCGGGTGGCCGAACTGAGGGTCACCGACGCAACCGGTCTTCGGCCGTCGCGGGGCGCCCCGCTGCGGGTCGAGGTCGTCAACCGGGTCGGTTGGTCCGATCGCACCACCGGCGACTACGGGGAACTGTTCGACGCCCTGGGAGAGTCGATCGGCGCCGGAGGAGACCCCGACCCCGACGACGCCGACCCCATGACATCCATGCTCGCGGGCCTCACCCGCATGATCGGACCGGCGATGCTGTCGCTGACCACCGGAGCGATGGTGGGTCGTCTGGCCCAGCACGCTCTGGGCGGCTACGTGCTGCCCGTGCCGCGGCCGCCCGGCAAGCCGATGCTGATCGCGTTGCCGAACGTGGAGCAGTTCGGTCGGCAGTGGTCCCTCGACCCTGACGACCTCCGCTTGTGGGTGTGCCTGCACGAGGCCCTCTACCACGCCGTCTTCGGGGTCGACCATGTGCGCGACGCCGTCCGCGACCTGCTGCTGCGCCACGCGTCCTCCTTCGAGACGAACCCCCGCCGCCTGGAGGAGATGCTGGACGACTTCGACCCCATCTCGGGCGGCCCCGAGGCCCTCGCCGAGCTCCAGCAGGCGATCGGCAGCCCCGACGCCATCCTGGGAGCGGTGCGCTCCGAGGTCCAGGAGGCGCTGCTGCCCCGGATGACGGCACTGGTCGCGGCCATCAGCGGA
Organism: Acidimicrobiaceae bacterium; assembly: GCA_026710865.1. Classification (GTDB taxonomy): domain Bacteria; phylum Actinomycetota; class Acidimicrobiia; order Acidimicrobiales; family Aldehydirespiratoraceae; genus Aldehydirespirator. The sequence continues at coordinate 39,624 of JAPOQG010000049.1, forward strand.
TTCGTCGACCACACCATGGACCACATAGGAGCCCAGTTGATCGGCTCCTACGACCGGCTCGCCGAGGCTCTGCGGCGCCACCGGGTGGAGACCAGCGAGTCCGACCGCTTCGTGGAGCGGCTGCTCGGCCTGGAGCTCGACCAGGACCAGTACGAGCGGGGCGCCGCGTTCGCCGCGGGGGTGGTGGAGCGGGCCGGGCACGACGGGCTGCGACGGCTGTTCACCGATCCGGCCAACCTGCCCACGCCGGCCGAGGTGGACGCGGCCGGGCTCTGGCTGGCCCGGATCGACCTGCCGCGCTGAGATCGGCCCGGGAGTCCCTTCCGGGGGTCTCCCGAATGTCACGGGTCGTCGCCGCGGTCGCCGCGACGGCGCAGATTGCCGCGAACCGCGATGCGGCGGCGTCCGACGATGAACGAGACCACCGCGAAGGCGGCCAGCGCCGCCACGAACCCCGAGCCCAGCCGCACCGGTATCGGCAGGATCACCGGAATGAAGGCCCCGACCACCCAGGCGACCTGGAAGCGCGCCTCGAACCGGGCGAACGACCGTCCGTGGTTGGCGTCGGGGGCGTCGCGCTGCACCAGCGAGTCGAAGGCGAGCCGGGCCACCGCGGCGGCCAGGGCCACCCCGCCCGACAGCAGCGCCATTCCCATCAGCCCTCCGGTCATCGACCCCAGGACGGCCGCCACCAGACCCAGTCCCAGCGCCCCGAGCAGCATCAGCTCCTCCACCACGCTGCGCCGCAGGATGGGGGCGACCTGCACCCCGGTGAAGGCCGAGAGGCCGGCCACCGCCACCACGACCGCGTACTGCCAGGCCGGAGCGCCCGGATCGCCGACTATGTCGATGCCCCGCTCCGCGGCCACCGCCCCGCCGAGCGCGGCCCCCTGCTGGCTCACGTCCAGGCCCTCCTCGCCGCCGCGCAGCTCGAAGGCCAGCAGGAAAGTGACGAAGCCCACCGCGCCCCGCATCACCGCCATGGCTGACGCCGACAGCAGGATGGTGGACGCCCGCAGCGCCGAGCGCTCCGTCGAGGTGGCCTTGTTCCGTGCCACCGGGATGCGGGGGAGTTGGAGGGTGATGGCGGTGGCGACGCCGTAGCCCGCGGTCGCCACACCCGCGGCGACCGCCGGGCTGCCCAGGAAGACCAGGGCGGCGCCCACACCCGCCCCGAGGAGGCTCATCACCGCGCTGATGAGGGCCAGGCGGCTGTTGGCCTGCACCAGGTTCGACTCCGACGGCACGTAACGGGGCACCACTGCGCTCTTGGCCACCGCGTAGCTCTTCTGCAGCACCAGCAGCGCGAAGGCCTCCGGGAACAGCCACAGGGTGTCGATGTGGCGGATCATGAGCAGGGCCACCACCAGCCGGCCCACGTTGGTGACGAGGATCATGGCCCGGCGCCCGCCCGGCATCCGGTCGATGATCGGGCCTATCAGCGGAGTGACCAGCGCGAACGGCGCCATGGTGAGGGCCAGGTACAGGGCTATCCGGTCCCGGGCCGCGTCGGGGCTGATGGAGAAGAAGATCGATCCGGCCAGGGCGACCGCGATGACCGCGTCGGTTGAGGTGGCCGCGGCGTGGACCCGGGCCAGGCGTTGGAAGGGGCTGAACCCCGGCGCGGGGCGCGGCGGCTGCCCCCAGTCACTTACGCCGTCGTGGGCCACCCGCTCATGGTAGGACCCGCTCAACTGGGTGAGCCCGGTTCATGGCCAACTGCTGGAGCCTCACATGGGGGTCGTCGTCGGCGCCGCCGCAGCGGGTCCATACCCCGTCGGAGTCGAGAGTCCAGGCGAGGCGCTCGTCGGACAGGCACACCTCGGCCACCTCCAGCACCCGGGCGGCCAGCGCTTGATCGTCCACCCGCACCAGGGCCTCTATGCGCCGGTCGAGGTTGCGGGGGAGCAGGTCGGCGGAGCCGATGTAGGTGGCGGGGCTGCCCGGGCCGTCGCCGTTGGCGAAGTGGTAGATGCGGGAGTGCTCCAGGAACCGTCCCACGATCGAGCGGACCCGGATGCGCTCCGACAGGCCGGGCACACCGGGCCGCAGGCTGCAGAGGCCCCGCACGACCAGGTCGATCTCCACGCCGGCCTGCGACGCCTTGTAGAGGTGGTCGATCATCGATCCGTCGGCCAGCGAGTTCAGCTTCAGGATGATGCGGCCACCGCCGGGCATGTGCGCCTCCTGCTCGATCAGCTCGGCCAGGCGGGTGCGCAGCTGCTCGGGCGCGGTGATGAGGCGCTTGTGGTCGACGCTGCGGCCGTAGCCGGTGAGCCGGTTGAAGAGACCGGCGATGTCCGCGCCGACCTCGGCGTCCGCGGTGAGCAGGCCGAAGTCCTCGTAGAGCCGGGCGGTCCGGTGGTTGTAGTTGCCGGTGCCGACGTGGCAGTAGCGGCGGATGCCGTCGGACTCCTCGCGCACGATCATGGCGATCTTGGCGTGGATCTTGAGGCCGACGAGTCCGTAGGCGACGTGGGCACCCGCCCGCTCCAGCCGTTTGGCCCAGCTGATGTTGCGAGCCTCGTCGAACCGGGCCTTCAACTCCACGAGCACGGCCACCTGCTTGCCGCTCTCGGCCGCCTCCACCAGCGAGTCGATGATGGGGCTGTCGCCCGACGTGCGGTACAGCGTGAGCTTGATGGCGAGCACCGCCGGGTCGGCAGAGGCCTGGTGGATCAACTCGCCCACCGAGCGGCTGAACGACGAGTACGGATGGTGCACGAGCACGTCACCGGACCGCAGCACCTTGAAGAAGTCGGCCCGGCCCTCGTCGCTCGACAGTTCCGGCTCGGTGATGCCGCTCCAGTGCGGCCACCTGAGCTCGGGCCTCCGCAGGTCGGCGATCTCGTTCAGTCCGCTCAGATCGACCGGACCCCGGATGCGGTCGACCGCGCCGGCGGTCAGCTGGAGCTCCCGCAGCAGCAGTTCGAGCAGCTCCTCCGACATCGAGTCGGCCACCTCGAGGCGGATCGCCCACTGGAAGCGGCGGCGGCGCAGCTCCATCTCAACCGCGATCAGCAGGTCCTCGGCGTCCTCGTCGTTGAGGGTGAGGTCGGCGTTGCGGGTGACCCGGAAGGCGTGGTGCTCCAGCAGCACCATGCCCGGGAAGAGCATGTCGAGATGGGCGGCGATGACGTCCTCGAGGGCGACGAACCGGTTGGTCCCCTCGGCGGCGGGAACCCACCGGGCGAGGGTGTTGGGGACCTTCACCCGGGCGAAGCGACGCTCGGAGTCGACGGGGTCGCGCATGAGCACGGCCAGGTTCAGCGACAGGTCCGAGATGAACGGGAAGGGGTGGCCGGGGTCGACGGCCAGCGGGGTGAGCACCGGGAAGACCCGCTCCTCGAAGTGCTTGCGGAGCTGGTCGCGCTCCCGCGGTTCGAGGTCGGCGACCGAGAGCAGGTGGATTCCTTCGGCCGCAAGCTCGGGCTGCACGTGCTCGAGGAACAGGCGCTGCTGCTCGCAGCACAGCTCCGACGTGACCTGGCGGACCTCGCGGAGCTGCTCGGCCGGGGTGTGCCCGTCGAGGCTGCGCTCGGTGAGCTCGGCGGCCACCCGGTCGGCGAGGCCCGACACGCGGACCTGGAAGAACTCGTCGAGGTTGGTGGAGAAGATGCTCAGGTACCGGGCCCGCTCCAGCAGCGGCACCTCCGGGTCGCCGGCGAGGCTCAGAACCCGGGCGTTGAAGGCGAGCCAGGACAGTTCCCGGCTGAAGTAGTCAGTGAAGGGCCGGCCCCATCCGCCGACGCGCGTGATGGGCGACACGCCGTCACCTGACCGAGCCGCGGTCAGGCCCGCTCCCGGTGGGAGTAGGCGTCCTCTTCCTCGGGGTAGCCCAGGTCCCAGTCCACGATGATGCGCTCGCGCTCGGCGTCGCGGTTGACCCGCTCGCGGTTGCGCCGGAACTGGGGATCGTGGGGGGGCAGCAGCAGCAGGCGGGCGTGGACCCGGTCGCGGAAGGCGGCCATGAAGTCGGTGTCGCCGTAGACTGGCCGGATCTCCCAGTGGGGCGCGACCGGACCGAGGTAGGTGATGGTGGCCTGACCTACCGGCGGCTCGTCTACCGCTTCAACGTCGGTGACCGTCATGACACCCTCCGCCTCGGGGCGAGGCCCTCAGGCAGAGCCGTTCTTGCCCGGAGCGCCCTTGCTGCTGTCGCTGCCGGTGGCCTTGCTTGCGCCCTCGGAACCGTCGCCCTCGTTGGCGCTCTCGCTCAGACCGTCCTTGAACTCCTTCTGGGCCTGGCCCAGCGAGCGTGCGAGCTTGGGGAGCTTCGCCCCTCCGAACACCAGCAGGACGAGGACGAGAATGATGATGAGCTCAGGTGTACCGATGCTGGGCACGATCGAGTAGATGTTCGTCATCGCCGGGAAGCATACCGCGCTTTTTCCACAGCCGCATCCCTGGCCTGCGGCTCGGGACTTGGCTGGGGCCGGTCGTGCCTAGGCGGTGGCGGCCGCTCGGCGCTGCATCGCCCGGGCGCGCCGTATGCGGCGTCGCTCGCGCTCGCTCATGCCTCCCCAGATGCCGAACTTCTCGCCGTTGTTGAGCGCGAACTCCAAGCACTGGTCGCGTACCACGCAGCCCCGGCAGACCTCCTTGGCCTCCCGGGTGGATGCGCCCCGCTCGGGGAAGAAGAGGTCGGGATGCACCCCCAGGCAGTTGGCCTCGCGCTGCCAGGACATGTCTTCTGCGGGAAATATGCCGTGTAGCTCCATTGGATGTTCCTCCACGATGAGCATTCCGGGCCCCAGCGGTGGGGCTCGAGCCCGGCCCCGCCCGGGTGCCATCGATGTAATTACACCACTGTCATACGACAAATGCCAACCCGGAGCGCAAGAAATCCTCCCTCCGGTGCCATTCGCTCGGCCTCAGCGGCGGGCCCGCACCAGGCTGCGCTTGTGCTCCACGAAGTCCACGAGCACGTAGTCGCCGAGGTTCTCGTTGGTGGTGAAGAAGGCCCGGCCCCCGTTCATCTCGGTGATGCGCTCCACGAAGTTGGTGAGGTACGACGTGGCGTCGAGCATGAACGTGTTGATGCGGATGCCGTCGCGGGTGCACCGGCCGACCTCGGCCAGGGTGAGATCGACGGTCTCGCGGGTGGGCGGGTAGCTGAAGAAGGGCCGGCCCGACGGGGTGATGTGGGCGGTGGGCTCGCCGTCGGTGATCATGATGATCTGCTTGGTGCCGGTCTGGCGGTTGAGCATGCGGCGGGCGAGCATGAAGCCGTGCTGCATGTTGGTGCCGTACACGTAGTCCCATGAGACCTCGGGAAGCTTCTCGGGCCGGAACTCCCGGGCCACCTCGCTGAACGACACCAGGCCCAGGTAGTCGCGGGGATACTGGCTGGAGATCAGCGCGTGCAGGGCCATGGCCACCTTCTTGGCCGGCAGGAAGTTGTTGCGCATCGGCATCGACAGCGACAGGTCCAGCATCAGCACAGTCGCTGAGCGGACCTGCTGCTCGGTGCGCTCGACCTCGAAGTCCTCGGGCTGCAGCTGCACGGGCACGCCGCCGCCGGTGCGGGTCAGGGCGTTGCGGATGGTCCGGCCGATGTGGAGGTTGAAGGCGTCGCCGAACTCGTAGGGCTTGGTGTCGGGCTCGCGCTCGTGGCCCATCCCCTCCCGGTGGATGGCGTGGCGGCCGAGCTTGTCCGCGTCGAGCTTGGCGAACAGGTCCCGCAGCGCGCCCAGGCCGATCTTGCGGATGGCTCGGGGGGTGAGGTCGAAGCGGCCCTCGTGATTCTCGATCAGACCGGCCTCCTCCAGCATGCGAGCCACCTCGGCCATGCGCTCGAGGCTCTCGGCCGAGTCGTCTCCCAGCAGCCGGCGGACGGCCTCGGTGTCGGCCTCGGCCAGGGCGCCGGGGCTGGGCGAGCCCCGCAGCAGGTTCTCCAGCTGGTCGATGTCCCCCAGCTCGGACAGCATGTCGGTTGCGTCGCTGAAGTCGAGCGGGTCCGCGCCGCCGAACTCGTAGCGCCGGTCCCAGTTGAGATCAGGGAACTCGTTGCGGAGGTGTCCGGCCAGCTCGTTCATCTGCCAGTTGAGGTCCATGTCGGACAGCAGCTGGTCGGACAGTTGCTGGAGCTGGTCGCGCTGGGCGGGGGTCATCGAGTTGAGCAGCGACTGGGCTGCGGCCATGCGGCGGGCCATCACCTCCAGGAGCTCGTCGAGGGTCTTGGGGTTCTCCGGGAAGAAGTCGCCGTAGCGCTCCATGAACCCCTCGAAGTCGGGCTCCTCGCCCCGGGCCCGCTGGGCCAGCATGGCGTTGAGCTCGGCCAGCATGTCCTTGAGCCGCTGCATCTCCTCCGGCGCCGAGCCCTCGGTGGCGTCATCGACTGCGCCGGCCATGCGGTCCAGGAACTGCTGCATGAGCTGCTCGCGCAGCTGCTCGGCCAGCTCGGAGAACTGCTGGCGGGCCTCGTCGCTCTCGAAGTCGTAGTTGTCGAGGGCCTTGAACTGGCCGGCCAGGTCGGGGGGCAGCATGTCGAGCTGGAGGTTCTTGGCGGCTGCGGTCTGGGCGGTGAGGTCGGCCCGGCGCTCGTCGCCTTCGGCCCGGGCCTGGGCCGCGGCCGCGTCCAGCCCGTCCAGCGCCCGGCGCTCGGTGCGGACCACATCGCGCAGGGACTCGGCGATGTCGTCGTACACGCCGCCGAGGTCGTGATTCTCCAGCAGCTCGCGGCGACGCTCCCGCAGCCGCTCGAGCATCTCGCGCAGGCCCTCGATCCTGCGGCCCGAACGGTCCTCGAACCCGTCGGCCATGAGACGGCGCAGCGCACTGGCGAGATCGCCGTGGTAGAGCAGGTCGTCGGCCAGCTCATCGAAGATCGAGTCGGCGTCGAGGTCGAAGCCGGTCTGGGTGCCGTCCCAGCGCCAGTAGGCGAAGTGGGCCGGCTCGGGCTGCGCCCGCAGACGGCGGAGCCAACGCTTGGGCAGAGCCATGCTCCGACCCTACCCCGGCCCGCTAGCGGGGGCGGCGGCGGACGCCCCGCCGCGAACTGGCAGCAGAATGCACGCATACCGAGCAAAACGCTGCCAATTCCGGACAAGGACCCAGCCCCACCGCGAACTGGCAGCAGAATGCACGCATACGGAGCAAAACGCTGCCAATTCCGGAGCGTGGTTACGGGTGCGGCTGCGCCACCTCGGTGATGGGCAGGCCGGCGGCGGCCCATCCCTCGACTCCGCCCTCGAGGTCGGCGGCCCGCGAGAAGCCGAGACGGCGCAGCGATGCCGCTGCGAAGCTCGACGTGTAGCCCTCGTTGCACACCGTCACCACCGGCTGGTCGAGCGACCGGACCGCAGGATGCGAGTGTCCCGAGGATGGGTCGCAGCGCCACTCCAGCACCAGCAGCGGGATGCTGATCGAGCCCGCGATCATGCCGGTGCGCTCGCGGTCGTCACGGTCCCGGATGTCGATCACCAGCGGAGGACCGTCCGGGCCGGGCTCGGCTCCTGACTCCATGGCGGCGGCCAACTCCCCCGGGGTGAAACGTCGGAGACCCTCACGGGCCTGCGCGAGCAGCTCGTCCACCGTGGTCCGAGCAGCCGGGTAGAGACCACCGGCGGCCACGGCAGTCGCCGCGCCGGCCGGCGCGGCGTCCTCGTGCGCCGGTGCGTCCTCGTGCGCCGGTGCGTCCTTGAGGCCGCGACCCCAGCCGTCGGGCCCCGCCGTGCTGCGATGTCGCTCGGCGTGCCGGTCGAGTTCGTGCCGCAGCCGCTCGGGGCTCCAGTCCTCGTCGAGGGCCCGGTTCATCAGATCGGCCTGCGATGGGGGCGCCAGCCCGTCCACCGGCTGGTCCCTGTCCAGGTTGGTCGGGAACGCATACCCCTCGGCGCAGGCGGACACCACGTTGGCGGCCGCGCCCCGGTCCAGGCCCGAGGCCAGCCGGGTCCGCAGCGACGGGTACACGGCCTTGACCATGCGGGCCCGGTCCACAGCCTCGGTCGCCCGGCCGAACGCGGAGGAGATCTGCAGCAGGTTGGCCATGCGGCGCACGCCGGCGGTGCGGTTGTGGCCGGCGGCGTGGAACATGGCCGGGCTGAAGAACACCGCGTCGCCGGTGCGCAGCGGCAGCTGCACCCGGTGCTGCGCGAAGTGCTCGATGAACTCGGGGCGGCGCCACGCCAGGTAGCCCAGTTCGTACTTGTGGGAGTGGGGCAGGTACATGGTGGGGCCGGTCTCGGTGCCCATGTCGCAGTGGGCGATGGCGCCCTGCAGGGTGAGCAGCGGCGACAGCCGGTGGGCGTGGAGGGGGAACTGCTCGGCCTCGTCGTCGGTGAGGAAGCCCATGTGGTAGTCGCGGTGGGGGTGCTGGGCCTCGCCGCCGGGGTTGACCACGTTCACCTGCTCGGTGAGCTGGTAGCGGGGACCCAGCCATGCCTCGCAGGCCACCGCGACGGCATCGGAGCGGTGGTAGTCGACGAAGGCGTCGGGGTCGGAGACAGCCAGCTTCTCAAGGGCGTTCCATACCCGGTCGTTGGCCCCCGGCTTGGCGAAGTGGTCGCCGGCGGGACCGCCGCTGGCGTGCTGGGCCGCGATCAGGTCCCAGAACACGTCCGACGCCCGGTCGACGGCGGCGGCTGGCACGGCCGATTCGAGCAGCACTATGCCGGGTCCCTGGACGAGGGCTCTGGAGAGCTCGTCGCGCAGGGCGGCCCGGTGCTCGGCGTCGGCGGTGGGTCCGTGGGCCAGGGCGCTCACGTCGTAGGCCGGGACGCCCTGGGTGATCCGCACGGCCAGCGGGTAGTCGGCCGGGTCGGTGGGCTGCTCGACCAGCGCGGCGAACGCTTCGATATCGCACTGGTGGCGCGACGGGAACGCGGCGTCGCGACCGGCTCTCATCCTGCCGATACTACGCGGCCGGCCCGCACGACAGTACCGCTGGGTCCCCCGGAATCTCGGGTTGGTTCTATGTCCTCTGTCGATAGAACTCGCACCGAGATTCTGTCGCGGCCGGGCTGGCGAGAGTGTGGGGCGGTTAGCGTGGGCGACCGGCGACGAGTGGAGGTGCGATGCCCATCAATCCGGATGCCGCGGGCGCCGTGGGGGAAGAGACCGAGATCAGCTGGACCTCGAAGGACAGCCTGCTCTACGCCCTCGGCGTGGGGGCGGGAGCGTCGGACCCCACCGGCTTCGAGCTGGAGTTCACCACCGAGAACACACGGGGCACACCCCAGCGGGCGCTTCCCACCCAGGTCGTGGTGCTGGGCATGGGCAGCTCACCCGACTACGGCGACTTCAACCTGGCCGCGCTGCTGCACGGCGATCAGCGCATCGAGCTTCACCAGGAGTTGCCCGTCGAGGGCTCCGCAGTGGCCCAGGCCCGGGTGGCCGGCATCTACGACAAGACCAAGGCCGCCCTGGTGGTGCTCGAGACCAATGTCCGAAGCCACGACGGCGACCCGATGTGGACCAGCCGGGCCGGCCTGTTCATATCGGGCGAAGGGGGCTGGGGCGGCGACCGGGGCCCGTCCAACACCTGGCGCAGGCCCGACCGGGAGCCCGACCATGTGACCGGCTACGACACCCGCACCGACCAGGCCCTGCTCTACCGGCTCAACGGCGACCGCAACCCGCTGCACTCCGACCCGTCGTTCGCGGCCATGGCCGGCTTCGACACGCCCATCCTGCACGGTCTGTGCACGTTCGGCGTGACGGGACGGGCCCTGCTGCACACGCTGTGCGACGGCGACCCGGCCCGGTTCGGGTCGATGGGCGGGCGCTTCAAGGCGCCGGTGCTGCCCGGCCAGCGCCTCGACGTCTGCATGTGGGTCGAGGACGACACCACTCTGTTCCAGACCTGCGTGGGCGACCGGGTGGTGTTCGACGCCGGCGTGTTCACCGCCCGCTGAGCGGCCCGAGCCGACAACCCCGTCCCCCCTCCCTGGAATTCCTGTAGTTGTGGACGCCACAGGTCGTCTGCTACAGGGATTCCTTCAGGGGTGAGGTGACGGCGTGACCGAGTCCGGTTCGGGCCGGAGGTTCCTGTGGGGCGCGGGAGCGTCATCGGTGTCGGCCGAGGGGGTGGCACCCGCGGCCGACTGGTCGGTGTGGGAGCGAGACGGGCGGGCACCACGCTCCGGCGACGGCGCCGGCCTCGCCCGGGACTTCCGGGACGATCTGGCCCAGCTGCGCGGGCTGGGGCTCAACAGCCTGCGCCTGACCGTGGAGTGGGCCCGGGTGGAGCCCGCTGCGGGCCGGCCCGACAGCGACGCGCTGGACCGCTACATGGACATCGCCGACGCTGCGGTGGCCGAGGGTCTCGGGGTGTGGATCACTCTGCAGCACACATCGCTGCCGGGCTGGTACGTCGACGACGAGGGCGGCCACGCCGACGAGGTGGCCCGGCGCCGTTGGTGGGCCCGGCACACCGACCGCATGGCCGAGGTCTTCGACGGCCGGGCCGCGGGCTGGTGCCCGATCGAGGACCCCATCGGCTGGGCGGTGCGGGGCTACGGGCTGGGCACCCGGCCGCCGGGCCAACGCAGCGCCGAGGCTGCCGCCGAGGCGGCCGAGGGGGCCATGCTGGCCCTGCACGAGGCGTGCCGGCTGCTGGAGTCGGGTCCCCAGCCGGTGATGGCGACCTTCGGAGCCCCGACGCTGCACGCCGCGCCGGTCGAGCGCGAGCACGCCGGCGCGGCCGCGGTCGAGACCCGCCGCTGGGACGAGTTGCTGTGGGGCACCTGGACGAGGGCCCTGCGGGAGGGTGCAGTCGAGGTGCCGGGCCGGGCGCCGGTGGCCGCTCCGTACTTCGAGAAGGGGCCGGAGCTGGTGGGATTGAGCCACGACCACCCGGTGGGCGTGACCGAGGCGGGCCGGCTGGTGAGCTGGCCTGCGTCGGCGAGACGCTCGACCGCGGGCTTCGCCCCGGAGCCGGCCGAGTTGGGCGAGGCGGTGCACCGGGCCATCGACGCCGTGCCCGGGCGGGGCGTGGTGGTGGCCGCCCACGGGGTGCCCACCGCCGACGACGATTGGCGCGACACGGTGCTGGACCGGTCGCTGGCGGTGGTGGCCGACGCCCGGGCCCCAGGCCTGCGGGGCTACTTCCACGACAGCGCGGTGGACGGCTACGAGTGGGCCCTGGGCTTCGGCGCGCCGCGGGGCCTGATCGGCCGCGATCGGGTGGTCAAGCCCTCAGCCGAGCGTCTGGCCGCCGCCATCTCCGGCAGCGACGTCTAGCGGGAGCGGCTGGTCCGCAGGATGCGAGAGCCGGAGCGTCCCCGCACGCCGTCGGAGACCGGTCGAGTGCGCTCCGGCACCTGTGACATCACAGCAGATGATCACGGTACCGAACTCGAGGCGCAGCGACCGCGGCCACCGAGCGTCTTGAGGTCCGGCACCACCGCCGGCAGCAAGGGTCAGCGGGAGCGGTACTGGGCCCTAGGCCCCTGGGCGTCCTTGTTGAGGCGCTTGGACAGGTGCAGGCCCTCGAGCACCAACTCCACCGCGGCGGCGACCATGGCCGGGGACTCGGCGGCCTCGTCGCCGGCCAGCAGCGCCTGGACCGGAGCGGTCAAGGCGGGGATCTGGGCCAGCAGCGCGGCGTAGTCGGCGTCGGTCACGTCGTCGCCCACGTCGACCACCAGGTCTTCGTCGAAGGCGTCCACGACCTCGCGGTGCATGTCGGGCGGCACGCAGTCCTTGAACACCGACAGCACCGCCGAGCTGACCAGCCGCTGGAGGATCTCGCCCTCACGGCCCTCCTCCAGCGTCTCGATCTCCACCTTCCCCGAAGTCGACGACGACAGCGCGTCGAGGTCGGTGACCCGGGGCACCACATGGTCGCCGCCGGTGCGCAGGGTGCGTCGCATGGCGTTGGCCACCAGGGTCTCGGCGTTGGAGATGCTGAGGCGCACCGACACGCCCGAGCGCTGCGACACATGGGGGCTGGACCGGGCCGCCCGGGTGATGGCCACCACGATGCGGGTCATGAACTCCGGCACGGTGACCATCAGGTCTGCGGTGCCGGACACGCCGGTGTCGCTGGTCGTGTCGGCCGCGCCGGGGCCGAGGTAGGCCTCCTGTGCGACGATGTCCATCTCGGTGCCGGCGTCGTGCGGGTAGTGGGTGCGGACCTGGGCTCCGAAGCGATCCTTCAGCGGGGTGATGATGCGGCCCCGGTTGGTGTAGTCCTCGGGGTTGGCCGAGGCCACCAGCACCACGTCCAGCGGCAGGCGGACCTTGTAGCCCCGTATCTGCACGTCGCGCTCCTCGAGCACGTTGAGCAGGCCCACCTGGATGCGCTCGGCCAGGTCGGGGAGCTCGTTGATGGCGAATATGCCCCGGTTGGTGCGGGGCACCAGGCCGTAGTGCAGGGTGAGCTCGTCGGACAGGTAACGGCCCTCGGCCACCTTGATCGGGTCGACCTCGCCGATCAAATCCGCGATCGAGGTGTCGGGCGTGGCCAGCTTCTCGCCGTAGCGGTCCCTGCGGTGAACCCAGTCGATCGGGGTGTCGTCTCCCTGCTCGGCCACCAGGGCTCGGGCGTGGGCCGAGACCGGGGCGTAGGGGTCGTCGTTGATCTCGGATCCGGCGATGATCGGCATCCACTCGTCGAGCAGGCCGACGAGGCCGCGGATCATGCGGGTCTTGGCCTGGCCCCGCTCCCCCAGCATGATCATGTCGTGGCCGGCCAGCAGGGCGTTCTCGACCTGGGGGACAACGGTGTTGTGGTAGCCGAGCACATCGTCGAACAGCGGCTCCGACGAGCGGATGCGGGCCACCGCGTTGCGACGCAGCTCCTGGCGCACCGGCACCGATGTCCAGCCGCTGGCCCGCAGTTCGCCCAGCGTGGTCGGTCGGAACCGCACAACGAAGGAGAGAATCCCCGACGAGCGCAACTGGTTGATCCGATCGCGCACAGTTCCGGCACTTGCGCCGACCATCCGGGAGATGTCGCTGTAGCTAGCCCGGGCGTCCTCTCTCAGGACCCGCAAAATCTCACGATCGACG
>JAPOQG010000062.1 GCA_026710865.1 Acidimicrobiaceae bacterium
CCGGTGGCCCCGTGGATGCGGGCCGCGTCCATGGTGGGCGCGATCAGCGGGCGGGCCGCGCCCCGGTGGACGGGAACATCCAGGTCGGCGATCTGAGCCGTGACCAGCGCGTTGTGGGTGGTGTGGTCGATGCCGACGTTGCCGTTGACGGTCGTGATCCCCACCAGCTCCCCGAAATGGCCCGCGGTGAGGATGGCGATGGCGTCGTCGAGCCCCGGATCGCAGTCGAGCACGATCCTGGGCCGGTCCGGCACGGTGCCCGCGGTCATGCCATGAGCCTAGGAGCCGGCCGGCCCCACGCGAAAGAACGGCCGGACCGCCTGCAACTTCGCCGACATCGGGGCGTTCACCCGGCAGCGCCGAGCACACAGACGGCGTACTCGTAGGGAGCCTCCGTCGAGCCGGAGATGCTGACGCCGCTGATGGTGACCGCGTAGCAAGGGTCGGCGTCGGTCGGCCCGCCGCTTTGGTCGAGCGGCATCCCCTCGGCCACCGACCACAGGATCGTCTCCTCGCGGTACCACCCGCGGGTGCCGAGGAGTGTCGTGTCAATCGGCCCGAAGTCGTCTGAGACGCTGACAGCCGCGGTCGAGAAGTCGGCTCCGGGCAGTGAGAACGACCACCCCTGCGGGACGGTCTCCAGGGGCACATAGCCCGGCGATGGCCATGCGATGAAGCGGCGCGGCTCGCGCACTGCAGGTCTGCGGGCCCCCCACGGATCGCGGTAGTCGGCGTACATCTTGTGCGCGACGCGATAGACGCTGTCCGGGTCCCTGGCGTGGCCGATTCCGACCTCGGCGAGGTGGGGCGTCAGGACGGCCTGCCGGTAGCTGAGTCCGCGGTCGTGGGCGACGTAACGGTCCACGGTCGCGATGCCGGCCACGCCCAGCCAACTGGATCCCTCGCCGGCGGCGCGCGCCCCTGCCTCGCTGTAGCACCTCGAATCGGCCTCAACCACGAAGCTCTCGTTGGCCAGGTAGATGAGCGCGGCTTGCTGGGCGGCGTCGGAGTACGCGCCGTTCTCGGTGACCGCGGCCGTGCCGGCCATGCCGCGGTACCAGTTGAGGCGCTGCAGGAAGCTGTCGCGGAAGGCCCGGCTGGTGGTGCCTGCGATGCAGCTGTCGACATCTCCGGTGTAGCCCCAGTCGGGCTCGTCCCTGTCGAACTCGGTTGTGAAGGCCTGCAGCACCGCAGCCCGGTCCCAGGTGTCGATCCCGGGGCTGCGGCCGGCGCCGGAGGCGAGCCGGATGCGGGTCAGGGGCGTGGACGCCTGGTTGGCGCGGCCGCTGCCCGCCACCGCCGCGTCCTGGGCGACCCTGACCATCACCGTCCCGTCGTTCGACGGCGTCACCGTCGCCCGGTAGGACGCGCCGCTGCCCGTCAGGTCCGAGACGGTGCCGTTGACGACCCTGATCCCGGAGGTTGAGAAGCCCGCAACCGGCTCGCTGAAGGCGATCGACACGGCGAAGGAACCGCTCACCGCGGATGGCGCAGGGGAGGCCACGCTCACCGTTGGCCTGCCGACGTCCGCGGTCCGGGACAGCGGGATGGCCGCGCCGTTCGGGAGGCTCTGGCTGTTGTGCGCGGCCCCGGCGCCCACCGCGACCAGGACTGTGCCGTTGTCGCCGGCGCGGATCGCGGCCTCGTAGTCGGCGCCGGATCCGCTGAAGGACTCCACGGTGCCGTTGATGACGAAGATGTCGCCGCTGGTGAAGTCGTTCACCCGCTCGCTGAAGGCGACGGTGACGTCGAAGCTGCCCTGCACGATGTCCGGCGCGTCCGACGCGAGGGTCACCGACGGACCGGTCGCGGCGTCGGGGGCGACCACACAGACGGGATACTCGTAGGGAGTCTGGACCTCGCCGTTCACCCTGACACCGCTGATGGTCACGGCGTAGCAGTGGTCGCCGTCACGGGGTGCCGGCAGACGCGCCGAGTTCGTGTCGCCGGCGACAGCCCAAACGATCGCTGGTTCTCCAACCCGCGAGTCCCGGTCGAGGATCTCCACCGCGACCACGCCGGAGGCGTCGGCCATCGCAACGGACGCGGTCGAGAAGTCGGCGCCGGCCAGCGAGAACGACCACCGGCCCCATGCGGTGGCCGGGTGCACGTACCCGCTCGGAGGCCACGAGACGAAGGCCCGTTGCTCCCGCACCCGGGGTCGGCTGCCTTCACGGTCGCCTCTGACCACGTCCAGCGCGTTGGCGGTCCTGGTGTAGTGGAGCCCGGCCTGGCGGGCGTTGCCGGTTCCCATCTGGAGCGTGTTCGGGTAGAGGATCCAGCGCCGGTGACCGACGCGGCGGTTGTTGTCGCCGCTGTCCTGCATGTACGAATCGATGCCGGAGACTCCCGCGTTTCCAAGCCCGATGTTGCTGCCTCCGGCCGACGCCGCGCCCGCTGAGGAGTAGCAGGCCCAGTCCTGGCTCGGGTAGTGCGAAAGGCTCTCATTGGCGAGCATGATCAGAGCGGCCTCTCGGGCCTCGTCGGACAGGGCAGGGTTCTCGGTCACGGGGTTCAGCCCCGCCATCTGGCGGTACCAGTTGACCCGCTGGATCACGCTGTCCCGGAAGGTCTGGCTGGTGGTGCCGGCCACGCACCGGTCCATGTCGCCCGTGTAGGCCCAGTCGGGCTCGTCGCGGCTGAACTCCACGTAGGCGGACAGCAGCACCAGGGGACGGTTCCATGTGTCGATCCCCGGCGGCTGCGTGCGGGCGGCCTGAGCGATCATCCTGACGAAGGGCGCTGATGACTCGTTCACGGTGCCGTCGCCGGCCCCGGCAACCCCTGCGGGCAGGCTGACCATCACAGCTCCGTCGGCTGCGGGGTCGATGACGGCAAGGTAGTTCGCGCCGCTGCCGGTGAGACTCACGGCTCGGCCGTTGACGACGGCGATCTCGGAGCGGATCAGGCCCGTGACAGGCCTGCTGAAGCGGATGCCGACCTCGAATCGGCCGCTGGTGACAAGCGGCGAGGTCGAGTCGATCGCCACCTTGGGAGGTCCGGGGTGCCGGCCGTCCCGGCTGATGGCACGGTGCAGGAATGTCGCCATCTGGGCCCGGGTCACGTTGCGGCCGGGGCAGAACCCGCGGCCGTCGCCGCATCCCACCGTGATCCCCGAAGCAGCCAGCCGGGCCACATCGGCCGCGTACCAGGCGTCCGAGGGGACGTCCACGAAGCCGGGGTCCGGTCCGTCCGGCAGGTTGTGGGCGCGTGACAGGAATGCGGCCATCTGGGCCCGGGTCACGTTGCGGTCGGGGCAGAACCCGCGGCCGTCGCCGCATCCCCGGGTGACGCCGAGTTCGGCCATGCGCTCGATGAACCGGGCGTGGAAGCCGGCGTTGTCCACGTCGTCGAACCTGGTCCGGGGCGCCGCCGGGGGGTCCGCGCCGTCGAGAACCCGCGCCATCCATACCGCCATCGTCTCGCGGTCCAGGGCTTCGGCGGGGCAGAAACCCTTGTCGCACTCGGTGCCCGCGAACACGCCGGCTGCAGCCAGATCGCGCACCGGAGTTGCGTAGTAGGCGTCGAGATCAACGTCCGGATAGGCGCCGTTCTGCTGAGCCGCGGCCGTCGCGGCCGAGAGGACGACGCCTGCCGACACGAGAGTGGCGGCGAACGCCGGCAAAGCGCGTCCGCGTCTCGTCTTCTGGCGATCGGCTGGAGGCCGAGCAGATGGGCGGCAGCCCATCAAGAGCCTGGCGAGGCGCCGTCTGCTCCACCGAGCAGGTGACCGACCTCGTCCCTCGTCGGCAGCGACGGCTGGGCACCGTGACGCAGCGTGGCGGCCGCGCCTACCCGCACGGCCCACTCGGCTGCGGTCACCAGGTCGGCCCCGTCAGCGAGAGCATCGGCTAGCGCTCCGCAGAAGGCATCGCCGGCCGCAGTGGTGTCGACCGGCTCGACTCGAGGGGCGGGCACGTGAGTCGCCTTGCCGCCAGTGACGACCATGGCGCCGCCCGCCCCGAGGGTGACGACGACGGAGGCGACCGGCAACCCCCGGGCCAGGGCCACCGCGGTGTCGGGGTCCACGTCACCGATGGCCGAGAGCCCGGAGTGCCCGGCCAGCACCGCCAGCTCGGTCTGGTTGGGAGCGAGGACATCCACGCCGTCGAGCACATCGAGGGGCAACGGCGCCGCCGGTGCGGGCGCAGGGTTGAGCACCACCGTCCCGCGAGCCGTGCTCACCGCGGCCGCGACCGCCTCGACGGGCACCTCCAACTGAAGCAGCACGACTGCCGCGGCCTCCAGGACTCCGGCCGCTGCGGCCACATCGCCCGGACCGAGGCGGCCGTTGGCACCCGGGCTCACCACGATGGCGTTGTCGCCGTCGGCGCCCACCGCGATCAACGCCGTGCCGCTCGGGGTTCCATCGGTGGTGAGAACTTCGGCCGTGTCGACGCCGGCAGAGGTCAGCGCCGCTGTGAGGATCGTGCCGGAGTCGTCGTCGCCGACGCGTCCGATCATGGCGACCCTCCGGCCGAGACGGGCCGCGGCGACGGCCTGATTGGCGCCCTTGCCGCCGGGGATGCGTCGCAGGTCGCCTCCCAGCACCGTCTCGCCGGGCACCGGGATGGTCGCCACCTCCACCACCAGGTCGAGGTTGGCGCTGCCTACGACCGCAACCTCTGGCCCCATCCCGGCGTTGTCGGACACGGCCAGATCGTAGTCCCCGTGCCACCGTCGGCATCGGGCATCGCCGTGTGGTGTCCAACATCAAAATTATACGAACAGCATTGAAGATATGTCATGGATGGCTGGTAGCCTCAGCACGATGAGGTTCGGCGATGTCGACCTGCCCGAGAGTTTGGTCTCCGCCCACACGGACGGACGCCTGGTGCTGTTCGTCGGCGCAGGCGCGGTCACAGATCCGGTCGCTGACCTCGACAACCGCCATCCGTAACGGCTACAGGACGGCCACCGGGTTCACGGGGGAGCCGCAGCCTCCGACGAACGGCTCGGGGTTGGCCTGCAGCATGAACTCGTGGCGGCCCTCCTCCGCACAGGCCGCCGCCAGGGCTTCGAGATCCCAGTTCTGGCCCTGGGTCATGCCCATGTCCACCACGTGCACGCAATGGACGCCCAGAGCGTCGTCCCAGTCCGGCCCGGGGAAGACCTCGAAGATGTAGGTGTCGTCGGCGACCGCGGCCACATCATGGCGATGGAACCAGCGAACCGCGTCGAAGCCGGGGCCGGGGCTGGTGCCGTCGCCGTCGGGGCCGGTCACATAGGGCAGCGCCCCCATCTCCCGGAACACCTGCATCCGCCCGGTGCGGAGCAGCACGATGTCGCCGGGGCGCATGGTCACCCGCCCGTGCTCGGCCGCCTCGTCGAGGTCGTCGCCGGTCACCTCGTGGTCGCTCGCGAGCCGTTCGAGTCCCTTGGCCGCGCAGATGTCGAGCAGCACGCCCCGGCCGGTGAGGTGGCGGACGTTCTCGATGCCGAGCACGGTGGCCCCGCCCATGGGATTGATCGACGAGACCGGCACGCCGTTGTAGAGGGTGTTGTCGTAGCTCACGTGGGACAGGCCGTCCCAGTGGGTGGCGGCCTGCAGGGGCATGGTCACGATGTCGTCGGAGAAATGGGGCACCATGCCCCTGCCGTCGGCGTCTCCCAGGTCGGGGCTGTGGATCTTGACCATGGCGTGCAGCGGGTTGATCCGCCCGTGCATCTGGCCGATCTGCACACCGTTGGAGTGCTTCAGATCGAGCGCGCACGACACCCGGCGTCCGCGGCGCACCAGCGAGGCGGCATGGGCCACCGCGTCGTCGGTGATCAGGTTGAGCGTTCCGAGGCGGTCGTCGTCGCCCCAGCGCCCCCAGTTGCGGACCTCGTCGCGCAGTGCGAAGAAGGCGTCGGTGAAGCTCATGGGCTGCTCAGCGCGGACGGCACGGCCGGGATACTAGCGTTGGCCCATGAACGGCTCGATGTCAGGCCCCATTGAAGCCAAGGCGGGAGCGACCGCATGACCTGGCTGTACGCGTTCATGCTGGCCGCCGGGGCGCCGCTGCTGCTGTGGTTCGTGTTCACCGGCGGCGACAGCGAAATGGAGGTGGGCGGCGAGGCTGACGGGTTGGCAGAGGTCTTCACGATCGTCCCGCTGAGCAGCCTGGCCTTCGTGGCCACGTTCTTCGGTGCGACCGGGCTGGTCACCCAGTGGCTCGGAACCGGTCCGATCTTCGCTCTGCTCATGGCGGTGGTGGTCGGAGTGCTGGCCGGGGGGCTCAACAGCGCCGCGTTCGCCTACCTGCGTCGCACCGAGGCCTCCAGCGACGTCTCCGACCGTGAGATCGAGGGCAGCATCGCCCGGGTCTCGCTGCCCATGTCGGACGAGCGGCGCGGCCGGATCGTGCTCACCGTGGCAGGCGCTCGCACCCAGATGACGGCCGCTCCCATCGATCCGCTCGACGGCGGCAAGGTCATCGAGGCCGGCGCCCGGGTCATTGTCGTGCGCATCGAGGGCGGTGTCGCCCTCGTCACCCGCCTGGACCCCGAACTCGAATAGACGCCCCGACCGCGCCCGCCCTCACGGGGGCTGCCCGGGGGCTGGTACGCTCGCCGGCAGCGGGCCCACAGACACGTGAGGCCCTTGGGAGGGAAAACGCAATGTCCTCAGCAATCGTGGCCGGCATCGCCGTAGCGCTGGCCGTTTTCTTCGTCATCCTGATCGTGCGGTCACTGATCGTGATCTGCCCGCCCAACCGGGTGGCGGTCATCTCGGGACGCAAACGGGCGCTGTCCGACGGTCGTACCGTGGGCTACCGGATCCTCAAGGGCGGCCGCACCCTGCGGATCCCGCTGATCGAGAAGGTGGCCTGGATGGACCTCAACACCATCCCGCTGGACGTGTCGGTCCAGAACGCCTACTCGCGCGGCGCCATCCCGCTCAATGTGCAGGGCATCGCCAACGTGAAGGTGTCGAGCGGCGAGGGCCTGCTGGAGAACGCCTGCGAGCGGTTCCTGCATGTCGGGAGTGCGCAGATCGGCCAGATCGCCAAGGAGACCCTCGAGGCCAACCTTCGCGGTGTGCTGGCCACGCTGTCGCCCGAGGAGGTCAACGAGGACCGCCTCAAGTTCAGCCAGCAGCTCATCGACGAGGCCGACGACGACATCAAGACCCTCGGCCTCGAGCTCGACGTGATGAAGATCCAGAATGTCACCGACGACGTGAACTACCTGGAGTCGGTAGGCCGGCGGCTCACCGCCGAGGTGATCCGTGACGCCCGGGTGGCCGAGGCCAACCGCGTTGCCGAGGCCAAGCAGGCCGAGGCCGAAGCACGCCGGGCCGCTGAGATTGCGGCCATCGAGGCCGACAAGAAGATCGTCGAGGAGCAGAACGCCCTGCGGGTCCGCACCGCCGAACTTGAGGCCATCTCCCGGGCCCGCGAGGAGGAGGCCCTGGTGGCGGGCGAGACGGCGAAGGCGGTCGCCAGCCAGCAGCTGGAGAGTGAGCGGATCGAGCTCGAGAAGCGCCGGGTCGAGGCCGACGTTGTGGTGCCGGCCCGCGCCGACCTCGAGGCCCGCCAGCTCCAGGCCCAGGCCGAGGCGGCCACCATCGTCGAGGACGGCAAGGCCCAGGTCGAGGTGTTCAAGCGGCTCACCGACCAGTACCAGGCGGCCGGCGACGACGGCCACGACGTGCTGGTGCTCAACATGCTGCCCGAACTGATCGACAAGATCGTCGCCACCGTGGCCAACGTGAGCATCGACCGGGTCGCGGTGGTGGACACCGGCGGGGGTGGCGGCGGCAACGGCGACGGCAACGGCGCCGGCGGCTCGCGAGGGGGCATACCGGGGCTGATGAGCCAGCTCCCGGCGTCGCTCGTGGCCATGACCGAGCAGATCGAGGCGGCCACCGGCGTGGACATCCTGGCCTCGCTGCGCCGTAATGATCGCGACCAGAGCGACGAGCGCTGAGACTGCGTCCCACCTGACTCCGGCGACACAGCGTGAGCGGGCATCTCGAAGGCAGGACCATCGCGGTCACCGGCGGCGGCGGCGGCATAGGGAAGGCGGTGTCGCTGGCCTGCGCGGCCGAGGGCGCCACCGTGGTGGTCGCGGACTACGGCGTCGCTCTCGACGGCTCGGACCCCTCGAGCGACGTGGCCGAGGCGGCCGTGGACGAGATCCGGGCCGCGGGCGGCGAGGCCATCGCAGTAGCGGGCGACGTCTCCCGATTCGACGTGGGCGCCTCCATCGTCGAGGCGGCCTGCGACCGGTGGGGGAGCATCGACGGCGTGGTGTGCACCGCGGGCGTGCTGCGGGAGCGGATGCTGTTCAACATGAGCGAGGACGAGTGGGACCACGTGGTGGCCGTGCACCTCAAGGGCCACTTCAACGTGTACCGGGCCGCGCTGGCCCGGATGCGCAGGCAGCCGACCGGCGGCTCGCTGGTCGGCTTCACCTCCGGGGCGTTCTCGGCGTCCACCGCTCAGGCCAACTACTCCGCGGCCAAGGGCGGGATCGTGAGCCTCACCCGCTCGGCCGCCATGACCGCGGCCTCCATCCGGCTGCGGGGCGGCCCGGCGATCAACGCCAACTGCATCGCGCCGACGGCCCGCACCCGGATGAGCGAGAACGTCCCGTTCGAGATCGAGACGGGCGAGCCCGACGCGGTCGCCCCCATGGTGGTCTACCTCCTCAGCGACGCCGGCCGGGACGTCAACGCCCAGATCTACACCGTGGTGGGGAGGCGCATCTCGGTCTGGAACCAGCCGGAGGAAGTGCGCTCGATGTGGTCGGCCGGCGACCGCTGGACGCCCGGCGAGATCGCCGAGCTGCTGCCGGGCACCGTCGGCTGGGAGCCGAACCCGATGATCGCCGACCTCGAGCGGCGCATGGCCGAGACGGTCGAAGGCTGAGCGATGACGCCGGGCTCGTCTGGCGGGGCCTCATCGACTGCCGCAGGCATGGCCGAGACGGCCGACGGGTGAGCCGTGGACTCCGAGCACGGCGAGCGGCCGTGGCCTGAGCCCCCCGTCGAGCCGCCCGGGCGGGGCCTGCTCGACGGCCGGCGGGTGGTGGTCACCGCCGCGGCCGGCGCGGGCATCGGATCGGCCGTCGCCCGCCGGGCGCTGGTCGAGGGCGCCCGGGTTCTCATCTCGGACATCCACGAGCGGCGCCTGTCCTCCACCTGCGACCGGTTGGAGGCCGAAACCGGGTCGCGGCCCGCCGCGGCCCGGTGCGACGTGACCTCCGAAGGCGATGTCCAGGCTCTGATGGACGCCGCGGCGGACCGGCTGGGGGGCGTCGACGTGATGATGAACAACGCGGGGCTGGGCGGATCGGTGCGTCTGGTGGACATGACCGACGAGCAATGGTCGGCCGTGCTCTCGGTGACGCTCGACGGGACCATGCGCTGCACCCGGGCCGCGCTGCGACGCATGATCGACCAGGGCACCGGCGGCGCCATCGTCAACAACGCCTCGGTGTCGGGATGGAGGGCCCAGACCGAGCAGGCCCACTACGCCGCAGCCAAGGCAGGGGTGATGGCCCTCACCCGCTGCGCCGCGCTGGAGGCGGCCGAGCACGGCATCAGGGTGAACTGCGTGGCTCCCAGCCTGGCCTGGCACCCGTTCCTGGCCAAGACCACCGACGCGGCGCTGCTGGCCGACCTCGCCCGGAAGGAGGCCTTCGGCCGGCCGGCCGAGCCCTGGGAGGTGGCCAACGTGATGGTGTTCCTGGCCAGCGATCTCGCCGGCTACATGACCGGAGAAGTGGTCTCGGTCAGCAGCCAGCACCCCTGACCGGGTGCCGGGACGCCGCCGGAAGGGAATCGACATCACGATGGGACCGAACGTCAGGGCCAGAACATCGCTGGCTGCGCTCGCCGCGGCCGTCCTTGTGGCCGGCGCCTGCGGCGGTGGCGGCGGCGAGGACCCGGAGCCGGCAGTCCAGACCTCGGCGGAGACCGCCGGAGGGGAATCGACAGCCGGCGACGGTGCTGCCGGCAGCAGTGCCGGCGCGGGCACCGACGAAGGCACCGAGCCGGGCGCGGCCGGCAGCGACCAGGTCGAGGAAGGGCAACTGACGGCTCCGCTCGACACCGTGCCGCCCGCCGGCGACACGGCCCAAGAAGAGGCGCCGGCCGGGCTGGAGCCGAGGTTCGGCGGGACTCTGCGGGTCGCGGTGGAGGCCGAGAGCGACGGACTCAACCCGGCGGCCAACAACTTCGCGGTGTCGGCCTACGTGATGGCGCTCCCAGTGTTCGACCCGCTCGCCTACTGGGACACCGGCGGCCGGTGGATCCCCTACCTGGCCGAGTCGTTCACCAAGGTCGGCGACGGGTCGGCCTGGCGGATGCGGCTGCGCGAGGGGGTGCGGTTCCACGACGGCACCGCTCTCGACGCCGACGACGTGATCGCCACCTTCGAGGCCCAGCTCGCCGATCCGGTGGTCTCGCTGGCCGTCATCCACCTCTACGAGCGAGACGAGCCCATAGTGAGGATCGATGACCTCACCGTCGAGTACCAGCTGACGCGGCCCTTCGCGGCGTTCCCGCGCCAGCTCACGAACCAGCTCGGGATGGTCCTGCCGTCCGAGTGGCTGGACCTCGCCTACGAGGATCCGACGCTGAACCAGATGCCGGTGGGCCAGGGCCCGTTCATGCTCGAGAGCCGCGTCCAGGACACCAAGACGGTCCTGGTGCGCAATCCCGACTACTGGGCCGCCGACGACGTCGACGTGTACCTGGACCGCATCGAGGTCTACCCGATCACCGATTCCGCGATCGCGGCGTCCCGGCTGGTGGCCGGCGAGCTCGACATGATGGTCACCGACAATCCCGACGCAATCGGTGCCCTGAGAGAGGCCGAGGAAGTGAGGACCGTGGAGAACCTGCGCTCGGGTGAGCACTTCGCCATGCTCAACACCTCCAAGCCTCCCTTCGACGACATCCGGGCCCGCCAGGCCCTCACCTTCCTCACCGATCGCGACGCCTACGTGGCCCTGATCCGCCAGCACACCGTCCCGCCGGCTGACACGATGTTCCATCCCGACCTGGTCTGGCATGACCCCGACGTCGAGCAGCCGACCAACACGGGTGAGCAGGCCGCCCCGCTGGTGGAGGCCTACTGCGCCGACAGCCCCGACCACTGCAGCGACGGCAGGATCAACATGGAGCTGCAGCACTCGGGCCCGTCGGTCATCCAGACCCGCATCGCGGACCTGCTCGTCGACAGCTGGGAGGACCACTTCAACGTCACCGTGCAGGAGCTGCTCCAGGACGAGCACATTTCGGAGGTCGCCCGCGGGCAGTACGACGCCGTCACCTGGCGGCAGTTCGGCGAGGTCGATCCCGACAACGACGTGGTGTGGCTGGAATGCGCGACAGTGGGCTTCATCTCCCTCAACTGGACGCGTTACTGCGACGAGGCGCGGGACGAACTGATGTACGAGCAGCGCGGCATCGACGACCTGGACCGCCGCGCCGAGATCTGGCACGAGGTCCAGCGGATGGTGCGGGACGCCTACACCCACATCTTCTTCAACCACGCCAACTGGACCATCGGCGCCCGCGACACCGTCCACAATGTCTGCGGCCAGACGGCGCCCGCGGACGGAACCCGGTTGTTCTGCAACAACCAGGGCCGCGCCCAACTGCACCGGGTCTGGCTGGCTGACCAGTGAGAGCCCCTTGTCTCGAACGGTCCGCCGGTGCCACTGGCGGCCCGGTAGCGCTTCTGGCAGAGTTATGCGGCTGGGCGCCGGTTCGCCGGCTCGGACGGAAGGGCAATCGGGGATGGCTATGCGACGGATCAACAGGCCTTGGAGATGGTGGCTCGGGGCCGTGCTCGCCCTCGCCCTGATCGCGGGGGCATGCGGAGGCGGGGGCGACGACGGCGAGTCGCAGCCCTCCCAGGCGGTGGAGACCACCGAGACCGCCGCTCCTTCCGAGCCCGCCGGATCCGGCGGCGACGCCGCCGTCGATGAAGGCGATGGTGCCGGTGGGGCGGCGCCCGCTCCGGCCGGGACCGAGCCGGATGACACCCAGGAGCAGGAGCTGCTGGTCGCCCCGGTCGACACGACCACCACGACCACTGCGCCGCCGCCCGCCGAGGACGGCGGCGAGACCGTCCCCGAGGCGCCGGCCGAGCCCGAGCCCCAGTTCGGCGGGACGCTCCGGATCGGCGTGGAGGCCGAGGGCGACAGCCTGAACCCCACCTCGGGCAGCTTCGCGGTGTCGGCCTACGTCATGACCTACCCGATCTTCGATCCTGTCGCCTACTGGGACAAGACCGGCCAGTGGGTCCCGTACCTGGCCGAGTCGTTCACCCCCATCGATGGCGGCGCGTCGTGGCAGATGAAGCTGCGGGAGGGCGTCCGCTTCCATGACGGCACCGAACTCGACGCCGCCGACATCGTCGCCACCTACGAGGCCCAGCTCCTCGACCTGGAGGTCTCGCTCGCGGTGCGCCCCCTCTTTCCCGAGACCGGCGGCGTGGTGGCGGTCGACGACCTCACGGTGCAGTTCAACCCGCTCCAGCCTGCGGCCCACTTCCCCCAGTTCCTCACCAGCCAGCTGGGCATGACTCCCCCGTCGGAGTGGCTGGCCCGGGCTCTGGAGGATCCCACGCTCAACCAGTTCCCGGTCGGCACCGGCCCCTTCATGATCGAGAGCCGGGTCCAGGACGAGGTGACGGTGCTGGTGCGCAACCCCGACTACTGGGCCGCGGACATCACCGACATCTACCTGGACCGCATAGAGGTGTATCCGATCACCGACCCCGTGATCGCGGCCGAGCGGCTTGCAGCCGGCGACATCGACATGCTGGTGACCAGCAATTCCGACGCCATCCTCACTCTCCGCGACTCCTCGGATCAAGGCGTGAGGACCATCGAGAACGTGCGCTCCAGCGAGGACTTCGCCATGATGAACGTCGCTCAGCCCCCGTTCGACGACCTCAGGGCCCGCCAGGCGCTCACGTTCGCGACCAATCGAGACGCCTACGTGCAGCTCATCCGCCAGGGCACCGCCCCGCCGGCCGACACGATGTTCCACCCCGACCTCGTCTGGCACAACCCGGACGTGGTGCAGGAGACCAACATGCCCGAGCGGGCCGGGCCGCTGGTGGCCGCGTACTGCGCAGACAATCCCGGCGACTATGAATGGCCCGTCTTCAGCGGGGAGCGGCGCGCCCACTGCACGGACGGCAAGATCAACGTCGAGCTCCAGTACTCGGGCCCGTCGGTGGCCCAGACCCGCATCGCCGACCTGCTGACCGACGGCTGGGAGGACTACTTCAACGTCACCGCGCAGGAACTGCTCCAGGACTCGCACATAACGGAGGTGGCCCTCGGGGCCTTCAACGTGGTCACCTGGCGGCAGTTCGGGGAGATCGACCCCGACAACGACGTGCTGTGGATCCAGTGCAGCTCGATCGACTTCATCTCGATCAACTGGCCCCGCGACTGCGACCCCGAGCGCGACGCCCTGCTGTTCGAGCAGCGGGCCAGCGACGACCTGGACCGGCGGGTGGAGATCTGGCACCAGATCCAGGAGGATCTCCGGGACTCCTACACCTACGTCTTCTTCAACCACGCCAATTGGACCATCGGCGCCCGCGACAACGTCCACAACGTCTGCGGCCAGACCTCGCCCGACGGGATCGAATTGTTCTGCAACAACCAGGGCCGGGCGCAGCTGCACCAGGTCTGGCTGAGCTGACACGCCAAGACGCCCGCTCCGCATGCTCGCGCCAATAGCATCGGCGGGCCGGCCGCGCCGCCCCGCGGGGTTGCACGGCTAGGCGCCGGCTCACCGGCCTCTACTGGGAGGGCATTCGGGGATGGCTGCTCGACGGATCGACCGGCGCTGGAGACGGCGGCTCGCGGCCGTGCTCGTCTGCTCCTTGGCCGCGAGCGCGTGCGGAGGCGGCGGCGGACCGTCCTCCCCGGCGGCTGAGCCCGACGGGGACGCCGCGCCGGCCGGGGAGCCGGACTTGCCGGATGCCGTCGGCTCCGACGACGGCGCCGGCGGGGCACCGGCGGCCACCGGCAACGAGCCGGACGACGTCGGGGAGCAGGAACTGCTGGTGGCGCCGGTCGACACCACCACTACCACGACTGCGCCCGCGCCCGACGGAGACGGCGGCGGAACCGCCGCCGGGGAGCCCGCCGAGCCGGAGCCCCGGTCCGGCGGCACGCTGAGAGTGGCGATCCTGGCCGAGGGCGACGGCCTCAACCCTGCGGCCAACAGCCTCTCGGGGCCCGTCTACAACATCGCCTACTCGGTCTTCGACCCGCTCGCCTACTACGACACCGGGGGGAACTGGGTCCCCGTCCTGGCCGAGTCGTGGACCAGGATCGGCGACGGCACGAGCTGGCAGATGAAGGTGCGCGAGGGGATCCGGTTCCATGACGGGACCGAGCTCGACGCCGACGATGTCATAGCGACGTTCGGCGCGCAGCTCGCCGACCCCGTGATCTCGGTGGCGTTCAGGCCTGGCTTCGACCCCGACGCGCCCGTCGTCAAGATCGACGACTACACGGTCCAGTTCAAAGGCGTCCGCCCCTCGGCCCGGCTGCCGATCGCCTTCACGAGCCAGCTCGGGATGATCCTGCCGTCGGAATGGCTCGAGCAGGCCGCCGCCGACCCGTCGCTCAACCAGACGCCGGTCGGCACGGGCCCCTTCATGGTCGAGAGCCGCATCCTGGGCGAGAGTACGGTGCTGGTGCGCAACCCCGACTACTGGGCTGCTGACATGATCGACATCCACCTGGACCGCATAGAGGTGCAGCCCATAACCGACTCCACCATCGCCGCGCAGCGGCTGATAGCCGGAGAACTCGACCTGATCGTCGTCTCCGGCGCAGAGGCGATCCTGGCGCTGCGAGATGCAGCCGATCAAGGGGTGCGCACCGTCGAGAACCAGCGCTCGGAGGAGTCGCTGATGATCATCAACGCGGCGAGCCCCGTCTTCTCCGACATCCGGGCCCGCCAAGCTCTGACGTTCGCAACCGACCAGGACCTGTACGCGGACCTGATACGGCAGGGCACGACACCGGTGGCCCACACGATGTTCCATCCCGACCTGGTCTGGCGCAACCCGGACGTCGAGCAGGAGACCAACATGCCGGAGAAGGCGGGACCGCTGGTGGAGTCCTACTGCGCCGACAGCCCCCAGAACTGCTCGGACGGCAGGATCAACATGCGTTTCGGCACTCCCGGGCCGTCGGTGGAGAGCGACCGGGCCGTCGACCTGCTGGCGGACACCTGGGACGAGTTCTTCAATCTCGACACGACCGTGGAGCCCTTGAGCGAGATGATCGTCGACGTGGTGCTGGGCAACTACGACGTGGTCCTGGTGCCGGCGTTCGGGGCGGTCGATCCCGACAACGACGCGATCTTCATGGAGTGCGGGGCGATCGGCCCCGCCATCTCGCTGAACTTCGCCCGCTACTGCGACGAGGAGCGCGACGAGCTGCTGTACGAGCAGCGCAGGATCGACGACCTCGACCGGCGGGTCGAGATCTGGCACCGCATCCAGGAGATGAACCGCGACGCCTACATCTACATCTTCATGACCCACGACAACTGGACCATCGGCGCCCGCGACAACGTCGAGAACATCTGCGGGCAGGTGTCTCCCGACGGGGTCGAGCTGTTCTGCAACAACCAGGGCCGGATCTGGTTGAACCAGCTCCGGCTGGGCTAGAGGCGAGCGACGGGAGCGGCTTGTGGGTGGGGGCGAGTGCTGCTGAGCGGAATCTGGCTGGGCTAGAGGCCGAGCGGCGGCAGGTGCGGTCAGGGCCCCGGGTGCGGCGGGCACGGCAGCAGTCGCAGTGGTAATCTCCGTTCGGAGTGACTGCCGGACTTGAATTGGGTAGTGCCTGGATGACCATGTCGCGGCGACGGGGGCGGTAGCGGCCCGTGGCACGGTTCCTCATCCGCCGGCTGGTGCTGCTGGTGGCGGTGCTGTTCGCCGTCACGTTCCTCGGGTTCTCGGCGATGAACTTCCTCGGCGATCCGCTGTTCAACGTCGTCGGGTTGATGGCCGAACTCGACTGCGAGGGCATCGAGGCCGGAACGGTCGAGGACACCTCGATGGACCGGGCGAGGAGCGACTGCGAGACGGTGGCCGCGGCCAGGGCCGAGTACCACCTCGACCGCCCCGTGCCGGTGCGCTACGTGCTGTGGGTCAGCGACCTGGCCACCGGCGACTTCGGCACCTCGTTCCAGAACGACCAGCCCGTGTCCGAGATCATCCGCGAGAAGCTGCCCGAGACGCTGATCCTGCTGGTGATGGCCCAGATCGTGTCGCTCGGGGTCGCCATCCCGTGGGGGGTGTTCGCGGCGTACCGCGCCAACCGGGCCTTCGACCGCACCTCCACGGTGGTGTCGTTCGGCCTGCTGTCGGTGCCCAACTTCGCGCTGG
The DNA here is from genome assembly GCA_026710865.1 of Acidimicrobiaceae bacterium. Taxonomy (GTDB): domain Bacteria; phylum Actinomycetota; class Acidimicrobiia; order Acidimicrobiales; family Aldehydirespiratoraceae; genus Aldehydirespirator. The sequence goes on from JAPOQG010000062.1 coordinate 16,374, forward strand.
CGGTGGTGCTGCTCTACCTGCTCGCACTGCGGTGGCAGGTGTTCCCGTCGGCCTACGAGAGCGACACCGCCGTCGGTCTGGTGTTCTCCATGATCCTGCCCGCGGTCACGCTCGGCCTGCCGCTGGCGGCCAGCTACCAGCGGCTGCTGCGCACCGACTTGATCACCACGCTGCAGGAGGACTTCGTGCACATGGCGCGAGCCAAGGGGCTGCCTCCCATGAGGATCATGTTCCGGCACGCCCTGCGGCCGTCGATGTTCTCGGTGGTGACCGTCTTCGGGGTCAGCACCGGGGCCATGATCGGCGGGTCGCTGGTGGTTGAGCAGATCTTCGGCATACCGGGGATCGGCAGGGAGATCGTGACCGCGGTGGTCCGCGACGACTTCCCGGTGGTGCTGGCGATCGTGATGCTGGTCGCGTGCGCCTTCGTGATCATCAACTTCATGGTCGACCTGCTCTACGGCTGGCTGGACCCGAGGGTGAGGGCCCGGTGAGCGCCGCCACGAGAGCGTCGCGCCAGGGCAAGGAGTCCCGGCAGCGGCTGCTGCGGCGCTTCCGGATCGTTCGCCTGGTGCGACGAGGCAGGACGCCCGAGGACAGCCCCGACGACGCGGCCGTGCGCCGCCGCTTGGGGGTGGGCTTCTGGCTGGCGATCGTCTGGCTCGTGGCCATCGCCTTCGTAGCGCTGTTCGCTCCCATGCTTCCGATCGCCGATCCCACCGAGGTGGCCTTCGGCGGCCCCCGCGAGTCTCCCTCGCTCGACGCGTGGTTCGGCACCGACGCGCTCGGCCGCGACGTGTTCTCCCGCACGATGTACGGCGCCCGCATCAGCCTGGCTGTGGGCGGCTTCGCCATCGTCTTCGGCATGGTGGTCGGGGGCGCTCTGGGGATTCTGGCCGGCTACTACCGCGGTCGCCTGGACCAGGCGGTGGGCTTCGTCTTCTTCGTGCTGCTGTCGTTCCCGGCGCTGGTGCTGGCCATACTGATCACCGCGACCCTCGAACGCAGCCTGCTGGTGGTGAGCCTGACCATCGGCATCCTGGCGGTCGCGCCCGTCGGCCTTCTGGCCCGGGCCTCCACGCTGGTGTACGCCGAGCGCGAGTTCGTGGCGGCCGCGCGGGTGCTCGGAGCCAAGCACGGGCGCATCATCGTTCGCGAACTGCTGCCCAATGTCGTGATTCCCATGGGGGCGCTCACCCTGCTGGGCATGGCTGTCGCGGTGGTGGCCGAGGGGTCGCTCGCGTTCCTGGGCCTCTCGGTGGCCGGCGACGACGCCATCTCGTGGGGCAAGATGATCGTCGACGGCGCCGGCTTGCGCGACCTGCAGAACGCCACCCACGTGGCCATGCTCCCGGTGGCGGTGATGTTCGTCACCGTCCTGGCCCTCAACTTCGCCGGGGACCGGATCCGTCAGTACTTCGACGTCAAGGAGCTGCCCTTCTGATGGCCGCCGAAGCAACCCCTGCCCCTGCCCCGCTCCTGTCGGTTCGGGACCTCCACGTCCGGTTCCCCACCGAGCGGGGGACGGTCAACGCAGTCAACGGCGTCAGCTTCGACCTGTACGAGGGTCGAACCCTGGCCATCGTCGGCGAGTCGGGCTCGGGCAAGTCGGTCACCGCCAAGACGCTGATGAACCTGCTGCCCCGGACCGCTCTCGTGGGCGGCGACGTGATCTACGACGACCAGGACGTTCGCGCCCTGGCCGCGGCGGGAACCAAGCACTTCTTCGGTGTGCAGATGACGATGGTGTTCCAGGATCCGATGACGTCGCTCAACCCGGTCAAGAAGGTGGGGGAGCAGATCGCCGAGACCCTCCGCTACCACCTCGGCCGCTCCCGCGGCGAGGCCTGGGACGAGGCCGAGGACCTGCTCAGCCAGGTGGGCATGCCCGAGCCGGCCAGGAGGGTGTCGCAGTATCCCCACGAGCTGTCGGGCGGGCTGCGCCAGCGGGTGGTGATCGCCATGGCGCTGGCCTGCCGGCCCCGGCTGCTGATCGCGGACGAGCCCACCACCGCGGTGGACGTGACCGTGCAGAAGCACCTGCTGGACCTGCTCGACGAGCTGCGCCGCGATCGGGGGATGTCGATGATCCTCATCACCCACGACCTCGGCGTGGCCCACGGCCGGGCCGACGATGTGGCCGTCATGTACGCGGGCCGCATCGTCGAGACGGCCGACGCCCGCACCCTCTTCTTCGACATGCGCCATCCCTACACCGAGGCGCTGCTGCGCTCGATCCCCCGCATCGAGGATCCCGTCAAACATCGGCTCGATCCCATCCCGGGCCGGCCGCCCGAGCTTGTCAGCCCGCCCGACGCGTGCGCCTTCGCTCCACGCTGCATCTACGCCCAGGCCGGCTGCCTCGACGGTGTTCCCGAGCTGAGCGGCCTGGTCGGCCTGCACCGCTTCGCCTGCCTCAATCCGACCGGCACCGAGCGGGGCGCCGACGCGCTGGCCGCCAACAGGGCTGCCGGCACGACCGCGGCAGGTCTGGCCCTTCCCGCGGCCCAGGCGGGGACCGGCTGATGGCCGGGACGGGCCACGCCCAGCTGCGCGACCGCGACGACGTGCTGCTGTGCGTCAAGGACCTGGTGGTGCAGTTTCCCGCCGGCCGCGGACGCGTGGTTCACGCCGTCTCGGAGGTGAGCTTCGATGTGGTGGCCGGAGAGACCCTCGGAATCGTGGGGGAGTCCGGATGCGGCAAGTCGACCGTGGCCCGGGCCATCATCCGCTTGGTGGACATCACCGCAGGGGAGGTGCGGTTCCAGGACCAGGATCTTGCCGGCCTCGAGGGCGAGGAGCTGCGCAAGGTGCGGCCCAACCTGCAGATGATCTTCCAGGATCCGATCTCGTCGTTGAACCCCCGCCGCCGGGTGCGCGACGTGATCGCCGAGGGCCTGGCCGTGTGGGGCGACGACATCGGATCCTGGAGCCGCGACCGCATCGACGAGCTGATGGACGCGGTCGGGGTGGAGGCCAGGTTCGGTGACCGGCGCCCGCACGAGTTCTCCGGTGGCCAGTGCCAGCGCATCGGCATCGCCCGGGCGTTGGCGCTCGACCCCAAGGTGCTGATCTGCGACGAGCCGGTGTCGGCGCTCGACGTGTCCATCCAGGCCCAGATCCTGAACCTGATCCAGGACATGAAGAGCCGCTACGGCCTGACCGTGATGTTCATCTCCCACGACCTCGCGGTGGTGAAGAACGTCAGCGACCGGATCGTGGTGATGTACCTCGGCAAGGTGTGCGAGATCGGCGCCACCGAGGAGATCTACTCCCGTCCCTCCCATCCCTACACCCGCGCACTGCTGGCCTCGATTCCCGAGCCGGCCCCCACGGTGGACGCGAGCGAGGGCGACATCGGCGACGAGCTGCCGTCCGCCACCGCGCCCCCCGGCGGCTGCCGGTTCCACACCCGCTGCCCGAGGGCCACCGAGGTGTGCCTGGAGGTGGAGCCGGTCACCGAGCAGGTCGGCGCGGAGGACCACTACGTCGCCTGCCACCATCCGGTGGCCGTCGAGATCAGCCCCCGCTGACCGCCAGGATCCCCGCGGGGCGGCTACGCAGCGCGCGCGGGTAGGTGCGAGCCCGTCGCGTCGGGGCGGGGTGTTTCCCGCTCTTGTTAGCTGCGCTCACGGGCCGCTCGGGCCACGGCCTCGCCCGTAGGTACCGGTGTCGCTTGCCTACTCGCTCGGCCTCTACGTGGCGCACTCCGAGGCGCCGGTCTCCACTGTGTAGGGGCCGGCCTCGTCGTAGTCGACATAGAACGACGGGTCGTCGTCGAAGTCGGGGAACTCGTCGAGGTCCTTGAGGGCCTCGGCCACGGCCCGGGCCCCGCCGACGCGCTGCATCCAGTCCCGGAACCTCTCGGTTGCCCGACGCTCGTCGATGAAGCGCCGGATCACCCGGGCGGTCGCCTCGGGCGCGTTCCGGGCGGGCAGGCGCAGGGCCCTCTCGCCGAAGTGCATCTGCTGGTCGCCGACGTGGCCGCCGAGCAGCATCTGGTAGCCGGGCGCGCTGCGGCCGCGGACCCGCCGCTCCGCTCCGAAGAACCCGATGTCCGACGCGTGGTGCTGGCCGCAGGAGTTGGGGCATCCCGAGATGTTGATGCGGACCCCGCCCACCTCGGCCAAGCCCTCCGACTCCAGGCGCTCACCGATGGCGTGGCCCAGCCCGCGGCTCTGGGTGACCGCCAGATTGCAGGTGTCCGATCCCGGGCAGGCCACCACGTCGCGGGACAGTTCGGCGCCGGGCTGGGCCATGTCCATGCCCTGGAGGCGGTCGAAGACCAGCGGCAGGTCCTCGACGTGGAGGCCCCTGAACACCACGTTCTGGCGGTTGGTCAGGCGCACGTCGGAGCCGAGGTCCCGCTGCAGGGCGGCCAGGGCCCGGAACTGGTCTCCGGTGATGTCGCCGAGATGGGCCTGGGCGTACACCGAGACGGTGCCGTCGCGCACACCGCGCACCACGTTGGCCCGCTCCCAGCGCTCGTAGGGGCTGCCGGTGCCGAGGGTCACCGGGGTGCCGTGGCCGATGGCGGTGATCTCGGCGGGGTCGTCGCCTTCGCCGGCCGGGTCGTCGCCGCCGGCCAGCACCTCGGCGGGGATCCCGCCGGGCCAGGACGTGGACGCCACCAGGAACTTGCGCTGGGTCAGCACCCGCCGCTGGACCTCCTCGAAGCCGAGCGTGTCGACCAGCCACTTCATGCGGGCCCGCAGCTTGTTGTCGCGGTTGCCGGCCTGGTCGAACACCCGCAGGCACGCCTCGACGGTGGGCAGCAGCTCCTCGCGGGGAGTGAAGTCCTCCAGAGCCAGAGCAGGATGGGGCGTCGTGCCGAGACCGCCGGCGATGAACACCTTGAAGCCGCTCTCGAGTTCTCCGGCGCCGGTCCGGCGGGCCACGCCGATCACGCCGACGTCGTTGAACATCGCCTGCCCGCAGTCGGACTCGCAGCCCGAGAAGTTGATCTTGAACTTGCGGGGCAGCCGCTGGCTGATCGGGTTGCGCACGAAGTGCCGGTAGGTGGCCTCGGCCCATGGCGTGATGTCGAGCACCTCGTGGGGGCAGGCGCCGGCCAGGTGGCAGCCCTGGACGTTGCGGACAGTGTCGCCGCAGGCCTCCCGGGTGGTGAGGCCCACCGACGCCAGATGCTCGAGAACCTCGGGTATCCGGTCGAGCTGCACGAAGTGGAACTGGATGTTCTGGCGGGTGGTGATGTGGCCCCAGCCCCGGCTGTAGGCGTCGACCAGCCAGCCCAGCATCTCGAGCTGGTCGGGCTGGATCGACCCGTAGGGCACCTTGACCCGCACCATCTGGTTGGTGCCGCCCTGCCGCTGGCCGTAGATGCCGTTGGTGAGCCGGTACACCCGGAACACGTCGTCGCTCAACTCGCCGCTCAAGAACCGCGCGTACTGCTGCCTGTACTTGTCGACGTCGGCTCGTATCTCGGGGTCGACGGGCCCCCGAGCGGGCGGCGGTCCGGGCGGCGTCGAGGCGGCGGTGCGGGACTCCAGCAGGGTCATGGGACGGTTCCTTGGGCTGTCAGGGCGCTCAGCGCGCTCAGGTCGGGGACGGCGCCGTGCCGGGCGGGATCCTCGCCGCAGAAGTCATCGGCAAGGGCGGCCGAGGCGCCGGGTTCGGAGAGGGCGAGCACGTCGGCGGCGGCGACCGCGCCCACGACGATCGTGGCCGGGCTGCGCACCCGCAGGCCGGCCAGCCCCTCCAGGTTCGTGCGTTCGATGTGCTGCCGCGGGGTCGTGGCCCCGCTGATCACCGCCACGGGCGTGTCGTGTCCCATGCCGCCGGCTTGCAGCCGGTCGGCGATCTGGGCGGCCCGGGCCGCCCCCATCAGGATCACCAGGGTGGTGCCCGCCCGGGCCAGGGCGTCCCAGTCGAGCCACCGCACCGAGGACGGATCCTGGTGGGCGGTCACCACGGTGAAGCCGCTGGACACGTCCCGCAGGGTGACGGGGATCCCGGCCGCGGCCGGGGCGGCCACGGCCGAGGTCACGCCGGGCACCACCTCGACGTCGATGCCGGCGGCGCGCAGGGCCGCGGCCTCCTCGCCGCCGCGCCCGAACACGAAGGGATCGCCGCCCTTGAGCCGGACCACGCATCCGAGGCGGAGCCCCCGGTCCACGAGGATGCTGTTGATCTCGTGCTGGGACGGGCCGGGGACGCCGGGGGTCTTGCCGACGCCGATGAGCTCCGCCCAAGGCGGCGCGAGCTTGAGCGCGGCGGGGTCCACGAGCCGGTCGTGGACGACTGCGTCGGCCCGGCGGAGCAGGCTGGCGGCCCGCACCGTCAGCAGTTCCGGGTCGCCGGGCCCCGCGCCCACGAGATGCACGGTCACGATGCCGCCGCCTCTGCTCGATGCCGCCCGAGCGGCCGGCTCTCGCCGGTGCTGCGGCGTTCGCTGGCGGGGAGGCTCTCGCCGGTGGGGCAGGACTGGCTCTGGCCGTCGAGGCCTAGATGGCTCCGCAGCAGGGTCCGGGCCTCCTCGACGCGGCCGACGCGAACCAGTTCCAGCAGCCCGCCGTCCAGGGCGGTGTCCCAGCCGGCAACCTCGGAGGTGCCGTATGCCTTCCTGGCCTCGGTCCTGGCGTCTGCGAGCAGATTCAGCAGCGCGCTGTACCCGGAGTCGATCTCCCGCTCGATCCGGCGACGGAGCCAGCTCGCGAGGGCGGGGCTGCGGCCATCGGTGGACACCGCGACCTGCAGATGCGCCCGGCGGGCGACCGACGGGAGCGTGAACGTGCAGTTGGCCGGATCGTCGGCCGAGTTGACGAAGACGCCGGCCTTCTCGCAGTCCCGAGCCACCTCGGCGTTGACCGCCGGGTTGTCGGTGGCGGTGACGACCAGCCGGTAGGCGCCCGCCTCCGGCGACTGGTATCTCCGCCGCCGCCAGTCCACCTCGGGCCGTTCGGTGATGGCGCCGGCGGCTGTTGGGGCGACCACGGTCACGCGGGCGCCGGCCTGCACGAGCGCCTCCACCTTGCGGGCCGCTACCGGACCGCCGCCGACGACCAGGACGGGCCGGCCGGCCAGGCGCAGGTTCACTGGGTAGGAGGTCGGGCGGTCGGGCATCCTTAATCCGATAAATCTGATAGGGAAGGTCGGGATTAGGGAGGCTAGCTCGACTGGGAGAGCAATACAACACAAATCCGATCAGAATTATCGGGATTGGTGGGTGCCGGTGGCAATGGCGGTGCGGCCCAGGGTCAGATCCGTGGCCGGACCCCGTGAACGGCGCGCTAGTCGCTCGGGCTGGCGACGCGGAGCAAGTGTCGTCCGACTGCGATGTTGACCAGCACGAACAGCACGTCGATGAAGTACCACATCACCGGTCGCAGGTCCGCCGGGGGTGTCCCGGCCGCGTCAGGATGCGATCATGGCAGCGGGGAGCTCTCGCGGCCATGCTCGGGGGCCGTGTCGGAGAGCCGGAGCCGCGCCGCACGGGTCGCTCGGGAGATGCGCCAGGCTATGAACGCGACTGCGACGGCCACTGCGCCCAGGGTGACGAACTGCAGGCTGCCGCCCCGGTCGCCGGCGTGCTGGGGGTCGGGTCCGGGGTCGGGGGATCCGATTATCCGGTCGGCCCCCGGAGGCATCTCGTACACGGGCCTCAGGTCGTCCCCAGTGTCGGCCGGGATCGGCTCATCCTCGCCCTCGTGGGCCGCGGCGCCGGCATGGATGCCGATCAGCAGGGCAGCCGCTGCGAGCAGCAGCACGGCGCCGCGGCCTGCGGTCCTGCGGCCGGGGATTCTCACTGCCTGGAGCCCGGCCGGTACTTGGCGACTTCACCGGTGGTGGCCAGGAGGTAGGAGGGCACCTCGCCGCCGCCGTGCACCGGTACCGACGCCCCCGACATGTACGAGGCGAGGGGCGAGGCGCAGAACAGCACCACGCCGGCGATCTCGTCGGGATCGCCGAGCCGGCCGAGTGCGAGGGTCCCGCCCACGGCCTCGATCCCGGCCTCGTCGCCGTAGTAGAGGTGCGCCTGCTCGGTGCGCAGCAGCCCGACCACGACGCTCAGCACCCGGATGGCCGGTCCCCACTCGTGGGCGAGGGTCTGCGTGAGGCTGTCGAGCCCGGCCTTGGCCGCTCCGTAGGCCGCTCCCGCCGGGGTGGGGCGGATGCTCGACACCGACGAGATGTTGATGATCGCCCCGCCGCCCTCCTGGGAACTCATCACCGGATGCACGGCCTGCGCGAAGGTCAGCGGGGCGAGCAGGTTCAGGGCGATGACCTTCTCGTTGAACCGGGGCGAGACCGTGGCCGTCTCCGCGGGCGGGGCGCCTCCGGCGTTGTTGACCAGCACGTCGATGCGGCCGGTGCGGTCGACGGCGTGCCCCACCACCGCGGCCACCTGCTCGGGGTCGCGCACGTCCGCGGCCACGAAGGTCGCCTCCCGTCCGGCCGCGGCGACCGGCTCGGCGGGCTCGCGGCGGGCGCACACGACCACGTCGCCGCCGTGCTCCAGGAACCTCGCGGCGATGACCCGGCCCAGGCCCATGGTGGCCCCGGTCACGATCACGGTCCGGCCGGTCATGTCGAGTGGATTGTCGGGCACGCGCCACTCCGGGGTAGGCAGGCTGCCTCGAAGCTATCGCCGCCGGGGAATTGGCAGCGTTTTGCACGGTATGCGGGCATTGTGCTGCCAGTTCGCGGCTGGGTCTGAGGTTGTTGGAGACCTGGCAGCGTTTTGCAGGCTGTGGGGGGCATTGTGCTGCCAGTTCGCGGCTGGGGTAGCGCGACGGACCCGAACGCTCTACGGTCGGACGGTGCCTGACAAGCGGATGACCGAGGACGAGGTCGTCGCGGAGCTGAGCAGCGGCATGACCATCGGCATCGGCGGCTGGGGGTCGCGGCGCAAGCCGATGTCGCTGGTTCGGGCCATCCTGCGCAGCGAGCTGGACGATCTTCACATGGTCAGCTACGGCGGGCCCGACGTGGGTCTGCTGTGCGCTGCGGGCCGGGTCCGCAGGCTCACCTACGGGTTCGTGTCGCTCGACTCCATCCCGCTCGAGCCCCACTTCCGGATCGCCCGCCAGACCGGCTCGGTGGAGGCCCGGGAGTTCGACGAGGGCGCCTTCTACCTGGGGCTGCTGGCCGCCGCCCACCGGGTGCCCTTCTACCCGACCCGGGCCGGGCTGGGGTCCGACATGCTCACCTACAACCCGGACCTCAAGACGGTGACGAGCCCCTACGGCGACGGCACCGAGCTGGTGGCCGTTCCCGCCTTCGACATCGACGTGTCGCTGGTGCACATGAACCGGGCCGACGCGGCCGGCAACGGCCAGTTCCTCGGTCCCGACCTGTACTTCGACGACCTGTTCGCCATGGCCGCCGAGCGCACGTTCATGTCGTGCGAGCGGCTCGTGGCCACCGAGGATCTGCTGAGCGAGGGATCGGTGCACACCCTGAAGATCCCGCGCCTGCACACCGACGGCGTGGTGGAGGCGCCCGGCGGCGCGCATTTCACCGAGTGCCTGCCCGACTACGGCCGCGACGAGGCCTTCCAGAGGGCGTACGCGGCCACCGCCCGGGATTCCGAGGCCTGGGACCGGTTCAAGGCCGACTGGCTGGACCTGCCCTCCCACGAGGACTACCGGGCCCGACTGGCTGAGCGGACCAAGTCGGGGGCGCCACCATGAGCGACGCGATGATCGACGAGATCTGGCTGGTTGCGCTGGCTGATCGGACCCAGTCTGCGGGGGCGCCACCATGAGCGACGCGACGATCGACGAGATCTGGCTGGTTGCGCTGGCCGAGGCCTTCCGCGGCGACGGCGAGCTGCTGTGCCATCCGATGGGCCCGTTCCCGGTGGCGGCGGGAAGGCTGGCCCGGGCCAGCTTCGAGCCCGACCTGATGCTCACCGATACCATCGCCTACGCGGTGACCGGGGCGCTGCCGCTGGGCACGATCGTGGGCGACCCCACCGGCGATGAGGGCATCGTGGTGGAGGGTTACCTGCCGTTCCGCACCGTGTTCGACCAGATCTGGGCCGGGCGGCGTCATGTGGTGATGGGCGCCAGCCAGATCGACGGCCACGGCAACCAGAACTTCGCGGCCATCGGGGACTACCGCCGGCCCAAGGCCCAGCTCCTCGGCCTGCGGGGCGCGCCCGGCAACGTCATCAACCACACCACCAGCTACTGGATCCCCAACCAGGCCCGCACCTTCGTCGAGAGCGTGGATGTCGTGTCGGGACCGGGCTACGACCGGGTGGCCGCTCTGCCGGAGGCCAGCGGCCGCTTCCACGAGATCCGCAGGATCGTCACCGAGCTGGCCGCCTTCGACTTCGAGACGCCTGAGCGCACCATGCGCCTGCGGTCCGTCCACCCCGGCATCAGCCTCGACGACGTCCTCACGGCCACCCCCTTCGAGCTCACCGTGCCTGACGATGTACCCGCCAGCCGCCTGCCCACCGACGAAGAGCTCCACCTCATCCGCGACGTGATCGACCCCAACGGAATTCGCAAAGCCGAGTTCCGCTAG
>JAPOQG010000231.1 GCA_026710865.1 Acidimicrobiaceae bacterium
GCAGTTGAACGCGACCTGCTCGACTGGATGCGAGAGCTGGCCCCCGGCCTCGACGTCGGTGAGAAGGCGCCATTGGATCTGCGTGTGGCGTCCCAGCGGCTCCGAGACGAGGGCCACACAGGCGTACGACCCGGATACGTCACCCGAATCCTGCGAGGAATCACTGGCGACGGCCGCGCAGAGGACGAGAGCTCCAGAAGTCTGACCCTGCGGACGCTTCACGCCGAGAGCGTCGCGGTGACCCTCGGACGCGAGTGGAGTTCCCTGTGCAGCCTGGCCGACGAGCGCAGAAGCGGTGCATCGAGACTGCTGGAGCTGCTGTTGTCGAAACTGAGGCAGGGTCAGCGAGGCAACGACATTCTGGTCAAGACCACGTTGGGCGAGCTGACGCGAGGGATCTCCGACGACCTGGACCTGGCCGCTCGAACGACCGACGCCCGCACGCTCATGGAACGCGCACTGCTGTGGCTGCACGAGCAGGAGGTCATCAGACTGAACAAGGGCCTTACCGTGTTCCGCTCCGCCATGACCATCAGCCTCGCGCCGGAGAGGCGAGGCTTCACGAAAGAGGACTTCGAGTCGCTGCGACTCCACTACGAGGAATCGACACGGCAAGTCCATGTGATGGCCGAGTATGCCGAGAGGGGGCTCAGGTCTATGGCAGACGCCATCGGGCTGTCGCTCGACTACTTCGCCCTCGAAGAGGAGGAGTTCCTCCGCCGCTGGCTCCCGAACAAGCGCCATGAGATCGCACGCCAGACCACGCCCGAGTCCTGGTCGACGATCGTTGAAAGCCTCAAGAACCCGAGTCAGCGCCAGCTGGTCGTCGACGACCGGGAACAGACCAGCGTGCTGGTGCTCGCCGGACCCGGCTCCGGCAAGACACGCGTGCTGGTGCATCGCATCGCCTACCTGGTCCGAGTCCGGCGTGAGGATCCGCGCGGGATTCTCGCACTCGCCTACAACCGCCACGCCGCAGCCGAGATCCGGCGGCGGCTCGCTGAGTTGATCGGCGACGACTCACGCGGGGTGACGGTGCTCACCTGCCACGCACTCGCGATGCGCCTCGTCGGGGCGAGTTTCTCCGGGACGGCGGAGAGGCTCCACAAGGAGGACTTCGAGGACCGGCTCGACCGAGTGCTCGACGAAGCCGCCGAACTGCTGAGAGGCGAAGGACTCGAACCGGTGGAGGCTGAGGAGGCCCGTGAGCGCCTGCTGTCCAGGTTCCGCTGGATTCTGGTGGACGAGTACCAGGACATCAACGGCCGGCAGTACGAGCTGATCTCCGCTCTGGCGGGACGGAGGCTGTCGGAGCCCGATGCACGCCTGTCAGTGGATGCACGCCTGTCACTGTTCGCGGTCGGCGACGACGACCAGAACATCTACTCGTTCAATGGGGCCTCGGTGGAGCACATCCGACGCTTCGAGGCTGACTACAAGGCCAAGCCCGCGTACCTGTTGGACAACTACCGGTCCACCGGTCACATCATTGATGCGTCGAATGCCGTGATCGCGGAGGCGCGCGAGCGGATGAAGGCCAATCACCCGATCCGTGTCGATCGGGCGCGAGCGCAGGCATCTGCGGGCGGGGAGTGGGCCGACCTTGATCCGGTCGGCCGCGGCCGGGTGCAAGTCCTTCAAGCTCAAGCCAGGAACGGGACGATCCATCAGGCGCAGGCTGCCCTGGCCGAGCTGAGGCGATTGTCGAGCCTCGATGCACGGTGGGACTGGTCGAGATGCGCGGTGATCGCCCGCCAGTGGAGCTATCTGGATCCTGTCCGCAGCCTGTGTGAACTCGAAGGCATCCACACGCAGATGGCGAGGGACGACACTCTGAGTGTCTGGCAGATGCGCGAGACCCAGGCCCTGGTGGGCTGTCTTCGAGAGAGTCCGTCAGTCCTCATGAGAGGCTCGGACGTGCGCAAGTGGCTGGACGGACAGGCGGACGGACCTTGGATCGAGCTTCTCAATCAAGCCGCTCAGGAATACGAACAGGAGGCCGGCGACGCCGAGACTCCGGTCGCCTCGTTCCTCGAATGGCTCGCCGAGTGGACCCGGGACGCTCGCCGACGCCAGCGCGGCCTGCTGCTCACGAGTGCGCACAAGGCCAAGGGCCTCGAATTCGACCATGCGGCTGTCCTCGACGGGGGCTGGGAGCGCTCCGCGAACGACGAGGATCCCGATGCGTCCAGGCGCCTCTACTACGTCGCCATGACCCGGGCACGCCTGACGTTGACCCTGACAAGCCTGGGAGCGTCCAACCCCTACGTCGAGTTGCTGCGCGGCCATGGGTCGGTGCTTCGGCGCGAACCGGTCGCGCTCCCTGAGCCGCCGCCGGCGGCGCACCAGACCTACCGCAGGCTCGGCCTCGGCGACGTGTTCATCAGCTTCGCCGGCTACAGGTCTCAGGGTAATCGGGTCCACCGATCCATCGCCGGCCTCGCGCCGGGCGACGAGTTGGGTCTGGACGACGGCAAGCAACCGTGGCGCCTGCTGGACAAGGAGGGCGTCGAAGTGGGGCGCCTCGCAATGGGATTCAAGCCCCCGGTGGACATGCGCTGCGCCAAGGCGACCGTCTATGCCGTCCTGACCCGCCGCCGCGAGCAGTCCTCATCCGAATATCAGGCGGACCTCAAGTGCGACCAGTGGGAGGTTGTGGTGCCCGAACTGGTCTTCGAGCCCATCTTGTAGGAGCGTCAACGCTCCGCTGGACATTGGGTCGTCCAGATTGGTCGAGGTCGCTGCGCCTGCCGAGCGAGGTCCGTAGGATCGGGCCGTGACCGTCGTGGCGATCGACCATGTCCAGCTGGCTATGCCGGAAGGCGGAGAGGCGCCGGCCCAGGAGTTCTACGAGGGTCTGCTGGGCCTCGCACGCGTGCCCAAGCCTCCCCATCTGGAGCGGCGAGGGGGCTGCTGGTTCGAGAACGACAGCGTCAAGGTCCATCTAGGCGTGGAGGCCGACTTTCGCCCGGCCCGCAAGGCCCACCCGGCGCTGGTTGTGGAGGGGTTGGATCGACTGGTGGAGCAGCTGCGGGCAGCCGGCGTCGCCGTCCGCGATTCGGAGCCGATGGACACCAAGCGACGGGCCTATGCCGATGATCCCTTCGGCAACCGCATCGAGTTGATCGAGCACGTCCGTTAGGTGTCACAGCTTGCCAGCCTGGACCAGAGGTCGGCAGCGGTCTACCAAGCGATTTCTGCAAGAAAACCACCATTATTTCTTGAAACAGCATCATCGATGTCACACCCCTATGGGATGCTTTGAACATGCTGATCGAGGATGCGCGAGCAATCGAGGCGACCGCCAAGCGGATCTTGGCGCAGGTCAAGGAAGGGTCTGTGTCGTGCGAGGAGATGCGCGAGACGATGCCGGTGCTGAAGTCGGCCTCGGCGATCATCACAGCCGCGCAGACCTCGGCAGCCGTGTCGATCGCGGGCCGCGAGCGGCACGGAGACGGTGGCACAGAGGTCCTGTCATCGGAGGCGGGCCTGTCTCGCCAGGAGGCTCGCAGCCACATCAAGACCGCTGAGACACTGCGGGAGGCGCCCGCCGTCCGCGATGCGGTGGAGTCGGGCCGGGTGTCGCCGGCCAACGCCAGGCGCCTCGCCGAGGCCATCGACAAGACCGGCGCCCGCACAGTGAGCGACGACGGCGAGTTGCTGGCCAAGGCCGAGACCATGCGTCCCGATCAGTTCGCCAAGGAGGCCCGCCGCTGGGTCGTCGACCGCGACGGGGACGGCGGCGAGTCGGAGCACCGGCGCCGGCGGGCCCGCCGCCGCTTGCGCATGTGGGACACCGACGACGGGATGGTCGCCCTGCACGGCGAGTTCGACCCCGCCACCGGGCGCCGTATCCGGAACCGGCTAGAAACCGAGGCCCGCCGCCTCTATGTCGCCGACAAGAAGCTGGCCGGCACCCCGGCTGAGCGTCGCAACTTCCACCAGTGCATGGCCGACGCCCTCGATGCGCTCACCGCCAGCAGCGCTTCGGGCGAGGCGGCCGGCAGCGGCAAGCCCTTCGCCGACATCTGCGTGGTGGCCCACGTCGACGACGCCACCGGCAAGCTGGTCGCCGAACTGCCCGACGGCGTGCGGCTGCCTGAGGCGGTGCTCGAGGAACTCGCCTGCAACGCCAAGTTCACCGGCGTCGTCTATGACCGCAAGGGCAAGCCGATCTGGCGGGCCGAGTCCTGCCGCACCGCCACCAAGGCCCAACGCCAGATACTCCTCGCCCGGTACGGCGGCTGCTTCCACTGCGCGGCCCATCCGGCGCTGTGCCAGATCCACCACATCAGACCGGTGTCACAAGGTGGATCCACCCGGCTCGACAACATGGTGCCGGTGTGCTGGGACTGCCACCAGAGGATCCACCACCACAAGTGGCAGATCCGGACCACCAACGGCGTTCACACCCTGCACCCTCCGGGGCAACTCCACTTCGGGCCGGCACACGCGCCGGATCAGCCGCTGCTGCACCTGTCCGGTGAGGATCCGCCGCCCGAGTTGCACCCGGCGGGAAGTGGGGCGCCTTGTTCTGCAATGTAGAACATGACTGAGATCGGAATCCGGTCGCTCAAGCAGAATGCTTCCGCCGTGGTTGCCGATGCCGCAGCCGGGGAAGACGCGTGATTCGCACGGCCCGGAAGCGGGGGCGCAGCGCAGCCGGCTGGTCGGGGTGACCGCATCGGCCGGAGAGTGATCATCACGTACCAGCCGGATGCGCTCAGAGCCGGCGGTCAGGCTTGGAGTCGAGTGGAGAGCTCCTCAGCGGTCGCGGCGGGGGACTGGCAGGCGAAGCCCCGGCAGACGTAGGCGAAGCCCTCGGGGCGGTCGGCCCACAGCGGCGAGTCGTAGGGCTCGCCCCAGGCCAGGACCGCACTGGGCAGGTAGCGGGTCTGCACCTCGGCCACCAGGTCGGGACGGTCACCGACCACGGCGATCTCGTCGAGGCCGTGGGCGGCCATGTCGATGGCCTCCAGCGCCCGGCCGAAGGCGGTCGGGTGCTGGGCCGCCGCGGAGCTGAACAGGGCGATGATCTGGCGGGCGTGTTCGTCATAGCGGGCCTCACCGGTCAGCGCCGCCAATCGCAGCAGCCCGCAGGCCGCCAACGACTGGGCCGACGGGGTGGCGTTGTCCATCAGGTCCTTGGGCCGGGCAACGAGCCTCTCGGCATCGTGGCCGGTGGTGAACACCCCGCCGGCGTCGCCGTCCCAGAACAGCTCCAGAAGGCCGTCGGCCGCGTCCCGGGCCTCATCGATCCAGCGGGCCTCGCCCGACAGCTCCGCCAGCCTGGTCAAGGCGTCGATCAGGGCGGCGTAGTCCTGGGCGTAGGCCAGGTGGCGGGCCTGGGGGGGCCTGCCGGCATCGCCGGCCTGCCACGAACGCAGCCAGCGACCGTCGTCGCGGCGCAGGTTCGCCACCATGAACTCGCCGTTGGCGAGGGCCGCGGCCCGCCATTCGGGATTGCCGGCGGCCGCCGCGGCCTCGGCCAGCGCCGACAGCATCAGAGCGTTCCACTCGGTGAGGACCTTGTCGTCGAGGCCGGGACGGATCCGGCTCTCGCGGCACTCGAACAGGGCCTCGCGGGCAGCCTCCACCGCGGGGGGCCGGATCAGGTCCCCCCGCACCGGCCGGTTCAAGATGTTGGCCCCCTCGAAGTTGCCGGCCGCAGTGACCCCCCACCAGGCGACCGCCTCGTCCGCGGCCTCCTCCCCGGCGCCCGCACCCGCGGCGGCCCGCACCACGGCACGAAGCTCCGACTCGGACCAGACGTAGAACTTGCCCTCCACGCCCTCGGAGTCGGCGTCCTCGGCCGAGTAGAAGCCGCCGTCGCGGTGGCGCAGGTCGCGCAGCACGTAGCCGATCGTCTCGTCGACGACCTGCCGGTAGACAGGCTCGCCGGTCACCATCCAGGCGTGCAGGTAGACCCTTGTCAGCAGGGCGTTGTCGTACAGCATCTTCTCGAAGTGAGGGACGAGCCAGCGATGGTCGACCGAATAGCGGGCGAAGCCCCCTCCGAGGTGGTCGTAGATGCCGCCGGAGGCCATCGCGTCGAGGCTGGTCCGCACAACCCGAAGCAGCTCGGGGCGATCGCTGCGGTGATGGATCCGCAACGCCGAGGCCAGCGTCATGGCCGCCGGGAACTTGGGCGCGCCCCCGAAGCCGCCCCACTCCGGGTCGAACGACGAGAGGATCGCGTCTCCGGCCTGCTCGAGCATCCGGGCGTCGGCGGCGTCTGCAGGCCCGGTCTCCGCTCCCGCCGCCGCGGCGGCACGCGACGTCCGATCGATCAGTGAGGTGAGCTGGTCGGCCTGGGCGTGCACGTCGGAGCGCCGGTTGGTCCAGGCCTCGTCGATGGCCGCCATCACCTGGCGGAACGAGGCCATGCCGCCCCGGGGCCGGTCGGGGTAGTACGTCCCACCGAAGAAGGGCCGACCGTCGGCGGTCAGGAACACGGTCATGGGCCAGCCGCCCCGGCCGGTCATGGCCTGCACCGAGTCCATGTAGATGGCGTCCACGTCGGGGCGCTCCTCGCGGTCCACCTTCACGTTCACGAACAGTTCGTTCATGATGGCCGCGGTGTCGGGATCCTCGAAGGACTCGTGGGCCATCACATGGCACCAGTGGCAGCTCGAGTAGCCGACCGACAGGAGCACCGGCCGGTCCCGCTCGGCGGCCTCCTCGAACGCCTCGGGACCCCAGGGGCGCCAGTCCACCGGGTTGTCGCGGTGCTGGCGCAGGTAGGGGCTGGTCTCGCCGTCGAGCCGGTTCATGTGGGCGAGCCTACGGGGCTGCGAGCCTACGAGGCCGAGAGCCGCCGAGACTGCGAGCCTGCGAGGCCGCGAGTCTTGCGAGGCCGAGAGTCTTGCGAGGCCGAGAGACTACGGGCCTGCGAGGCCGAGAGACTGCGAGGCCGCGAGCCGCCGAAGAGCGGGTCGGTCTCGGACGAGGCAGACTGGCGGCCGTGAGTGCGGGAGTCCGGGTGCTGGTCGTGGACGACGAGCCCTCCTACCGGGAGGGCCTCCAGGTTGCGCTGGGCGCCGAGGGGTTCGCGGTGGACGCGGCCTCCGACGGCGAGGAGGCTCTGGCGATGTTCGAGGCCCTCGAGCCCGACATCGTGCTCCTCGACGTGATGCTGCCCCGGATGTCGGGCATCGACGTGTGCCGCCGCATCCGCTCGCTGGCCGACACGCCGGTGATCATGGTGTCGGCCCGCCGCGAGGAGATCGACACCGTGGTCGGCCTGGAGGTCGGGGCGGACGACTACGTGGCCAAGCCCTACCGGGTGCGGGAGCTGGTGGCCCGGATGCGCACCGTGATGCGTCGCAGCCGGGCCCGCACAGCCCGATCCGCCAAAGCTGCGGCCACCCTCAGCATCGGGGACGTGACGGTGGACCGCGACCGCCACGAGGTGACCATCGCCGGCGAGCTGGAGCGCATGCCGCTCAAGGAGTTCGAGGTGCTGGCCCTGCTGATGGAGAACGCCGGGTTCGTCGTGACCCGCCAGACGCTCATCGATCGGGTGTGGGGCTTCGACTACGTGGGAAACACCAAGACTCTCGACGTGCACATCAAGAGGCTCCGGTCGCGCATCGAGCGCGATCCGGCGGACCCCGAGCGGATAGTCACCATCCGGGGCCTCGGCTACAAGTACGTGGCGCCCTGACGGCGCCCGGCCGGGCTGGAACGCGCGCGAACATGTGGGAACGCCCCGCGTCGAAGCGGTGTCACTCCCGCTCTTGTTCGCTGCGCTCACGGGCCGCTCCGGCCGTGAGGCCCGCTCACGCTCGCTGCGCTCACGGGCCCGGGGCCTCGCCCGCGTGGACCGGGTTCGCTCACCGACCCGGCCGGCCGGACAGGAACGAGCGCGAGTGACCGCGGTCCGCATCTGGGTGGGCGGTGCCCGTCCCCGCACGCTGAGCGCCGGGCTGGTCCCGGTGGCGGTGGGCACCGCGGCAGCGGTGGGGGAGGGGGCCCAGACCGCCTGGTGGCGGGCCGGCGCCGCGCTGGTGGTGGGGATGGCGCTCCAGGTGGCGGTCAACTTCGCCAACGACTACTCCGACGGCGTGCGGGGCACCGACGACTCCACCCGGGTGGGCCCGCGACGGCTGGTGGGATCTGGGCTGGTCGAGGCCCGCAGCGTGAAGCTGGCCGCGTTCGCGGCGTTCGGGGTGGCGATGGCGGCCGGGGCCGTGCTGGCCGCGGCCGCGGGATGGGAGCTGCTGGCCGCGGGCGCCGTGTGCGTCGCGGCGGGCTGGGCCTACACCGGTGGACCCAAGCCTTACGGGTACCTGGGCCTGGGCGAGGTGTTCGTCTTCGTGTTCTTCGGCCTGGTGGCCACTGCGGGCACCACCTACGTGCTGCTGGAGCGGCTGGACTGGTTCGCGGTGCTCTGCGGTGTTCCGGTCGGCCTCTGGGCGGTGTCGCTGCTCATGGCCAACAACCTGCGCGACATCGCCGGGGACGAGGCTGCCGGCAAGCGCACCCTGGCGGTCCGTCTCGGTGACCGGGGCACCCGTGTGGCCTACATGGCCGTGCTCGAGGCCTCCTACGCCGCGGCACTGGTCGCATCGGTGACGGGCCGGGCTGCGGCGGCCGCGGTGGTGGGCGCCCCCTTCGCCCTGCGGGCGGTGCGCAAGGTCCTGCGGGGGGCGTCCGGGCGGGACCTGATCCCGGTGCTGGGCGCCACCGCCGGAGCCCAGCTCGCCTCGGGACTGGCCATGGCGGCAGGCATCGCGCTGACCTAGCGTCCCGCGGTTCCCGCCCAAGACGCTGCCACCATCGGCGTGTGCACCCCGTCGCCGGACTGAGCAGACTGTCGGCCATGAGTCGTGAAGCGGTCGTAACCCACCTCGAGGCGCTCGGCGTGGCCTACGAGGTCGTGGAGTGCGATCCCGACTTCGCTGACACCGCCAACTTCTGCGAGCGCTACGGATACCCCATGGACGCGTCGGCCAACGCCATCTGCGTCGTGGGCAAGTCGGCCGAGCGGCCCCTGGTGTGCTGCCTGGTGCTGGCCTCCATGCGGCTCGACGTCAACGGCGTGGTGCGCCGCCGCCTCGGCACCCGCAAGGCCTCGTTCGCCGACGCGGCGACCACCGTCGAGCGCACCGGCATGATGATCGGCGGGGTCACGCCGTTCGGGCTTCCCGCCGGCCTCCCAGTGTGGATCGACAGCGCTGTCATGTCATGCGACAAGGTGATCGTGGGCGGGGGCTCCCGGGACTGCAAGATCCTCTGCCCTCCAGCCTCGCTGCTGGCCATCGATGGCGCTGAGATCGTCGAGAACCTGGCCAAGGCTGGGCCACCACCGGCCGCGGGCGGGTGAGCGTCCGCAGCCCCGGTCCTGCCCGCCACCGGCCCCCGCAACGAGCCTCGGACCCTGACCGCCGCTCACGCCGCCAGCACCGCCCCGCCACGCCGCAGCCCAACGCCCCACAACAAGCCTCGAA
>JAPOQG010000078.1 GCA_026710865.1 Acidimicrobiaceae bacterium
GCGGGGCGCTCCCCGGCGATCGTGCTACTGGGCGCGGCCGGGGCCAAGATGCCGTACGTGAACCAGGTGGTGTCCAACGTGCACAAGGCCGGGCTGCTGGCCCTGGTGAAGACGCTGTCGCACGAACTGGCTAGCAAGGGCATCCGGGTCAACGCCATCAGCCCGGGCCGCACCCTCACCCGGCTGTGGCTGGACCGGGCCGAACGGATGGCAGCCGAGCAGGGCACCACTCCCGGCGAGATCATCGAGGAGTTCGCGGCGGAGGTCCCGCTGGGTCGCTTCGCCGAGCCCGACGAGATCGCCCAGGCGGTGGTGTTCGTGGCCTCGGACCGGGCCGGCTACATCACCGGTCAGTCCATCTCGGTGGACGGCGGCATCGGACGGGGCCTGCTGTGACCGGCAACACCCAAGGCCCACTATGACCGGCAACACCCGGAGGCCCACCGTGACCGGCAACACCCCAGGCCCACCGTGACCGGCAACACCCCAGGCCCGCTATGACCGGCAACACCGCAGAAGGCCCGCCGTGACCGGCCGCATCCTCACGCGCTCTGGAGCCGATACTCGTGGCGACCACGCCGATGGCGGAGGCAAGCCACGATGAGCAGGCCGCTCATGACCCGCAGGCACGAGGCCGTGCAGTCCACGCTGGACGAGATCCGGCGGCTGCGGGACACCCTCGGGCCGTCTGAGGAGTTGCTCGACGCCGTCGGCCCGGTGCTGACCGGCCTGGCCCTGCAGGGAGAGCTGTTCGACACAGAGGCGTTCGCAGTGGACGCCGGGGCGTTGATGACCATCTACGAACTGAGCGTGGACATCGACGGGCGGCTCGGCCTCTACGCCTCGGCGGGCATGCCCGGCAAGCAACAGCCGCCGCACGACCATCGCACCTGGTCGGTCATCGCGGGGGTGCGGGGCGCCGAGCACAACCAGTACTTCGAGCGCACCGACGACGGCCGAGACCCTCAGCGGGGCCGGCTGGAGCCCAAGGGCGAGCGCACGCTGAGGCGGGGCGACGCCAACGGCATGATGGGCGACGGATTCCACACCATCAGGGTCCTGGACGAGGGCCCGGCCATGCATCTGCACCTCTACGGCCACCCGCTGGACCGGCTGGCCGGCCGCATCTACTTCGACGGCGTCGACGGCGGTGAGGAGCGTCCCTTCATGGGCCGGCCCGATCTGCGCACCGCCAGGGTGACCGCGGCCGAGTTGGCCGCCATGCGGGCCGACGGCGAGGAACTGGCTGTGCTCGACACCCGCGATGTGGCCGTCCACTCCAGCGGCCACGTGCCGGGCTCATGCCCGGTGCCAGCCGCGGAGTTTGAGTGGCGGCTGGCCGGGCTGCTGCCGCGGCGAGCCGTGCGGGTGGTGGTGATCGGCGAGGACGACATGGCTGCTCATGGGGCTGCTCACCAGATCCGTAGGAGCGGCTTCACCAACGTGGCCGTGCTGGCGGGCGGCGTCGAGGCGTGGTCAGCAGCCGGCTACGACGTCCACGACGGGATCCACACCATGTCGAAGGCCTTCGGCGAGCACGTCGCTCACCTCCGGCACACTCCGATGATCTCGGCGGAGGAGTTGAGAGGCCGGCGACACAACGGTGAGGCGGTAGCGCTGGTGGACTGCCGGCCCGAGCCCGAGTTCGAGGCCCTGCATGTGCCGGGCGCGGCCAACGCCCCCGGAACGGAGCTGCTGGCCCGGGTGCTGGGCATGGACCTCCAGCCGGGTACCCCGATAGCCGTCAGCTGCGCTGGACGGACCCGCTCGATCATCGGTGTGCAGACCCTCATCGACGCGGGCCTCGAGGCCCCGGTACTGGCCTTGGAGAACGGCACGATGGGTTGGAGGCTGGCCGGGGACGAACTCGACAACGGAGCCGACAGGACCGCGGCGGACCCGCCCTCGTCGAGCGCCTTGCGGGATGCGGCCGACCGGGCCCGCCGGTTGGCGGAGGAGCAGGGTGTGCCGGTCATCGGCGAGGCTGACCTGGCCGGCTGGCGGGCCGACGACTCTCGCAGCACGTACGTGTTCGACGTGAGTTCGCCCGCCGGTTACGAGGCCGGCCACCGCCCCGGGTTCGCCTCCGCCCCGGGGGGCCAGCTCATCCAGGAGCTCACCGCCCGGACCGCGGTGCCGTCGGCTCGCATCGTGGTGGCCGACTCAGACGGCGTGCAGTCGCTGTTGACGGCCTACTGGCTGCGGCTGATGGGCCGTGAGGCCTACGCGCTGCCCGACGCCAACCGGGGCCGCTGGCTGGAGTCCGGCACCGATGCCGTCGCCGAGCCGGCTCGGCCCACCAAGCCCTACGAACGCTCCGTGGACGCTCTTCAGGCGATGCGCGACTACATCGAGTGGGAACTCGACCTGCTCGACCGCGTGGACGCCGACAACTTCGGGCTGAAGCATGGGACGTGACCGCGCTGTCGCGGCGCCGGGCCGGGACGGTCACAGAATCTCGGTGCGACTTCTCTACCTACAGTCCACACAACCAACCCGAGATTCTGGCGGCGGGACGGTCACAGAATCTTGGTGCGACTTCTACGCGTACAGTCCACACAACCAACCCGAGATTCTGGCGGCGGGATCCAGGGTGGAACCGTGAGTCCGGCGGCGGGCTCCAGGGTGAAGCCGTGAACCCTGCGGTCGGGGTCTACGTCAACAACCGGGCTGCGGTGTTCGGCGGCGACCGCTTCGGGCTCGACGACCTGCTCGACTTGGCCCGGCGGGCCGAGGAGTGCGGGTTCGCGTTCGTGTCGGTGGGCGACAGCGTGCTGGCCAAGCCCCGCTGGTCGCCCGTCGTGACCCTGGCCGCGGTGGCCGAGGCCACCGAGACGATCGGGCTGGCTACCGGGATCCTGCAGCCGCACCTGCGCCATCCGGTGACGGTGGCCCAGGAGTGGGCCACCCTCGACGCGCTCAGCGGAGGGCGCACCGCGCTGGGCGTCGGCCTTGGCACGGGTCCGCCCGAACTGGTGGACGCCGAGTTGGCTCTGGTCGGCTTGGACCGCCGGCGCCGGGCCCGGGCCTTCACCGAGGCCATAGAGGTGATCAAGGCCCTGTGGGCCGGCGACGGGTTGGACTACGACGGCCGCATCTACCAGCTGCGGGACGCGTCCATCGGACTGCGACCTGTGCAGCGGCCGGGTCCCCCGGTGCTGATCGCCGGAGGGGTGTTCGTGGCGCCCGAGCGCGGTTTCGGTCCCAACGACGTGTTCGACGAGGCGCGGGCATCGACGTTCGTGGGCCGCTGGGACCGGGTCGGGCGCCTGGGAGACGGCTGGATCACCGGCATGGCCACCCCCGACGAGCTGCGAGCAGGCCAGGAGTCCATCGCGGCCGCCGCAGAGGCCGCCGGTCGGGCGCTGCCCGAACCGTTCGACGTGCGGGTCAACCTGTTCCTGCTGGTGGGCGACGACCCGGCCGCGGCCCGGTCCGAGGGAGCGGCGTTCATGGCCGACTACCACCGGCGCCCCATGGACGACGCCAGCATCGACCGCTGGCTGGTATGGGGCCCGCCCGAGGCCTGCGCCGAACGCTTCAGCGCCTACGTGGAAGCGGGCGCCACCTCGTTCCAGTGCGTGCTGGCCACAGTCGACCAGCGGCCGCAGATGGAGCGGGTCGCCTCGCAGTTGCTGCCGCTGCTGGGCTGAGTACACGGCCCCTTCCGTAGAGCCGGCGGATGCGCCCTCCTTGACGGGAGCGCCCATAGGAGGCCGCGCGGGCAGGCAAGCGATTCCGATACATACGGGCGCGGCCGTGGCCCGAGCGGCCCTCAGGTCGCAGCGAACAAGAGCGGGAAACACCACCCTGCACCGCGAGGCGGCTTCATCTACCCGCGCACGCTCCGAGTGGTTCCAACTTCGCGACCGTGAGCCTGGGTCGGTAGGTTGCGCGGCGACAGCAGGGCGGCGGGTCAGGCGGCGGTGCGCTGGTCGTACCGTGAGCCTGGGTCGGTAGGTTGCGCGGCGACAGGGGGAGAGCTGTGAGCACTGCGAGAGCGGCGACGCTGCTGGGGCCTGAGCGCCTGGAGATCCGGGAGTACCCGGTTCCGGAGGTGGCCGACGACGGGGCCTTGCTGCGTATCGGGCTGGGCGGGATGTGCGGCACCGACGTGAAGTACTTCCACGGCCGCATCGACATGCCCTACCCGGTGATCCTGGGCCATGAGATCTTCGGCCGGGTCGAGCGGCTGGGTCGGTCGGCGGCCGCCATCCACGGCGTGGCCGAGGGCGACCGGGTGATCCTCAAGGGCTCGCGGGGTTGCGGACACTGCCGGGACTGCCGAGACGGCGCCCCCCGGTTCTGCTCCCAGCGGACGTCCTACGGCAGCAACACCACCGCCGAACACCCACCGCACCTGTTCGGCGGGCTGGCCGACTACCTGTACGTGAATCCCGACGCCGAGCTGTTCAAGGTGGGCGACGCCATGAGCGACGAGGCCGCGGTGCTGTGCGGGTCGGTGATGGCCAACGGCTACGAGTGGGCCGTCCTCCACGGCGGCGTGACCTTCGGCGACACCGTGCTCATCCAGGGACCGGGCCAGCAGGGCCTGGCCTGCACGTGGGCGGCCCGGGCCGCGGGTGCGTCCCGCATCATCGTGACCGGCACCGCCGCTGACGCCGACCGCCTGGCGCTGGCCCGCCGGTGGGGCGCCGACCGCACCGTCGAGGCCGACAGCACCGACGTGGTGGAGGTCGTCGCCGACGAGACGGGCGGGGCCATGGCCGACGTGGTGGTGGACGTGAGCGGCAGCCCGGCCGCTCTGGAGTCGTCAGTCGCCTCGGTGCGCAAGCGGGGAACGCTGGTATTGGCGGGGCTAAGCGGGGGCCGGCAGGTTCCGCTGGATATTGACGCCCTGGTGTGGAAGGAGATCCGGGTACAGGGGGCGTTCACCGCTAGCAGCCCCGCCTTGACGGCCACCATGGAACTGATCTCCTCGACCGGCTTCAAGCCCGAGGAGATGATCAGCCACTCGTTCGGCCTGGACGAAACCGAGCTGTGCATCCGGGCCATCGGCAACGAGATCGACGGCATGTACCCCACGAAGGCGGTGATCCGACCGTGAGACGATCCAGGGTGCTGCGCGGCATCGTCGATCCCGTCCGACGGCTGTGCGAAGCGGACATGTCCGAACCCGAGCGCTGGAGCCGCGTCAGCGACGTGCTGGAGGCGGCCCTGGCCGACCCGGATCTACAGGCCGCCGCCCGGACCTGGCCCAAGAGCCACGACAAGGAGAACAACCGCTACACCAACCTGCTCTTCTACGAGGACCCCGAATTCGGCTTCGTGGTCAACGGCTTGGTCAAGGACGAGACCGGCCGCACCCCGGTCCACGACCACGGCCACGCATGGGTGGCCTACGGCCTGCTGGAGGGCGCCGAGACGGTCCTGCGCTACCAGGAGCCGCCCGCTGAGGGAGCCCCCTCCGGCCTGAAACCCGACGAACTCATCTCACTGGCAGCCGGCGAGGTCGACAAGGACCTGTACTCGCCGCGGGGGCGTCGTGCGCCATCCAGAGCCCGGTTGATTGGCAGGGCCGATGACGCCTCGGGCCCCTCGCAATCCTGGTGCCCATCGGCTGCTTAGTCACCCAGACCGCTGTCGTAGCTGCGGCGATGAGTTTCACTCCGTTCGAGTTGCTGTACGAGCACCGCTAGGTCCTCGCGGTCCTTGAACCGATCCGCGGTCTCTTTGGAGCGCACGATGTCGGCCAGGTCCGCGCAACGCACCGGCACCGTCTCTTCGTCTACTTCTATGGCCACGGTGTGCGCCGCGTGGGCCAACTCGCCGTAGCCGCCTTCGATGCCGGAGGGCTCAAAGCACACGTCGAAGTCGCCGTGACGGCACGACAGGTTCCACACTGCGGCGCGGGCCAACGACTCAGCGTCGTGAGAACGCCAGGGTCTCATCTCCAAAGCGAACCTCCGCCCCCAGATCGTCGAGCGCCTCTGACAGCCGCTGGAGGTTCTCGCGGCTGCGTTCGGGGGTCACGTCCACGTCGTAGGTGACCCGTCCGAGGTCATATCGTTGCGCCCGCACCGCCCAGCCTCCGATGGCTATGAAGTCCACCCCGTGACGCGCCAACGCCACAACGAGGGGGTCTTGCTCTGCGCCAGAGGGCGGTGCTGATATCACGCCGGCCGGGCGCTGGCGAAGATCTCCTCCGCTCGTGCCTTGATCCGGCGATACCGCTCGGGGTCTGCCACAGCGCTGAGGTGCAGGCCGTCGTCGTGCTCGTCATAGACCTCCAGGCGCACCCTCAACCCGGTGCCGGCCCGCTCCAGCAACCCCGCCAGCTCGGCCACTGTCGGGCGGTGGACGCCCGCACAGATGCGACCCAGCGCCTCGGCGTCAACACCCGCAGCCACAGCGAACGCCTCCGCGCCGCCAGGTGTCTCAGCTATGGCCGAGCGCACCAGCACCGACGCCCAGCCTCCGGCGTCATGGCGGCCCTCGGCTGCCCCGATGTGTCGGGCCGGGGCCGGGTCCTCACCCCCCCAGTGAGGCTGCGCCCCTGCCGGTGGCCCTGCCGGCGGCGCTCCCAAGTCCTCGCGAAGCGCTCGCTCCGCTTCGATCGCGGCCCGCACGCGGGCAACCTCGCCGGGGTCCGGCACAGCGCCGCTGTAGCGGCCGCCGGGAGGTGCCGGACCGGCGCGGACCTCCAGGCCCGAGGCGTTCAATATCCGCTCAACCGTGTCCAGCGTCGGGTCCAGGTCGCCCGACTCGATACGCCGCACCAGATCTTCCGCGCACCCGGCCGCCTCGGCCAACTCCCCCACCGCACAACCCAGCGCCTCACGGGCCGTGCGCAACAAAACCCCGGCCAGAATCGCACCGGCACCCGGAGTCGGCGTGGGGTCAAGCCGCACACGTCAACGCTACCGGGCCCGGCCCCCCGCTCGCTGAGAACGGTCCCGCCAGTCCCAACCTGTTGCCTCGACCAACATGCACAAAGTGGTAACAACCTCGAACCGATCACGTATAATCCCATGTCAAAGCCTGTTTCTGGCGCAAGGAAAAGTGCCCGGCGAGGCACTCGGCGGGCCGTGGCCCGAGCGGCTCTGGAGCGAGACGAACAAGACAGGGCTCGGCACGGCGCCAACGCGGCGGCTCTCGCCCATCGGCGCGGTCCTAGGGACCCAGCGCCGTGACCGGGACGACCGACACGCCGTCAGGCCGCTCGAAGGCGAACCCGCC
>JAPOQG010000208.1 GCA_026710865.1 Acidimicrobiaceae bacterium
ATGGCGAGCTTCAGAGAACTACTTCAGCAGGCCAAGGCCGAGATCCGTGAGGTCGACACCGCCGGCGGCGAGCAGCTTCTGGCCGAGGGCTGGACCCTCCTCGACGTGCGCGAGCCCGACGAGTACGAGCAGGGCGCCATCGCCGGGTCGGTGCACATACCCCGGGGCCAGCTCGAGTCGAGCATCGAGAACCGGATAGCCGACCGGTCCACCCCGGTGGTGGCCATGTGCGCCGGCGGGGTGCGCTCGGCCTTCGCGGCGGTCACCCTTCAGCAGATGGGCTACACCGACGTGGTGTCGATGGACGGCGGCTTCAACAAGTGGAAGGACGAGGGGCGGGCCTGGGCGCGTCCGCGCACCCTGACCCCGGACCAGCGCAACCGCTACCAGCGCCACCTGCTGGTGCCCGAGGTGGGCGAGGAGGGGCAGATCAAGCTGCTCGACGCCAAGGTCCTGCTGCTCGGCGCGGGCGGGCTCGGCTCCCCGGCGGCGCTGTACCTGGCCGCTGCGGGGGTGGGCACCATCGGCGTCATCGACATGGACGTGGTTGACGAGTCCAACCTGCAGCGCCAGATCCTCCACAACGTCGACCGGGTGGGGGACCGCAAGGTGGACTCGGCCAAGAAGACGCTGACCGCGCTGAACCCCGACGTCAACGTGGTCACCTACGACACCCGGCTGGGCGCCGACAACATCATGGAGATCCTCGACGGCTACGACGTGGTCGTGGACGGGGCCGACAACTTCCCGAGCCGCTACCTGCTCAACGACGCGTCCGTGAAGCTCGGCATCCCGGTGGTGCACGGGTCGATCTTCCGCTTCGAGGGCCAGGTCACGGTGTTCGATCCCCGCAACGGGCCCACCTACCGCGACATGCTGCCCGAGCCGCCGCCGCCGGAGATGGCCCCGAGCTGCGCGGAGGCCGGAGTGCTGGGCGTGCTGCCCGGCATCGTCGGCAGCGTGCAGGCGCTGGAGGCCCTCAAGCTGATCCTCGGCGTCGGGGACTCGCTGCGCGGCCGCCTCGTGGCCTTCGATGCGCTGGAGATGAGCTTCCGCGAGTTCAAGCTGAGGGTCGACCCCTCCAACGAGGTCACCTACGACAACCGCGACCGCATCCAGGTCGGCGAACTCGACGGCCTCTGCATGCCGACCCTGTCCTAGCGCGGAGGCTCCCCGAACCGTCGCCGCAACATAGACTCCGGGCGCCCCAGTCGCCTCGCGGAGGGCCGAGCGTCAGCGAGGCCAGGACCCGAGCGGTCCGTGAGCGAAGCGAACAAGCGGAACAAGAGGACAGCGCCATCGGAAACCTGCTGACAGATCTCCGGGCGCGCCTGCTTGACCTGCTGCCCCTGGGCACCTCGGGGATCTTCTGGGGGCTCGTCGTCAACGGGCTCACGACCTTCGGGTACCTCGTCGTGGCCGGCCACGCCCTCGGCGACGAGGGCTACGGAAGCCTGGCCGTGCTGTGGGCCCTCGTCAACATCGGCGGCTACGGCCTGTTCCAGCCCCTGGAGCAGGAGGTGGCCCGGGTCACCGCGGATCGGGCCAGCCGTGGAGTGGGAAGCGCCCCGGTGCTGCGCCGGGCCGGAGTGATCGGAGCGGTGCAGTTCATGCTGGTCACCGCGGGGGTGCTGGTGGCCTGGCCGCTGGGACTCGACGGCCTGCTCGACGACCGCCCCGAGCTGCTGGTGGCCCTCGTGCTGGCCCTCGGGGCCTTCGCCGGCACCCAACTGGTGCGGGGCAACCTCGGCGGGCGGCACCTCTTCGACCGGTACGCCTGGTACTTCATGGCGGAGGGAGGGACCCGCATGGCCGTGGCCGTGGGCCTGGCCCTGGCCGGCGTGGCCGCAGTGGGCGCCTACGGCCTCGCCATCACCGTCGCGCTGGTCGCCGCCGCGGTGGTGGCCGCCGGTCCCAGGCCCTTCGTCCGTCCCGGACCGCCGGCCTCGTACCGGGAGCTGACACCGGCCATGGGATTCCTGCTGATCGCCAGCGTCGGCGAGGCGTTCATCCTCAACGTCGGGCCGGTGGCGGTGGACATCGCGGGCGGCGACGAGCTGGGGCCCGAGGCGCCCGGGGTCTTCCTCAACGGCATGCTCATCGCCCGGATCCCGCTGTTCTTCTTCCAGGCGGTGAAGGCGAGCCTGCTGCCCAGCCTGGCCACCCTGGCCGGCCACGGCGACCTGGTGGGGTTCCGCAACATGCAGATCAAGATCGTGGCCGCGGTCGGGGCCGCGGCGGCGGCGGCGACCGTGGTGGCCGCGGCCATCGGACCGCTGGCCGTGCGGATCGTGTTCAACGACGAGCTGAGCCGCACGGACATGGCCCTGCTGGCCGCCAGTGGCGGGGGCCTGATGCTGATGCTGTCGCTGACGCTGGGACTGGTGGCGCTGGGTCACACCCGGCTGGCGGTGGCGGGATGGGTCGCCGGCATTGTCGCCTTCGTGGCGGTGGTCAGCTTCGACCTCGAGCCGTTCCTGCGGGTGGAGCTGGCGCTGGTGGCCGCGGTTCTGGCCGGCTCACTGGTGGCCGGCGGGCTGCTCCGCGTCGAGTACGCCGCCCACCGCCGGGAGGCCTGAGGCCTGGCGAACAGGCGACCCCGGCGGCGCGATCCCGGCGAAGGCGAGGTCGCAACCGGCTCGGGTCTCGTGCGCCTGGGCCAGGAAGTACTCGTCGTCGGCCTGCCATGTGTGGCCCTCGTCGTGACGCACCAGCACGTAGCCCATGCCGTGGGTGCGGTAGGCGCGGTGACCCCCGCCCACCACGTCGGCGATCAGTGCCTGGTCGACGCTGCGGGGAATGGGCCGCCAGCCCAGCACCGCATCGAAGCAGTGCCTGGTGATCATCAGCGCGCCGCCCGCGATGCTCTGGGTGGTGATGTAGCGCTCGCTCCCGCCCCGGAAGCGGTGCAGCGTGACATCGGAGCCCTCGAGGTGGACGAACTCCGCTCCCTTGCCGACCAGGTCGGCCCGGGAGTACTCCTGGGCGAGGACGAGGTCCCACAGGTGCTCGGGTCCGTACAGGTCGTCGTCGTCGAACTTGGTCAGCAGGGTTCCCGACGCCTCGCCGGCGGCCAGGTTGAGCACCGCGCCCAGCGGAAGGTGAGCGGGCGCCTCGATGACCCGGGCGGGGTGCTCCAGGTCGTGCAGCCGGCGGTCGGTCTCGGCGCGGTCGAATCCGTCGCCGTGGAGCGCGAGCACCAACTCCAGCCGGGGATAGGTCTGGCCCGACACCGCGTCGATGGCCGCCACCACCCGATCGGGGCGCC
>JAPOQG010000413.1 GCA_026710865.1 Acidimicrobiaceae bacterium
AGGCGCAGCGGCTGCGTCGCCGGCCGGAACGCTGGCACGAGCCCGGATGGCCTGCTCCACATCGGAGCGGGTTATACGGCCCCCTCGCCCGGTGCCGGTGATGGTGGCCGGGTCGATCCCGCTCTCGGCGATCAGCCGGCGAACCACCGGAGAGAGCACCAGTCCCCTGCCGACCGACTTGGCCGGCTCCGACACCGGGGGCGCGGTCGAGGCGGGCATCGGCTCCGGCGCGGGCGGCTCGGGAGCGGGCGGCTCGGGAGCGGGCGGCTCGGGAGCGGGCCGCTGGGGAGCGGGCCGCTGGGGAGCGGGCGGCTCGGGAGCGGGCCGCTGGGGAGCGGGCGACTGGTGTGCAGGTGCAGGGGCGGGTGGTTCGGGCTCCGGCTCGGGCTCGGCGGGCGGCCGGGGTGCGGGCCGCTGGGGTGCAGGGGCGGGCGGCTCGGGCTCGGCGGGCGGCTGCGGCGCAGGGGGCTCGGCGGGCGCCGGGGCGGCGGCCTCGGAGCCGACGCGGGCCAGCACCTGTCCCACCTCCACCACGTCTCCCTCGTTGGCCAGGATCTCCGACAGCACTCCAGCCGCCGGTGACGGCACCTCGGTGTCCACCTTGTCGGTCGACACCTCGAACAGCGCCTCGTCCAGGGCCACCTCGTCGCCGACCTGCTTGAACCAACGCACGACGGTTCCCTCGGTGACCGTCTCGCCCAGCTGGGGCATCGTGATGTCAGCCATGCGAGGCCCTCCTTGGAAGCAGCACGGGTCAGCCGTGCAGCGAGCGACCCGTCAGGGACAGGGCAGCCTCGCCGAACAGCTCGCTCATGGTCGGGTGGGGCTGGATCAGGCTGGCCACATCGGCGGCGGTCGCCTCCCAGTTGACTGCGAGATAGGCCTGCCCGAGCTGTTCCGTGACCCAGGGACCGGCCATGTGGACACCCAGGATGCGCCCGCCCGTGCCGTCGGCGAGCTTCTCGGCGATCACCTTGACCAGGCCGTCGGTCTCGCCGAGGATCTGAGCGCGGCCGTTGCCCATGAACCGGTGGGTCGACGTGACCACCTCGAATCCTGCGTCCACCGCGCTCTGCTCGGTGTGTCCCGCGAAGGCCACCTCGGGATGGCTGTAGATGCACCAAGGCGTGCCGTGATAGTCGAGAGGGTCGGGGTCGTCGCCGCAGATGTCGGAGATGGCGAGCATCCCCTCGGCGAAGGCGGTGTGGGCGAGCTGGGGGGTGTCGACCACATCGCCCACGGCCCACACGCCCGGCACGGTGGTCCGGCATCGGGCGTCGACCTCGACGAATCCCCGGCTGTCGACCGCTACTCCGGCGGCGTCCAGCCCCAGGCTCTCGGTGCGGGGGCGCCGTCCCACCGCCACCACCACAAGGTCGACGTCGACCTGCTTGCCCTCGCCGAAGGAGACGGCGGTGCCGGTGCCGTCGGCCCGCGGCTCGTGGCCGTGCACGGTCACACAGGTGTGCACCGCGATGCCCCGCTTGCGGAAGGAGCGGCGCACGACCTTGGCCACGTCGACATCGCATCCGGCGAGGATGCTGGGCAGCGCCTCCAGCACGGTCACGTCCACGCCGAGGTCGCCCATCATCGATGCGAACTCGCAACCGATGGCGCCCCCGCCGATGACCGCGGCCGACGTCGGCAGGCGCTCCAGGAAGAACAGCTCGTCGGATGTCACCACGACGCGGCCGTCGATCTCGAAGCCGCCGATCGTTCGGGGCGTCGACCCCGTGGCCAGAATGATCGCCGGTGCGGACACCGGCATCGGAGGCTCCCCGCCGCCGGGATCCACCCCCACCGCCCCGGGTCCGCTGAGCGTGCCTGAGCCGGAGTAGACGGTGACCTTGCGGTGGCCCAGGAGCCCGGTGAGTCCCGTGGCGAGCTGGTCGATGACCCGCTGCTTGCGGTCCAGCACCGCAGACCACTCGATGCCCGGCGCCGACGCGGTCACCCCGAACTCGGCTGCGTTGGCGACGGTGCGATACACCGAGGCCGCCTCCAGCAGCTCCTTGGCCGGGATGCAGCCGACATGCAGGCAGGTACCCCCGACCTTGTGGTTCTCAACGACGGCCACGTCGAGGCCGGCGCCCGCGCCGCGCAGGGCCGCGGCGTAGCCTCCGGGCCCTCCTCCGATGACGACTGCGTCGTGGGTTGCGTCGCTCACACAGCCTCCCTGATCGTCCGTGACCCTACCGGGTCAGGGGAACATGAGTACCTGCACGGTGAAGGCCAGCAGGATGACCAGACCGCACACCAGCGCGGTCAGGATCAGCGCGCGAGTGCTCACCGTTCGCGACCCGCCACCGGGCTCATGACCGACCGGGATGCCATGGGATCAGCGGCGGCGGCGACGCCTTCGCCGCACGAGTCCGAACACCTCGTTGAGGACCGCGCCCCCGACTGCGGCCACGATGATCACCACCCATAGCGGACCGGTCATGTCGAAGACCAGCCATTCGAAGGCCACGTCGTCGCCGTTCTGGACGACGAAGAAGATCAGTGCCACCACCAGCAGCACGGCCACCACCAGTCGCGGCGGGACGGACAGCTTCTTGCCGCCGGTGGGCTTCTTGCCGGGGGGCTCGGCTAGCGGGGGAATCGGTTCTTCGTTCACGGCGCTTCGCTCTCCCTCGACGGCATTCTCGTGTGATCAGGTCCCGCGGGCGTCCCGCAGGCCTGCAACGATGGTAGACCACAGTCATGGCTAACCGACTGCGGGTGGCGGTCACCGGCTCCACCGGTCTCATCGGGCGGACGTTGGTCGAGCGGCTGGAGTCCGGCGGGCATCAGGCCGTGCCGGTCGTGAGGCCGGGCAGTTCCCGTGGATCGGGCCCTCCGGCGCCGGTCGTGTGGGATCCGGCGGCATCGGAGATGAACACCGCAGAGTTGGAGGGACTCGACGCGGTGGTCCACCTGGCCGGCGAGCCGATTGCGGCACGGCGCTGGTCGCCGGAGCAGAAGGAGCGCATCGCCCGGAGCCGGGTGCAGGGGACGGCGCTGCTGTCCCAGGCGCTGGCCCGGCTCGACTCGCCACCCGCGGTTCTGGTCTCCGCGTCGGCCATCGGGTACTACGGGGACCGCGGCGACGAGCTACTGGACGAGTCGTCCAGCGGCGGCGACGACTTCCTGGCGGAGGTGTGCCGCGACTGGGAGACGGCCGCCGACCCGGCCCGGGCCGCCGGCATCAGGGTGGCCCATCCCCGCACCGGCGTGGTCCTCAGCTCGTCCGGCGGAGCGCTGGCCGAGATGCTGCCGTTCTTCAGGCTCGGCATCGGTGGTCGGATCGGCAGCGGACGTCAGTGGATGAGCTGGATCAGCCTGCACGACGAGGTCGAGGCATTGGTGTGGCTGCTGGAGGCCGACGTGGAGGGCCCGGTCAACCTCACCGCCCCCGAGCCGGTCACCAACCGGGAGCTGACCGCGGCGCTCGGCCGGGCGCTGCGGCGGCCCGCGGTGCTGCCCACCCCCAAGCCCGCCCTGTGGGCCAAGCTGGGCCGCGAACTCACCGAGGCCCTGCTCTACAGCAGCGCCCGGGTGGCCCCCGCGGTGCTGCAGCGCGGCGGCTTCCGCTTCGCCCACCCCGACATCGCCACCGCCCTAGCCGCAGTGCTGGCCCGCTAGAACCTCAAGCCGTTCCGGTCGCGGCGTGTCACCGCAGCGCGTCCATCATCTGGCCGGCTGACTGGCTGACTGGCTGGCGACATCCTCAATGTTTCACGGTATGGTGGTCCAATATTTCACGGCAGAATGCTGCTAAGTTTCACGGAAGACAATGCCTGAATTTCACGGGAGCGGTTGGTGGCAGAGCTGATTCAGCGTCGCGTGGAGGACATGTCGCGGCAACGCATGACCGAGGCGCCGGTGCTGCTGCTGCACGGTCCTCGCTCGGTCGGCAAGTCCACGCTGTTGCGCGCTCTGGCGGGCGGCGGAACCGGCGTGATCGATCTCGACGATCCGGCAGTGCGGGCCGGCGTCGCCGACGACCCCGGACTGTTCGTGTCCGGTCGGCCGCCGGTGTTCATCGACGAGTACCAGCACGTCCCCGAGTTGTTGGATGCCGTGAAGGCTGAGCTGAACCGCGACTCGTCGCCGGGACGGTTTGTGATCACCGGGTCGACGCGCTTCGACTCGCTGCCGCTGGTGTCGCAGTCGCTCACGGGCCGGCTGCACCGCATCGAGGTCCACCCGCTCTCGCAGGGCGAGATCGGGTCACGACGCGAGACCCTGATCGAGACGCTCTTCGACGACCCCGGCCGAGCGGTCACCCCGCAGCCATCGACGGCCACCCGCGCCGACTATGCCGGACGCATAGCCCGGGGCGGCTTCCCGCTGGCGCTCCAACGAACCGGTGCAGCCCGCGACCGGTGGTTCGACGACTATCTCGCACTGTGCCTCGAACGTGATCTGATGGCACTCGGCCGGGTACGCCGGCCCGGAGCGCTCGCCCCGCTGCTGTCCCGGCTCTCGGCGCACACCGCGCAGGTTCTCAACATGTCGCGGATCGGCGCGGAGCTGGAACTGCCGTCAAGCACAGCTTCCGACTACATCAGCCTCTTCGAACGCAGCTTCCTCGTGCGCCTCCTGCCGGCATGGGGCAAGACCGTGCGCGCCGCGACCGCGTCCCGTCCCAAGGTCCACATCGCAGACTCGGGCCTCGCGGCGCGGCTGCTTCGGCTCCCACCCGACAAGCTCGCCCGGCTCGACCCGACCTCGCTCCAGCAGTTCGGGCATCTGCTCGAGACGTTCGTCGTGGGCGAAGTGCTCAAACAGGCCTCGTGGATGCAGTACCGGCCCCACGTCGGTCATTGGCGCACCCATGACGGCACGGAGGTCGACCTCGTCATCGAGGACGGACGCGACGGCGCAGTGGTCGGCATCGAGGTGAAGGCCAGCACCCGTGTGCACCCGGCAGACCGCCGCGGCCTGCGGAAGCTGCGAGACGCGCTCGGGGAGCGATTCAGAGCCGGGATCGTCTTCCACACCGGGCCTCACTGCGTGCGCTACACCGACGACGAGCGCATAATCGCCCTGCCCATAGACCGCCTCTGGAGCAACATCGAGACCTGAC
>JAPOQG010000338.1 GCA_026710865.1 Acidimicrobiaceae bacterium
AGCCACGGCCCATGAAGGGGGTCTGCGGCGCGGCGCGCCGGGGTGGGTGGGGATTCGGGCAGGTGCTTGATCCATGGGGCTTCCTCCGCTGGCATTACCCAGATCAGGTCGGCGGGTCGACACCGCTGCGATCGCGTGGGTGCCCTCTCAGCCCGGCTGCCCCGAGCTCCCCGGTCGGTTGTCACCGGTGACTATACGCCCCGGACCTGTCGCCGCGCCAGGTTCAGCCATCGGGGTCCGCGGCCTCTAGCGTCGCGGTGATGCAGGTCTCGGTGATCGTGCCCACCTACAACGAGGCCGACAACATCGTCGAGGTGATCGACCGGCTGCAGCGCGCCCTCAGCGAACAGTCCCACGAGATCATCATCGTCGACGACGACAGCCCCGACGGCACGTGGCAAGTGGCCCGACGCCACGGCGCGGGCGATCCAGCCGTGCGCGTCATTCGCCGGATCGCCGAGCGGGGGCTGGCCTCGGCGGTCCTCGACGGCATGGCCGCCGCCGAGGGCGACGCCCTGGCGGTGATGGACGGCGACCTCCAGCACGACGAGACGGCACTGCCGGAGATGGTCCGGTCCGTGCTCGACGGCGGCGCCGACATCTGCGTGGGAAGCCGCACGGGCGAGAGCGGGTCCTTCGGCGACCGGGCCAGGCTGCGTCAATGGCTGACCGCGGCCGGCACTGCCCTGGTGCGACGCCTGCTGCCACGGCTGCGCCGCACCAGCGATCCGCTCAGCGGCTTCTTCGTCGTCAGCAGGGCCCTCTATGAGCAGACCGCTCCGAGGATCAGCCGCGGGCTGCGTGAGTACAAGATCCTGTGGGCCTTCCTGGCCCGCGGCCGGGGACTCACGATCACTGAGGTCGGCTACGACTTCCGGCCCCGGGGCGGGGGCGAGACAAAGCTGTCGACCGCGGTGCTGCTCGACGACCTGGTCAACGCGCTGGTCCTGCGGCTGGGCCGAGTCGTGTCACCGCTGTTCGTGAAGTACTGCCTGGTCGGCGCGAGCGGGCTGGCTGTGAGCCTGGCGGTGTTCGGCCTCGGCGAGCTGGCCGGCCTTCCGACCATCGACCTGGGCATCACACCCGACCTGAACCCGATCCATGTCTCGGCTCTGCTGGGCATCCAGGCCAGCATCGTGACGAACTTCCTGGCCAACAACTTCTTCACCTTCTACGACCGGCGCTACCACCGCTGGGGTCTGCTGGGCGGGCTGCTGCTGTTCCAGGCGGTGTCGTCCGTGGGCGTGTTCGTGCAGCTGGCCGTGTTCCAGCTCCTGCACCGCAACGGCTTCCCCACCGCGTCGACGAACGCCGATGTGGCCGCCGCCGTCAACAACGGCATCGGGCTGGCGGTGGCGACCGTCACCAACTTCTTCCTCAACGTCTCGATCACCTGGAACCGCCTGCGCGGCCCCCGTTGAACCCGCGCCCGCTACCGCGGGCCCCGGATCACGACTCCGCCGCGCAGAACTCCAGGCCCAGGGTGTCCAGATCGTCGGCCAGGATGTCGAGCGCCTCCCAGTCTGCGGGCAGGCATCCGCTGAAGTCGTTGCTGCCGCCCAGTATCAACTGCTCCAGCGCAGCGAGTCCTCCCAGCCCAGCCGGAATCGGTCCCGACAAGTCGTTGTCCTGGAGCCACAGGCGTTTCAGGCCCGCCAGGCCGCCCAACTCGGCGGGAATCTCGCCGGTGAGCTGGTTGTTGTCGAGATAGAGGCGCCTCAGCTGGGCCAGGCCTCCCAGTGCGGCCGGGATCTCCCCCGACAGGGCGTTGTGCCTGAGCCACAGCTCGGTCAGCAGGACGAGGTCGCCCAACTCGGCGGGGATCTCGCCGGACAGCTCGTTCTCGTCGAGGTCCAGCCGGGTCAACCCTGCGAGACGGCCGAGTTCGGCCGGTATCGGCCCGGTGAGGGTGTTGTGCCACAGGTTCAGCTGCTTGAGGCTGCCCAGGTCGCCCAACTCGGCGGGGATCTCGCCGGAGAGCTCGTTCCAGCGGAGCCTCAGGATCTTGAGGTCAGCGAGGCTGCCGAGCTCCGCGGGGATCTCCCCGTCGAGGAAGTTGAAGCTGAAGTACAGCGCCTCGAGACCGGCGATGTCCCCGAGCGCCGGCGGGATCGGCCCGGTCAACGAGTTGCGGCTGAGATCCAGCCACTCGAGCCGGCCGAGGTCGGCCAGCGACTCGGGGATCTCCCCCGTAAGGAGGTTCTCGCCGAGCCTGAGTTCCACCAGGCTGGAGAGACTCCCGATGCTGTCGGGGATGGCGCCGGTCAGCCGGTTGCCCCTCAGGTCGAGCACCTCGAGCCCGTCGAGGTCGCCGACAGCGTCGGGGATCAGGCCCGACAGCCGGTTGTTCTGAAGCCTCAGCCGCCTGAGCTCGCCCAGTCCGCCGATCTCCGAGGGGATCGCGCCGGTGAGCGAGTTGTTGTGCAGGTCGAGCTCTGTGAGCCTCTTCAGGCGGCCGATGCCTTCGGGGA
>JAPOQG010000126.1 GCA_026710865.1 Acidimicrobiaceae bacterium
CAAGGCCCGCGAGGCCGGGCTGGAGGTCCGCTCCATCGCCGAGGCCGTGTCCGAGGCCGACGTGACGATGATGCTGATGCCCGACACCGAGATGGGCACCATCTACGCCGAGCACGTGGAGCCCAACCTGCAAGCTGGCGACGCGGTGTTCTTCGCCCACGGCTTCAACATCCGCTTCGGGCTGATCTCGCCGCCCGAGACGGTCGACGTGT
Source organism: Acidimicrobiaceae bacterium (assembly GCA_026710865.1). Lineage (GTDB taxonomy): Bacteria > Actinomycetota > Acidimicrobiia > Acidimicrobiales > Aldehydirespiratoraceae > Aldehydirespirator. The sequence continues at coordinate 213 of JAPOQG010000126.1, forward strand.
GCATGGTGGCCCCCAAGGGGCCCGGGCATCTGGTGCGGCGCACCTACGTCGAGGGTGGCGGCGTGCCGTGCCTGGTGGCGATCGAGCAGGACGCGTCCGGCGCGGCGCTGCCGCTCGCGCTGGCCTACGCCGACGCCATCGGCGGGGCCCGGGCCGGGGTGATCGAGACCACCTTCACCGAGGAGACCGAGACCGACCTCTTCGGCGAGCAGGCCGTGCTGTGCGGGGGCACCACCGCGCTGGTGCAGGCCGCCTTCGAGACTCTGGTCGACGCCGGCTACCAGCCCGAGATCGCCTACTTCGAGTGCCTCCACGAGCTGAAGCTGATCGTGGACCTCATGTACGAGGAGGGCATCGCCGGGATGCGCTACTCGGTGTCGGACACCGCCGAGTACGGCGACCTGACCAGGGGGCCGCGCATCGTGAACGACGCGGTGCGGGCCGAGATGCAGCGCATCCTGGCCGAGGTGCAGGACGGCTCGTTCGCGCAGGAGTGGGTGGCCGAGAGCCGGGGCGGCCGGCCGAACTTCCTGCGCCTGGAGGCGGCCGGGCACGACCACCCGGTGGAGATCGTGGGCAAGGAGCTCCGGGCCATGATGCCGTGGATCTCCGCCGGCAAGGCGTCGGTCAAGGAGACCTCCGGTGGACAGGGCTAGCCTCGTGGACGTCGCGGTCGGGGCGGACGAGTCGGTGACGGAGGCCTCCGGTGGACAGGGCTAGCCAGTCACCCATGATCGACATCGGCATCGCCGAGGCCGACCGCGTCGCCATCGCCGAGGGGCTCTCGAGGCTGCTGGCCGACAGCTACACGCTGTACCTCAAGACCCACAACTACCACTGGAACGTGGTGGGGCCGATGTTCAACACGCTGCACCTGATGTTCGAGCAGCAGTACACCGAGCTGGCCATGGCCGTCGACCAGATCGCCGAGCGCATCCGGGCGCTGGGCGAGCCCGCGCCGGGCAGCTACCGCGAGTTCGCGGAGCTGGCGTCGGTCACCGAGGACGCCGACCGGCCTGACGCCAACGAGATGATCCGCCGCCTGGTCGAGGGCCAGGAGACGGTGGTCCGCACCGCCCGCTCGGTCTTCCCGGTGACGGACGCGGCCAACGACGAGGCCACCGCCGACCTGTTGACCCAGCGAATGCAGGTCCACGAGAAGACAGCCTGGATGCTCCGCAGCCTCCTCGCCTAGTTTCTGGACACTCTCGCCGACGGCTCCGATGGACAGTGAATCCAGCCTGCTTGCGTACTTGGTCCCCCGGCTCACAAGCCGCGGCGAGGATACCGCAACGGATGCGTTGGCGTTCATCCTGAACAAGTCCGAGGCTTGCCGCGGCGCTCTGGACAGCCTGCTGAGCGAGCAGGGCTTCGACCTTGAGCCGATCACGAGATTCGTGACTCAGGTGACCCATGAGGATGGCTCCCGACCGGACATGGTCGGCTACGACAGTGACGGCAACAAGCGGCTGCTCGTCGAGTCCAAGTTCTGGGCCGCCCTTCTGGAGGGACAAGCCAGCGGCTATTTCAGCCAGCTCGAAGCGTTTGGACCGGGTGTGTTGTTGTTCATTGCGCCCGGAACCCGGATTGAGACTCTGTGGGCCGAGATCAGGCGGCAGATGGAGACCGGCGAAGATCCTGTCCTGCTGGAGTCCGGCGCGACGCTTGAGAGGATGCGAACGGCCAGAGCCGGCACTGACAAGTTGCTGATACTGGCCAGCTGGGATCTTCTGCTTGAGCGCTTGGCCGCTGCCGTGTCGGCTGATTCTCAACTCGCCTCGGACATCCAGCAACTCGGCGGGTTTGTCGAACAGCAGGACCTGGATGCCTTTCACCCGATCCAGAGAGAAGAACTCAACCCCTCGCTTGCCCGCAGAATGCGTTGGTTCAACCAGCTCATCGACGACATCCTTGTAAAGGCCGTCGAGCAACGCTGGGCCTCGACCAGAGGCTTCAGGGCGTCCACGCTAAGGGCTGGCTACTGGCGCAATTTCCGGTTCGTGAGTGATCCTGATCGTGGCGCATCACACAAGTTCTCCCTGTGCGTGGATCTCGATCTCTGGGCAGAAGTGGGCGACACACCGGTCTGGATCTGGGCTGAGACCGAGTCTGACCCCAATCGCCGGTTGCGCGACAGTGACTTGGCCGTGTCGGAGGATGCTGGCTGGTTGTACGTGCCCGTACACCTGAAGACTGGCGTGGAGTATCAGCATGTGCTGGAGGACGCCGTGCTCCAACTGCGCAGGATCGCGGGAATCGTCGTCAGCTAGCTGGTGCGGGCTGTGCGTATGGTGTGCGCATGGTTCTTGTCAGCTTGCACCTTCCGGACGACCTCATCGAGCAGGC
>JAPOQG010000407.1 GCA_026710865.1 Acidimicrobiaceae bacterium
ATCAGCGGGCCCACGATCCCGCCGGTGTAGAGACCGGTCCCGGCTATGCCGGTGGCCAGGGCCGGAGCCGACGGCGTGCGGCTCACGATGGCGTAGTTGAACAGCGCCGGCCAGCCCCAGCCGCTGCCGAAGGCCAGGATCGTCACCGCCAGCAGCGGCATCGGCGCGGACACCCGGCCGATGAACACGAAGCAGGCCGCACCGACGGCCATCAGGCCGGTCAGCAGGGGCACGTGAAGGCGCGGCGACCGGTCGCCCATGGCCCCCCACAGGATCCGGCAGCCGATGCCGGTGACGCTGGCCGCGGCCAGGATCGTGCCGGCGGTCCCGGCCGCCACCCCGGCCGCCACCGCCGACTCCACGTAGAAGGCGGCCACCGATGCGCCGCCCACGACCGCCGTCGCGGCAGCCGCAGCCAGCACCACCAGCGGCCCGACGGGAACGCCCGCCGGCGGGCGGGACGGCCCGCCCCGGAGCCGGCGTGTCCCTCCGCGGCCCCACACCGTGAGGGGAAGCGCCGCCGCCGCGGCCAGCAGGAACGCCCAGCGCCAGCCCACGGTCAGTCCCAGCAGGGGAACGGAGGCCCCCGCGAGCAGGGTGCTGATGGGCCCCGAGGACTGCTTCACCCCGAAGGCCGCGCCCTGCAGCCGGACCGGGATCCGTTGGGTCATCACGAGGTTGGAGGCGGGGAGGGCGACGCCGTTGGCCACCCCGGCCGCCACCATCAGGGCCAGCAGGGTGCCGTAGTCGCGGGCGAGCAGCGCGATCGACAGCATCGAGGCCCCGCCCAGCGCGGCCGAGGCGGCCACCGCCCGCCGGCCGCCGACAGCCTCGCAGAACCGGCCTCCCGGCACCGACGACAGCGCCGAGGACAGGTAGTAGGCCGAGGCGGCCAGTCCCAGGCGGGTCTCGCTGAAGCCGAGCTCGTCGCGAATGAACACGGCCAGCGCCCCCAGCAGGAACACCGGCAGGGCTCCGAGGGCGATGGAGGTGGTCGAGACGGCCAGCCCCGCCATCGCCGAGCGCCGGGCACCGGCCCCGGTCATGGCCCGGCGGTTCCGGTGTCGCTCACCCGAGGCTGCTGCGCTCGAGGGCGTCCCACACCGCGGCGATGGCCGAGCGGCACGCCGGATCGGTGGTGTCGCGACGCGGCCGGGGCCGGGCCATCGGCACTTCCACCGTCTCGAGCACCCAGGCCGGCGGCCCGGCGAGAACGGTGACCCGGTCCGACAGCAGCACCGCCTCCTCGACGTCGTGGGTCACGAAGACGTAGGTGCGGGGCTCGATCTGCCAGGCCGTCTCGAACTCCTCCCGGAGGCGCCGGCGGGTGAGGGCGTCGAGGTGCACGAACGGCTCGTCCAGCAGCATCACGTCGGCGTCGTGCGCGAAGGCCCTCGACATGCCTGCCCGGGTCTGCTGGCCGGCCGACAGGGATCCCGGCATCCGGTCGAGCATTCCCTTGAGGCCGACCCGGTCGGCGCTGAAGGAGCGGATCTTGCGGTAGAGGCTGCGGCGCTTGGCGCTGAACTCCACCCCGATGCCGATATTGCGGCCCACCGACCACCACGGGATCAGCGTGGGGTCCTGGAAGACCAGGGCGGTGCGGTTGGGGCGCATCTGCCTGCCCCTGAAGTCGATCGAGCCCGACTGGGGCTCGGCGAGGCCGGCGAGGACGCGAAGCAGCGTGCTCTTGCCGCAGCCGGTGGGCCCGACGATGGCGTGAACAGACCGCGACTCGATGACGAGGTCCAGATCCTTGATGGCTTCCGCCTCGCTGGCCGAGCCGTCGCGGTAGCGATATGTGACGGCGGTCAGCTGGACCTGCACGGCCGGCCTACCGGGAGCCTCTGGCATCGCGGCGAGAGATTCGACTTGACTCCACTGGTGCGCAAGATATTATCTAATGTATAGTGCATGATCGGTCGAGCCTCAGGACTACCGTCGGGCTCGAGCCGGTGAACCGGCTGCCACCCTCGGGAGGCGGCCGAATCCGATTCTCTGCGATAGGGAGGACAAAATGTCAAGACGGAACCGACTGGTAAAGGTGGTCGTCGCGATCGCCGCTCTCGGCCTGGTGGCTACGGCCTGCGGCGACGACGAGCCCGCGGCTGTGGTCGACACCAGCGCCATCGAGGCCGAGGCCGCCTCGGCCCAGGCACAGGCGGACTCGGCCCAGTCACAGGCCGACGCCGCCACGGCCGCCGCCGATGCGGCAGCCGAGCAGGCTGCTCAGGCGCTCGCCGCGCTCGAGCAGGCTCAGGCGGACGCTGCGGCCGCCGGCGAAGCCGATGCGGCAGCCGCCGAGGCTGCTCAGGCCGAGCTCGATGCGGCGCTGGCCGCTGCGGAGGCCGCTCAGGCTGCTGCGGAGGCCGCTCAGGCCGACGCGATGGCAGCTCAGGACGAGGCTGCTGCCGCCCAGGAAGAGGCCATGGCTGCGCAGGAAGCGGCGATGATGGAGCCTGAGGCTGCGTCGATCATCCGTTTCGCGTTCGCTCCGGACCCCGTCTGGGACTGGCTGACCGACACCGGTCTGCTCGCCCAGTGGGAGGAGGAGAACAACATCCGCATCCACACCAGCTCCACATGGGACGAGTTCACCTACTTCGCGGGCGGCCACGGCGACATCGTGTCGATGGGCACCCAGGAGATTCCGGTGCTCGAGAACGAGACCTCGATCACGACGGTCACCTTCGGCAAGTACAACTTCCAGCGCTCACCGATGATGCGCCGTGCCGGCGACCCCTACGAGACCCTCGCCGACATCCCGCTGGGCTCGAACATCTGCGTGAGCAGCCCGGTGTCCAACACCGGCTTCTGGACGGTCCTGGCCAACGAGCTTCACGGCCTCGACTACCGCGTCGGCGGCGGCGACTACAACCTCATCGTCAACGACCACTTCGTGAACCCGACCAACCTGCTGCGCGGCGACTGCGAGGCAGCGGTCGTGATTCCCGAGGCCGCGGTGCCGCATCTGCGCGCCGGCGAGATCGAGATCATGTACGGCGGACGGATGCCCTTCCAGCTCTACAACGAGTTCTCGGGCCTCGATGACGGCAAGAACCATGTGATGTCCAACCTGTTCACCGCCACCGAGGAGTACTACGACAGCCACCCGCGCGAGATCGCTGCGTTCCTCGAGCTGTGGCAGACCGGCATTGCGGAGTGGGAGGCGAACACCGCCGACATCGTGCGGGCCTACCCGCAGCACTTCGCGGTCGAGGACGAGGCGGACGTCGAGTTCACCGTCGGCTTCATGCAGGGTGCCAACGACTGGTTCGTCGAGAGCGTCTACCTTGACCAGGAATGGATCGACAACGAGAAGGCGATCTACGACTCCATGACCAGATTGCATTCGGACAACCCGAACGGCCTCCCGGCCGACTACCCGTCGCCGCGCTTCGAGGTGGTCGCCCCCTAGGCCCCTCACAGGCGACCAACGGCCGGCTGACCGACCCCCCTCCCCTCCATACGGTCAGCCCGCCATTCGATCCTTGCCGCGGCCGGCTGGTCTCTTGCGTGAAGTCGCAGAGGCCGCCGGCCGCTGCAAGGATCAATATCTGAGTAGGGGAGCCGCGACGCCCCGGCTGTTCGCAGCAGCTTCCCGTTCGAAGCAACCAGCCTCCTAGAGGTAACCATTGTGACCACCACTGACACTGACACCACGGCCGAGACACCGTTGGCTCCCCGGGTCACCGAGGAGGAGCTGGCTCGCCAGGCACGCCGCAAGGAGCTCACGTCCAGGTGGTTCTGGCGGATCCTCAGCTACGTCGCGGTGCTGGCTGTATGGGAGTTCGCCCTTCTCGACATATTCGGCTTCCTTCGCGGCACTCCCCTGGATCCCAAACTGCTGCCCGGGCCCTCGGAGGTGGTGGCGACCTTCTTCGAGATCTGGGGAGAGGGCACGATGCCGGCGGCCTTCCAGGCCACGCTGACCCGCATCGCTATCGGGTTCGGCCTGTCGTTCCTGATCGGGGCGATGATCGGGATCCTCATGCAGTCCAAGTGGTTCGAGGGCTTCTTCAAGGACGCGGTGCTGATCAGCCTGTCGGCGCCGGGGCTGATCTGGGTGCTGATCACCGCGATCATCTTCGGCAACCGGCCGCTGGGCCCGACCATCGCCATCATCCTGACCACCTTCGCGCTGGTCACCGTCAACGTCTCCGAGGGCATCAGGGCGCTGCCCAAGGACCTGATCGACATGGCCAAGTCGTTCCAGGTGAGCGTGTTCAAGCGCAACCGCCAGATCGTGATCCCGCATCTGGCGCCGTACCTTTTCACCGGCCTGCGATTCGGGTTCTCGATCGCCTGGAAGGTGACCGTGCTCACCGAGGTCTTCTCGTCGTCGGAAGGGATCGGCTTCGAGATGCGGATCAGCGCCGTGCTGTTCGACATGAGCGAGTTCCTGACCTGGATCCTGGCCTTCTTCTTCTTCGCCCTGTTCCTGGAGAAGGTCGTGCTGGAAGCCATCGAGAGGCGCTACTTCCGTTGGCGTCAGGCCGTGACTGCGACCTGAGGGAGGGCTCGCCAACATGACTGTCACCGACACTCGTCCGAGCGCTGGCACCGGCTCGCAGCCGGTGCCGAGCCCCGCACATCGCCTGATCGGGCTCCCGGCGAAGATTGCCAAGTCGCCGAACTTCGCGCGGATTCTGTTCCCCATCGCGCTGTTCGCGGTGTGGGAGCTCTCGCTGATTGCGGTGGAGGAGATCTGGCCCTTCGCGGTCGATGTGCTGCCCACGCCCAGCGAGGTCGGCGGGTTCATGTGGGACGAGTTCATCACCGACACCCTGGCCCGCAAGAACCTTTACGAGACTTTCTTCATATCGCTGCGCCGGCTCTTGTCGGGCTTCCTCATCGCCATGGTGCTGGGCACCGCCCTGGGGCTCGCCATGGGCCTGTCGCGGGCCACCAACGCCTTCTGCCACGACTGGACCATGGCCATTCTGGCCATGCCGGCGCTGGCCTGGGCCCTGTTCAACAGCATCATCTTCGGCTTCGACGACAGGGGCCCGATCCTGACGGTGATCCTGGCGGGCATCCCCTTCGTGATCGTCAACGTGCGAGAAGGGGTGCGCAACACGCCGCGCGAGCTGTTCGACATGGCCCGCTCATTCAAGGTTCCCCAGTCGAAGGTGATCCGCCATGTGCTGGTGCCGTCGCTGATGCCGTTCATGTTCGCGGCGGCCCGGTACTGCTTCTCCATCGGCTGGAAGGGCCTGGTCATCGCCGAGGTGTTCGGCGGACAGGACGGCGCGGGCTGGACCATCAAGTTCTGGTACGACGCCCACCGCGCCCACGGCGTGGTCGGCTACGCCGCCTTCTTCGTGATCTTCGCCATCCTCTTCGAGCGGCTCGTCTTCGAGCCCATCAGCCGCCGGGCCTTCCGCTGGCGCCCGCAGATTTCGACCGAGGTGGTCGAGGAGGCCTTCGGCGAGCACCACGAGCACTACGGCGAAGAGGAGACGGCCAGGCACTGATGGGCTCGGCGAGAGCCAGGAACTGTCGGAAACAACCAATGAACGGACGATCAAGTGGCTGAGATCAGAATCAAGAACCTCCACAAGGAGTTCGGCGTCGGCGCAGACAAGGTCGTCGCGCTCGAGGACGTGAACCTCGAGATCACCGGGCACAGCTTCGTGTCCATCGTCGGGCCCTCGGGCTGCGGCAAGTCGACCCTGCTCAACATCCTCACCGGGATCGAGACCCCCACCAACGGGACGGTGGAAATCACCAGCGACGGTCATGTGGCCGCGCCCGGCTATGTGTTCCAGGCCGCCCGGCTGCTGCCCTGGCGCACGGTGACCGACAACCTGATGTTCGTGCAGGACGACCGCTCCGACGACACCAAGGAGCGCTGCCAGCGCTACCTCGAGATGGTCCAGCTGGGAGACAAGGGGGACAAGTTCCCCGGCGAGCTCTCCGGCGGCATGCAGCAGCGGGTGGGCATCGCCCGGGCGTTCTCCATCGAGCCCGATGTGCTGTTCATGGACGAGCCCTTCAGCCACCTCGACGCCATCACCGCCCGGGCCCTGCGGCGGGAGCTGCACCACATGTGGGACGAGACCAAGAAGATGGTGGTGTTCGTCACCCACGACGTGGGCGAGGCGGTCGAGCTGTCGAACCGGATCCTGGTGTTCGCCAAGGGCGGTCGCCTCGAGGACGACATCCAGATCGATCTGCCCTTCCCCCGTGACCCCGCCGACGACGAGGTGGCGGTGGCGAAGGCCCATGTGCTGCGCAAGTTCGAAGAACTCGACCTCCTCGCGAGCTAGAGGCCGAGCGGCCTCAGGCGACCGACATCAGCACCTTGAGCGAGTCGGCGCTCCTGACCCTCTCGAAGGCCGCGACTGCCTCCGGGAGGCCGAAGCGGTCGGTGACGATGGCCTCGAGATCGAGTGCGCCCGAGGCGGCCAGCTCGATGCCCCGGGCGTAGTCGTCGACGGTGGCGGCCCGCGGGTTCCGCAGGGTGAGCTCCTTGAAGTAGAGCTGGTAGTAGGGCAGGCCGCTGCCGCCGCCGGTGAGGGTGCCGAACACGGTCACCTCGCCGCCGACGGAAGCCAGCTCGATGGCCTGGGCCAGGGTCGCTTCCGTGCCGACGGCCTCGACCACCAGGTCCGCGCCCCGTCCCCCGGTCAGCTCGCGCACCAGCGAGCCGGCTTCGCGGGGTGCGGCCACCGCGACCGCGCCCAGTTGGCGGGCCAACTCCTGCTTCCATTCCGAGCGGGTCACTCCGATGACCGTGGCCCCGGCCCCGCGCAGCATCTGGGTGAACAGCAGGCCGCTGACACCGAGGCCCAGCACCACCGCCACATCGCCGACGAACACGGGTGTGCTGCGCTGGGCGTGCACGCAGGTCCCCAGAACCTGGAGCAGTCCCGCCGCGGTTGCGCTGACGGAGTCGGGGACCTCCAGCAGGCGATGGGCGGGCACCGCCGCGTACTCGGCGAACACGCCGTCGGCATCGCGGCCCAGCAGGCCGCCGTTGCGGCACAGGTTGCCGCGGCCCTTGCGGCAGAGGTCGCACGTTCCGCACACGATGGCGGGGTCGATCAGCACCCTGGAGCCCCGCGGCGGGCCTGTCTCGGCGGCTGCTTCCACCACGCCGACCATCTCGTGGCCCATGATCCGCGGGTAGGAGACCGGGATGGCGCCGCTGAGGATCTTCACGTCGGTCCCGCAGATCCCGACGGTGTCGATCCTCACCACCGCGTGGCCGGGGTCGGGCGGGGCCGGCTCGGTCGCATCCGCATGGGTCAGCTGTCCGGGCGCGGTTACCTGCACGCATTTCATGACGGTCTCCCTATCAGATATAGCGCCGCTGATACTATCGATCATCGGCCCGCGCTCTCGACGAAGGAGCGGACGTGACCAACGCAGGCCTCAACGTCTCGAACAAGACCATACGCACCCGGGTGACCGCTCACGAGTTCGTGCGGGAGACCCTCAGGGAGGGCATCCTCGACGGCAGCCTTCCCGGCGGGACGCGCCTGGTGCAGGCCGACCTCGCCGAGCAGTTGAATGTGAGCACGACGCCGGTGCGCGAGGCGCTGCGGGACCTCGCCGCCGAGGGGATCGTCGAGCTGGACGCCCACCGGGGCGGCACCGTGCACCGCATCAGCAACGAGGAGCTCCAGGAGATCTACGACCTGCGCCTGCTGCTCGAGGTGGTCGCCATGCAGAAGGCCGCGGCCCGGATCGCCCCCGAACAACTGGCTCGGGTCGGCGACCTGCTGAAGCAGATGCAGGACGCCCCGCCGGCGGCCGACTGGGTGATGCTCAACCGCGACTTCCACATGACGATCTACGAGGCCGCCGGCTCGCCGCGGCTGCTGGCGATCCTGCGCACCCTGCTGGACACCTCGGTGATGTACGTCAGCATGGCGCTGAAGGCCAGGCCCACCGCACGCGAGCAGGCCACCCGTGATCACCAGCGCATGTTCGATGCCCTCTCCCACAGCGATGTGGAGGCGGCCGCCGAGGCGATCCGAGAGCACCTCGAGATCCCGAGGTCGGTGCTCGAGATCGACCTGCGTTCCTAGAAGGGGAGACTGGCAAGTGGCTTCGACCGGCGCGGGCGCGCCCGCGAGCAAGGACGCGGGCGCCGCCGGACCGGCCCGCACTGTCGACATTCACTGCCACCTGGCGGTCGCGGACTGCGAGCCGCTGCTGGCCGGGCACCGCCGACCCGCCTACGAGCCCTACCTCCACTTCATGAACCAGAGCTCCAAGGACCACAACGCGGTGATGATCCCGTCGATCGCGGCCCACCTGCACGATCCGGCGGCCCGGATCGAGCCGATGGACTCGATGGGCGTGGACGTCCAGGGCCTGGCCACCTTCGTGTCCCAGTACGGGTACTGGCTGCCGGCGCCGGCGGCGGTCGAGTCGGCCCGGATCCAGAACGACCGGCTGGCGCAGGCGGTCGCGGACTTCCCCGGGCGGTTCGCCGCCGTGGGCGCGACCGTGCCCCTCCAGGACGTGGACGCGGCCATCGCCGAGATGGACCGGGCCGTGGACGAACTCGGATTCAAGGGGCTCCAGATCGGCGGCACCGTCGACGGCCACAACCTCGACGAGCCCCGCTTCCGGCCGTTCTGGCAGGCGGTGGCGGCCAGGGGCGTGCCGGTGATACTGCATCCCAATGGCTACGAGGAGAGCCACCGCCTCGACGAGTTCTTCCTCGTCAACTGCATCGGCAACCCGCTGGAGACCACGGTGGCGGTGCACCGGATGGTCTTCTCGGGGCTGTTCGAGGAACTGCCGGACCTGAAGCTGGTACTGCTTCACGGCGGCGGCTACGTGCCGTTCTACGCAGCCCGCGCCGACCACACCTGGGAGGTCCGGCCCGAGACCCGCACCGGCATTCCCGACCGGCCCCCCAGCGACTACTTCAAGCGCCTCTACTACGACACCATGGTGTTCCAGCCCAAGTACGTCGAGCACCTGATCGAGATCGTGGGGGCCGAACGGGTGATGATGGGGACCGACTTCCCCTTCGACATGGGCGAGGCCGATCCGGTCGGCCTGATCGATCGGGTCGAAGGCTTGAGCGAGCCCGAGCGGGCCGCCATCAAGGGCTCGAACGCGGCCCGCCTGTTCGGCCTGTAGCTGCGGCCACGGAGTCCGGGAGAGGGCTGCGGCCGCATTGGCAAGACACCTGACATAATATATGATCTTGCTGGCAGCTACGCCAAGGTCATCAGCTGGCCGGTGCCGCGAGTGGCGCGCCGCCCGGCCGCACGACCGCATCTCTACCAAGGAGCCACAGTGAAGGAAGCATTCGGAGTCCTCGGAACCGACTGGCGGGAAGGCATCAACTGGCAGGAGGTGCGCGAGTGGCGCCTGCGCCGGGCCCGGGAGGCCATGCGGCGTCACGGGCTCGGCGCCATGCTGCTGATGTACGACGAGAACATCCGGTACGTCACGTCGACCATGACGCCCGGCTGGAACCAGCTCAAGCCCGGCCTTCGCTACGCGGTGCTCATCGAGGGCAAGGAGCCGATCCTGTACGAGCAGGGCGACATCGGCTACCACATCCGCGAGCACTCACCGTGGATCCCCAAGGAGAACGTCCGCTACTCCTACGCCTGGATCAAGGGCGCAGCCGGTCCTGCGTCCACGGCGCAGGTCGAGAAGTTCACCGGCGCCCTCATGAACGACCTCGAGGACGCCGGGGTGTCCGACCAGCCCCTCGGCGTCGACTTCATGGACCTCAACATGATCCGGGCCTTCGAGCAGCGCAACATCGACTGGGTCGACGGCATGACCCCGATGATGGAGGCCCGCTCCATCAAGAGCCCCAATGAACAGAAGGCCATGCGCATCGTCGGCGCCATCTGCGACGTCACCCACTACGAGTTCTCGCAGTTCCTCAAGCCGGGGCTGACCGAGAACGAGGTCACCGCCTTCGGGATGGAGTACCTGTACAGCATCCCGGGCATGGAGAACGTCGAGGACGTCATCGTCTCGTCGGGCCCCAACGCCTGGCCGAACTGGCGCAACCACGGCGATCGGATCATCCGCCCGGGCGATCTGGTCATCATCGATCTGGCCGCGCTCACCTGGAACGGCTTCAAGTCGTGCGTGTACCGCACCTACTGCGTGGGCGGCACGCCCACCGACGAGCATAAGCGGTACTACGACCTGGCCAACAAGTGGCTCCAGGACTCCATCGAAGCCACCCGACCCGGTGTCACCACCGCCGACATCGCCTCGGTGTGGCCCTCGGCCAAGGACATCTGGGGCTACGAGGAGGAGGACGAGGCCGCAGCCAACCTCTGGGGCCACGGTCTCGGGCTGGCGCAGTACGACCAGCCGGTGATCTCACGCATCTGGTCTCTGGACCATCCCCAGGAGATCAAGCCGGGCATGGTGTTCGCGCTCGAGACCCAGCACGGCAAGCTCCATGAGTTCGGCGTGCGCCTCGAGGAGATGCTGATCGTCAACGAGACCGGGGTGGAGCTGATCTCCACCTTCCCCCTCGACGAGATCACCTGCGCCGGGTGAGGCGCGGCCCAGCGACCGTCCGGCTCGCCAACGCCGCGTGAGCGCCCGCGTGCTGCCGAACACCGGCGACGGCCCCGGCGGCCCGCCGCTGGTCCTTCCCCTCGGCCACCCCTCCGCGTCCGATGTGGGCGCGGCCGGTGCCAAGGGCGCCGGCCTGGCCCGGGCCAGGGCCGCGGGCCTGCCCGTGCCCGACGGCTTCGTCGTGTCGCCGGAGGCCTCCGCAGCCGCGCTGGCGCACGCCGAGGCTCAGATGCAGGCTCGGGGCTCGGGCGGCGCCCGGATGGCCATCATCGGCTGCGATCTCGAGCCCGGGCTGACCGAGGCCATGACCGCGGCCGCGCAAGATCTGCCCGAGCCGCTGATCGTGCGCTCGTCCAGCATCCTGGAGGGCTCCGGGGAGTGGTCCGGCGCCTTCACCTCGGTGCCTGAGGTGCGCCACGACGAGATCGGCAAGGCAGCCAAGAGCGTCTGGGCCTCGTGCTACTCGCTGGAGG
>JAPOQG010000048.1 GCA_026710865.1 Acidimicrobiaceae bacterium
ACAATCTGATCAAACGCGTCAAACGCGCCGCGTTCGGGTTCACCAACTTCGCCAACTACCGGATCCGCTCACTGCTCTACGCCGGCAAACCCAACTGGGCGCTCCTCGACACCCTCACTCCGACCTAAAACGCGGAGAGCCTCAAAAGCGCATCGAGTTCGTGAGCCACACGAGAATTATAGCTTTCCTCAGTTTCACCCATAAAATGCAGCGAAAATGCGACCGTCGCGGAGAGAATGCTCGACACCTCAAGGTTGATCTGTTCTACAAAGGATCCTTCTACTTCATACCATCGTCCATCGATCAGTTGATAGGTGGCGTTTGCTCTTTCGATTTCGACGATAAGGCAGCGATATACAGAACTCAGTCTGCGGTCAGTCTGATCTCGGTTTCGCAATAGCACATCGTCGCGCTTCGCTGTATTAATTGTATAACTATCTGCCAAATTTCGTCGAGTATTAATGTAGTCTACGAGACTAAGCTCTGTATGGACAGTCTTGTCTTTGCCTCGCTCACTCGAGAACATATATCCTTCCGTCTCTTCAAGGTCCAGCAGCTCCGGAGATGCAAGGTACAGGCATCGAAAATCCGTAGAGCCATGTGCTAAAATCGCACGCAGAGCGGCTGCCAATATACCGTCCAATTTGTCCGATTCTTCAGGATCCACAGGCAGAATATAATCTACAAAGGGAAAGATTTCCTTGTACCGTTCTAGTTGATACAGAGACAACAGGTGATGTGCTCTATTTGCAAGCTCATCTACCTGGATAGGCACATCGAATGAGATACCGTCGGCACCATGTATTGATCCTCCGAGAGCCTCAGTGTGATCTCCGGTGGTCGAGCCGGCTGCCTTAGTAAGGATGTCCCGGTATTCGTTAAGATTGAATGATGCAATGTCAGTTCCGATACTCGATTGTGAACGTGAATTTACAACGATGTCTTCTTGACGACGTGTGTCAAGCCCTCTTAGTTTCGCGGGGTCGATCGTATTGAGCGCGACTCTCAATCCGAATGAACGGTCAATTCGATCTTGATCTAGGAGATGACGGCCATGCCCGAATGTATAACATACAGTTCGGTAGTCACCGTTTGCGGTTACGAAACTAAGAGATAGGACAGCGCTGGTGGTTCTTGATTCAGGTGCTTTGAGATCATCAGAAGATAGAGGGTCAAGAAACTCAATCCACCACGGGACTTGACCGTGGCTCGTCTTGACAAACAGAGCTCCTTCAGAATCGACATTTACGAGATCGTGCCTTGATACCTTCGATGGATCTCGGATCGCCTCATCGACGGACGTACCGTTCTTCATTAGATAGAGAGATAGATGACGCTTGGGTTCTGGCATCGGTGGTGTCCGTCGAATGCTCCAGGCTGAGGTCACGATTATAGCGGTTCAGCGGCTCGTTAGGTGCGGGGAGCGGCCCCTCCCATGGCCTGAGTGCATCAAGTGGCTCAATCGTAGCAGCACGGCAAACCCTGTCCTGCCAAAGAGCAGTCGTCTGGGTGCTGCGCGAGTGCCGTATTCGAAATGCAGTCACACCGCAGCCCCATGAACCGGTATACCGCCGGTTACGACAGATGTAATCAGCGCTTGCCGGCGCCCAGAAAGCAAATGGATTTGCCTTTCTAGCCCCTTGACTGCCTTGCTGATTCGTCTCCGTTCAGCATCAATCAACGAAACTATACGATCCTGTTCGTCCAATGGCGGCCAAGGGAACCGATGCTCGCGTAGTTTTTCTCTCGTGAGATGAACGATCGTCGATTGATTCCCCTCGACAGCGAACACATTGAGTTTCGCTGCACTCCACAAGCAGTACATCAGGAAGCGCGGAACGTTCTTGGTCACGGGCCGAACACGGTGGAGTGCCTTTTGGAAAAAGATCTCGCCGTGGTGACTCCAGACGGCAGAACGACCGACCTCGCCTCCTTCGCATACCACAACGTCTCCGGGCCGCAGTTCGCATCTGCGTCTATCATCGGTTTCGAACGTCATCGTGGGTAGGTCTTTCAGATCAAAGTGGTCCCATTTGACGTTGGTATTCTTGATGTACGGATACTGTTCTGGCCCAGAAGCGGCGTTCACATTGAGCATCTTCCCCAAGTGGGTTGTATGACATGCTCCGAGCCATGGTGTTACGAAGTGTTGTGGGATATTGCCTAGCCAGTTAATCCCAGAAGGCACGACAGGGGACTCGGACGATGTTAGCCTGCCACGAATACCATCGAAAACTATAGAGTCAACACGCTCTTCCAAGAGTTTGATGAGGCTGCGTTTCTTGGAGATGAGAGCGTCGATGCGAGCGGTCTCGACATCCAGATAGGTGGCGATTCGCTGTTGTTCTGATATCGGAGGAGTAGGTATGGGCATGGCTTCGAAGTCATTACGCGTGATACTGCGATCGAAAGTTGTAACTCCTCGAATCATGAGTCTGTATTGTTCTAGTGCTGGACGGCTTCGAAGGTAGTAGTGGGCGAAGCGGGCGTGTAGCGGAGAATGTAGTTCGTAGACGCGATAGGCAGTGCTTACTGCACCCTCCGACTGAGAAACAGCTACTCCACCCTCAATAGCCCACATAGGATTGAATACGAGCCAATTCGGCTGTACCACCCAATACCTGGATATTGTCTCGTCGCTAGCAGGTTGCCGACCGCCGCCATCGGGACGTTGTTGTATTCCGGTAGCAGCGGACAGCGCCAAGAGCGGTCTATTACTAGAATGGTTTGCTTGTCGACGAATTGATGAGACCCGACGAAACTCCACCCAGGGCCAATCGCTGCGCTCTTGGAAAGGCTGTAACGCGAGATACTTCACTCTGTGACCTCGGTCAGCAGAACTTGTATCTCGTGTTCGAGCTTCCTGATTTCGGCGTCGATTTCGTGGAGGGGGCGGGGTGGGGTGTAGGTGTAGAAGTGGCGGGTTAGGGGGATTTCGTAGCCGATCTTGGTCTTGTCGGGGTCGTGCCAGGCGTCGGGGACGTAGGGGTGGACTTCGGTTTCGAGGTAGTTGTCGATGGCGGTGCGGTACTCGATGGTTTCGAGTCGGGCGGTCGGGTCGGGCTCGTAGGCGACACTCATCTCCGGTAGTGGGACGTTCTCGTTGTCGCGTAGGTCGGGGTCGGGTTTGGGGTTGCCTGCCCGGTCGGTGATGACGGGGGCTTCGGGGTCTCGCACCGCTAGGGCGTCGGTCACGGCCTTGACGAGGGCGGGCGTGTCGGCGCCCGCTGATGCGAGGGCTTCTTGGACGGCTGCCTTGGCTGACTTCTCGGTGGTGTAGTGGCTGCCTCTGCTGTTTCTGAGTGCCTTGAGCAGGGAGTCGCGCTTCAGCACATCGAGTTTGGCGACCTTCTTGTCGGACTCGATGGCGGCGAGGGTGTCTTCGGTGATCTCCCAGCGCAGGCGTAGGGGCCGTTCTACGGTGATGCGCAGGAATCCGAACGACTCGTTGGGGAAGACTTTGACCCGGGGACCCTCGTCGAAGGCTCCGTAGAGGCGGGGGATGTCGTCGATCTGCTCGGCGGAGATCTCCTTGCGCTTCTGGCCGAGGCTCTTGCGCATCTTGGTGAAGCTCTCGCGGGCGTCGATGAGCTGCACCTTGCCTCGGCGGTGGGGCGCCTTGCGGTTGGTGACCACCCAGAAGTAGGTGGAGATGCCGGTGTTGTAGAACAACTGGTCGGGCAGCGCCACGATCGCTTCGAGCATGTCGCTCTCGATGATCCAGCGGCGGATCTCCGACTCGCCCGAGCCGGCGGCGCCGGTGAACAGCGGCGACCCGTTGAACACGATCGCCAGCCGGGCGCCTCCCTCGTCGGGGCGTTTCATCTTTGAGATCATGTGCTGCAGGAACAGGAAGCTGCCGTCGTTGATGCGGGGCAACCCGGCCCCGAAACGGCCCGCGAAGCCCTGGGCGGCGTGCTCGTCGCGGATCGTGTCGGCCACCATCTTCCACTCCACCCCGAAAGGAGGGTTGGCCAGCAGGTAGTCGAAGCGCTGGCCCTGATGCTGGTCGTCGTCGAAGCTGTTGCCGAAGCGGATGTTGTCGGCGTCGGCGCCCTTGATCAGCATGTCGGCACGGCAGGTGGCATACGTCTCGGCGTTCACCTCCTGGCCGAACACCCGCAACTGCGCCTGCGGGTTGAGCTCGCGCAGATACTCCTCAGCGACCGACAGCATCCCACCGGTGCCGCACGCCGGATCCAGCAGCGTCTTCACCACGCCGGGCCGGGTCAGCAGCCTGTCGTCGTCGGCGAACAGCAGGTTCACCATCAGCCGGATCACCTCGCGGGGAGTGAAGTGCTCGCCCGCGGTCTCATTCGACAACTCCGAGAACTTTCGGATCAGCTCCTCGTACAGGTACCCCATCTCCAGGTTCGACACCGCGGCAGGGCTCAAGTCGATCTCCGCGAACTTCGACACCACCAGATACAGCAGGTTGTGGTCGTCGAGGCGGTCGATCTGCACGTCCAAGTTGAACTTGTCCAAGATGTCGCGCGCCGACTCCGAGAACCCCGCGATGTAGTTGCGCAGGTTCCCGGCCACGTTGTCGGGATCGCCCAGCAGCGTGGCGAACGTGTGCCGTGACATGTTCACGAACGGCTGACCGGCCACCTGCTGCAGCAGCGGCTCGCGGTTGCGCAGCGTCTCCGGCAGGTCCGCCATGGTCTCCAGCACCTCGGCCTTGGTCGGCTCCAGCACGCAGTCCAACCGGCGCAGCACCGTCAACGGCAGGATCACCCGGCCGTACTCCGACTGCTTGTACACCCCCCGCAGCAGGTCCGCCACCGACCATATGAACCCGGAGTGGTTCTTGATCGCCACGCCGCTCACACCGTTCTCGCCCCGGCCGCAGCATCCCGGCAGCGGGTCAACTTGGGGGGTGGACCGGCGGAGGCGTTGCCCTCAGTCATGACGACTCCCGCTGTCATCGAACGCTCACTCACAGCACGCCGAGGCTACTCATCCTCCAGCACCGATGACGGTCGGAGTTCCGCGCCGGCGCTCGCAAGCTGGCGGCGATGGAGTCCAGCCTCGACGCCTGGCTGTTCCATCCCCAGCTGCCGGAGGTGGGCCGCGCCAGTCGCCGCCAATCGGCAGACATGAGCCCTGATCTCGCGTCGCGTCCGGGCTAGGGAGACTTCAACTCCCGACGGAGTCAGCCGCCCCACTCCTCCACCGCGTCGGCTAGGCGGGCCACTCCCTCCATCAGCAGGTCTGGGGCGGTGGCCAGCGAGATCCGCACGAAACGGCCGGAGCCGGGGCCGAAGGTGTCCCCCGGCACCACCGCCACCTGCCTCTCGTTCAGCAGCCGGAGCACGAAGTCCTTGCCGGTGCTGCCGGTGCTGCCGCTGCGGCTCACATCGACCATCAGGTAGAAGGCGCCCCGGGGCCGCACGTGGGGGATGCCCCGTCCGGTGAGGAACCCCGTCACCAGGTCACGCCGCTGCCGGTAGGCGTCTCGCATCTCGGCCACGCAATCCTGCGGGCCGGTCACCGCGGCCAGGGCGCCCATCTGCGCCGGGGCGTTCACGCATGACGTGATCGGCTCCTGGGCCCGCACGATCAACGGCGACACACCGGGCGGCACGACCAGATAGCCGACCCGCCAGCCAGTCATGGCGTAGGTCTTGGAGAAGCTGAAGAAGGTGATCACCCGCCCGTCGGTGTCCAGCGGCGCGGCCGGTGTGTAGGGCCCGTCGAAGGAGATCTCGTCGTATACCTCGTCGGAGAAGACCACCAGATCGTGACGGCGGGCCAGCTCCATCAAGTCGGCCAGGGCGGCGGCGTCGGTGACCGCGCCGGTCGGGTTGCCGGGAGAGTTGAGCAGTATCGCCTGGGTGCGCTCGGTGATCAGTGGCTCCACGTCGGCGGCCTGCGGGACCAGATCGGCCTCGGCCCGAAGAGGGAAGTGGACCGGCGTGATCTTCAGCAGCTGCATCATCTGGGCGTAGTTCGGCCAGCTCGGGTCGCCCAGCAGCATCTCGGCGCCCGGATCCACCAGCGACACCATGCTGCTGTAGAGCCCCGCCACCGCCCCCGAAGTGACCACCACCTGCTCGGCGGTGGCGTCGATGCCGTTGCGCTCGGTGACCTTGGCCGCCAGAGCCTCCCTCAGCGGCATGACCCCGGCGTTGGGCGTGTACTTGGTGAAGCCGTCGAAGGCAGCCTGAGCGGCGGCCTCGCAGATGTGGGCGGGCGTGTTGAAGTTGGGCTCGCCCGTCTCCAGGCGGATGGCGCCGTCGATCGAGTTGGCCAGCTCCATGACCTCGCGGATGCCCGAACGCGGCATCGCCGCGATCGGCTCCGACGGCCTCATCGGATGCAGTCCCCGCATCCCCCGGCGTTCTGTTCGAGCTTCTCGGCCACTACGGCCGATTTCCGCACACAGAAACGGGGCGGACCGACGGCCTCATGTCAGACGACCTGGCGGGCCTCGGGGAAGTGGCAGGCCACCCAGTGGCCTCCGCTGACCTCCTCGAGGGGCGGCTCCGTCATCCGGCACACCTCCTTGTCCCGGCCCACATGGCAGCGGGTGTGGAACCGGCAGCCCGACGGGGGGTTGAGGGGGCTCGGGACGTCGCCCTCGAGCAGGATCCGCAGCCGGCCCCGCTCCTGCTCGGGATCGGGCACCGGCACCGCAGAGAGCAGGGCGTGGGTGTAGGGGTGCATCGACTCGTCGAAGAGCCTCTCCGCGGAGGTGCGCTCCACGATCTTGCCCAGATACATCACCGCGATGTCGTCGCAGACGTGGCGCACGACGGCCAGGTCGTGGGCGATGAACAGGTAGGTGAGGCCCAGCTCGTCCTGCAGGTCGTCGAGCAGGTTGAGGACCTGGGCCTGGATGGACACGTCGAGGGCCGAGACCGGCTCGTCGAGCACGAGGAAGCCCGGGTCGAAGGCCAGCGCCCGGGCCACGCCGATGCGCTGGCGCTGCCCGCCCGAGAACTCGTGCGGGTAGCGGTCCACGATCCTGGGGTTGAGGCCGACCAGGCTCAGCAGCTCGGCCACCCTGGTGTCCTGCTCGTGCCTCGACATCGAGGTGTGCACCACCAGCGGCTCCCGCAGTGCCTGGCCCACCGACATCCGGGGATTCAGCGACGCGAACGGGTCCTGGAAGACGATCTGCATGTGGCGGCGGAGGCGGCGCAGATCACCCTTGTCGGCCGCGATGACGTCGATGCGCTCGGCCCCGCCGCCGTCGATCCGGCGCTGCAGCACCACGTCCCCGGCGGTCGGCTCGATGAGCCGCAGGATGCAGCGGGCGGTGGTGGACTTGCCGCAGCCCGACTCCCCCACCAGACCCATCGTCTTGCCGGCGCCGATGTCGAACGACACCCCGGCCACCGCCGAGACCTCGCCGCGCTCGCCGCCCAGCCAGCCGCC
The DNA here is from genome assembly GCA_026710865.1 of Acidimicrobiaceae bacterium. GTDB lineage: Bacteria > Actinomycetota > Acidimicrobiia > Acidimicrobiales > Aldehydirespiratoraceae > Aldehydirespirator. The sequence goes on from JAPOQG010000048.1 coordinate 7,384, forward strand.
GCCGACCTCGAAGGTCTTCACGAGGCCGCGCACCGACAGGGCCGCGTCGTCGGGCGCGCCGTTGGTGCTCGCCCCGCCTGTGCCGGGATCGGCTCCGGTGTCGTCGACCGGCTTGGAGGGTTCCATCGGCGCGATGCTACTGTCCCGCTCTGACCAGTGAGAAAAGGAGCGGTCGACTATGAGCAGTTTTAGAGGCGACCTGGGCGGCCTGACCGCCGAGGAGATGGAGCAGTTCCTGGCGGGCAACGCCGTCGCCCGGCTGGCCACCCTCAAGCCCGACGGGTCGCCCTATGTGATGCCGGTCTGGTACCAGTGGGACGGGGAGGCCCTGTACTTCGTGGGCCGCCAGCGGGCCCTGTGGTGCGACTACATCAAGGCCGACGGGCGGGTGAGCGTGGTCATCGACGCCCCCCACAGCGACCCGGACCAGTCCGGCCAGGCGATGGAGATCCCCAAGGTCTACATGGAGGGCACCGCCACCGTGGAGGAGGAGCCCAACATCGGGGGTCGCTGGGTGGGGATCGCCGAGCAGATGTCCTACCGATACCTCGGCCCCAACGGCCCCACGTACCTGGTGTCCACCCTCCAGCAGCCCCGCTGGCTCATCAAGCTGGTGCCCACCGACATCAAGACCTGGAAGGGTGTCGGCTGGGCCCGGCGCTACTGGGTGCAGGAGAGCGGCGGCCCCAGCTACGAGGAGGCCCACGCCAGCTGAACCGGCTCGACCCGGCGCCGGCCCGCAACCGGCCCGCGGCGCGGCCCCGCCCGCTAGGAGGCCCCAAGCGCCCAACCCGCTCGACCTGTTCCGCCTCGACGGACGCGCCGCCCTGGTGACGGGCGGCTCCAGGGGCCTCGGCGCGGTCATGGCCGAGGCTCTGAGCTACGCCGGGGCGCGGGTGGCGGTGACCAGCCGCAGCCTCGCCGACGCGCAGGCCAAGGCGGGCGAGATCGCCTCGGCCACCGGCACCGAGACGCTGGGCGTGGAGATGGAGGCAACCGACACCGGGGCCGTCGAGGCGGCCGTGACCGGCGTCGTGGAGCGCTTCGGCGGCCTCGACATCCTGGTCAACAACGCCGGCATCCTGGTGCGGGGCGCCATAGGCGACATCGAGCCCGGCGAGTTCGAGGAGTCGCTGGCCGTGAACGTGACCGGCCCGTGGCTGGCCTGCCGGGCTGCGGGCCCGCACCTGTGGGAGTCCGGGCACGGGCGGGTGATCAACGTGTCGTCCACCTTCGGCCTGGTGGCCGCGCCCGACCGCACCGCCTACACGTCCTCCAAGGGCGCCGTCGTGCAGCTGACCAGGGCCCTGGCCATGGAGTGGGCACCGCGAGGGGTGAACGTCAACACCATCGCGCCCGGGCCGTTCCTGACCGAGATGAACGTGGCCCATCAGCACAGCGAGCACAGCGTGCGGGTGATCGGCCAGGAGGTGGCCCTGCGCCGCTGGGGAGAGCTGCCCGAGATCGCCGGGGCCGCCATCTACCTGGCCTCGGACGCGTCCTCGTACGTGACCGGCTCGGTACTCACCGTAGACGGGGGCTGGACCGCCCACTGATCCGCCACAACGAAGGAACAAGGAAATGAGCCGACGATTCGAGGGCCGCAACGTCTTCGTGACCGGAGCCGGGAGCGGCTTCGGCCGCCGCACCGCCGAGCTGTTCGCGGCAGAGGGCGCCAAGAACCTGTACCTGCTCGACCACAAGCAGGAGCGGCTGGACGCGGTGGCGCCGGTGATCGAGGAGCTGGGAGCCACGCCGCACCTGCTCAACTTCGATCTCGGTGTCATGGAGAACTGCGCAGAGGCGGTGTCGCAGGCTCTGGCCATCGACCCGAGGCTCGACGTGATGGTGTCCAACGCGGCCGCCTGGACGATTGCCGAGTTCGTCGACATGACCGACGAGGAATGGCGCCGGGTGCTGTCGGTCAACCTCGACGCCTACTTCGTGATGGGCAGCCGGGCGGCCCGGGCCATGAAGGAGACCGGGGGCGGGGTGATCCTGTTCACCTCGTCGATCGCCTCG
>JAPOQG010000047.1 GCA_026710865.1 Acidimicrobiaceae bacterium
CGAACAGGGCCAGAGTCTGGGACCAGGCCCGCTCCGCGGCGGCCTCGTTGTAGCTGTGCGCGTCCGGCCAGGTGTAGGCGTGGTCCGCGCCGGGCAGGATGTCGACGACGGCCCGGTCGCCCAGAGCCGAGACCGCCTCGATGAAGGGCCGCATGCTGGCCACGGTCATCATCCGGTCGGCCTCACCGAAGCCCGCATAGAGCGACCCCGAGAGCTCGCCGGCGGTGAGGTGGGGGGAGTCGGGCTCGCCGTCCACCAGGAACGACGGATGCCACATCGCGCCCGCGGTGAACTGGCCGGGCAGCCGCATCATCGCGCGGAACACGGCCCGGGCCCCAAGGCAGAAGCCGATGCAGCCGGCGGACTCCAGCGACCCCGCCGGCCGGTCGGCGGCCACCGCCTCCAGGGCCGCGTCGAGGTCGTTCTGGATGCCCTCATCAGTGAGCGACCTCAACAGCGTCATCATGTGGTCCTGGGCGCCCGGGTCGGCGGCCTCGGCCGGGCCGTAGCCGATCATCCGACCGTGGCGATGGTAGAGGTCCGGCAGGATCACGTCGTAGCCGTGGCCGGCGAGGCGCCGCCCGAACACATGCAGGGCTTCCCGGATACCGGGCTTGTCCATGAACATCACGATGAGCGGGTGCGGTCCGCCGGCCGCGGGCCGCATGCGGGGCACGGCCAGTGGCTCACCATCGCTGGCGGTCTCGAGGATCGACTCTCGGACTTCATGGGGGTTCATGGCTGGACAAGCTACCGCCGGCAGCGACATCAGCACCGGGAACCGGCCGCTTGGGGCCCTTCGCCCGTTCTTGCTGCAGTCGACTCCACCGGACCGGCACAACTACGTCGGCCCGGGGGCAGGTCGCCGGCCCGGGGACAGGTCCGTCTGCCGGGGTGTCGGCCGCGGCTCCGGGGTCAGGTTGTCGGCTGGGGGTGTCGGCTGGGGGCCTGGGGGCAGGTTGTCGGCTGGGGGTGTCGGCTGCGGCCCTGAGCGAGCTCGGGCCGTGATCTACGATGGCGGATCGTGGTGGATCTGCTGCCCGAGCCGGGGAGCGGGCTGCTCGACCGGTACCGGCCGGGGAGCGCGTTCGACGAGGCCTTCGACGCCGACGGTTCCGTGAGGGGCGTCTACAGCCGGATCGTCGAGCGGTTCCGCGAGCTCGACATCAGCGACGTCAAGCGGCTCGAGAACCTGGTCGCCGACGAGTTCCGCCGCCAGGGCATCACCTTCACCGTCTACAGCGAGGAGGAGGGAACCGAGCGCATCTGGCCCATGGACCTGTTCCCCCGGATCATCGCCGCAGCCGAATGGGACGAACTGTCCCGGGGGCTCAGCCAGAGGGTCGCGGCTCTCAACCTCTTCCTGGCCGACCTGTACAACGGCGAGGGCGCGGCGGTGGCAGACGGCGTAGTGCCCCGGTGGCTGGTCGTGTCCTCGCAGGGCTTCGAGCGCAACGCCGTGGGCATCCGGGTCCCCCATTCCGCTCACTGCAACATCGCGGGGATCGACGTGGTCCGCGCCGCCGACGGCCGCTACCGGGTGCTGGAGGACAACCTGCGCAGCCCCAGCGGCATCTCCTATGTGGTCGAGAACCGGGCGGCCATGGCCAAGGCCTGCAGCTGGCTCTTCTACGACCATCCGGTGGAGCCCACCGAGCAGTACGGCCGGATGCTGCGCTCCACGCTGGCTTCGATGGCGCCCGACGGGGGCAGCTCCCCCCGCATCGTGGTGCTGACCCCGGGCATCTTCAACTCGGCCTACTTCGAGCACGCCTTCCTGGCCCGCTCGATGGGCGTCGAGCTGGTGGAGGGCCGCGACCTGGTGGTCGACGATCACACCGTCTACTCCCGCACCATCGAAGGGCTGGTCAAGGTGGACGTGATCTACCGGCGCATCGACGACGACTTCCTCGACCCGGTGGCCTTCCGGCCCGACTCGACGCTGGGCGTGCCGGGGCTGCTAGGCGCGCTGCGGGCCCGAACGGTGACGGTGTGCAACGCGCTCGGCAACGGCGTCGTCGACGACAAGGGCGTCTATCCCTACGTACCCGAGCTGATCCGGTACTACCTGGATGAGGAGCCGATCATCGACAACGTTCCCACCTACATGATGTGGGATCCCGACCAGCGCTCCGAGGCCCTGGCCAGGCTGGACGAGCTGGTGGCCAAGCCGGTCGGCGAGTCCGGCGGCTACGGGGTGCTGATCGGCCCCCACGCCACCGAGCAGGAACTCGACGAGGCCCGGGCCACCATCGAGGCCGAGCCCCGCAACTGGATCGTGCAGGAGCTGGTGCAGCTCTCGACGCTGCCCTCGCTCGCGGACGACCGCCTCGAGCCCCGCCATCTGGACCTGCGGCCCTTCGTGCTGACCGGCGAGCAGACCCAGGTCTTCCCCGGCGGGCTCACGCGGGTGGCCATGAGGCGCGGGTCGCTGATCGTCAACTCCTCCCAGGGCGGCGGCTCCAAGGACACCTGGGTGCTGGCCGCGGAGTCGCCGCGGGCGGCGCCGTGATCCTGGCCCGTCACGCCGAGTCGCTGCTGTGGGCGGGCCGCTACCTCGAGCGGGCCGAGAACACCTCCAGGTGCCTGAACTACGCGGCCAACTCGATCACGCATCTGCGCTCCGGTGAGGCCACCGCCGAAGGCGAGTTGCTGGTGAGGACCCTCGGCCTTCAGGAGGAGCTGGAGGCGGTGGGGCCGCTGGAGAGTCAGCCGCAGCTGGTGGCCTTCCTGCTGTCGGACACCGACAACCCGGGGTCGGTCGTGTCGTCGGTGATCGCGGTCCGCGAGAACCTGCGAACGGTCAGGGACCGCATTCCGATAGAGCTGTGGGAGGAAGCCAACGGCCTGTACCTGCGGTTCCCCTTCCTGGGTCACGCCGACGCCGCGCCGAGCGGGCTCCACGAGGTCCTGCTGATGGTCCGCCGGGCCTGTCTGGCCATCTCCGGCATCCTGAACGAGGGCATGAGGCGCGACGAGGGCCATGCCTTCGCGGTGCTGGGGCGGATGCTGGAACGGTCGGTCTTCACCGTGGGCCTGCTCGAGGCGAGCCACGCCGACTCCGGCGGCGTGATGGACGCCACCCGGATGCTGCGCCTCACCAGCTCGCTGCAGGCCTACCACCGCCAGCACGGCAATGCGCCCGACTTCGACAGCGTGGTGCGCTACCTGCTGCACGCCGGCGACCTGCCTCGCTCGGTGCTGTCGTGTCTCGACCGGGCCGAGGAGTGCCTCACCGGCCTGGCCTCCACCGCGGAGGCCCTGGACCGCCCCCGCCGCAAGGCCGCCCTGCTGCGGGCACGCCTGGAACTAGGCGAGATCGAGGAGGCCATGGCCGCCGCGCCGGCGCCGGCACTGCAGGACTTCCTCACGCAGTTCATGGAGCTGGCCAACGACGTGCACACCGGCATCGTGCCGCCACTGGCCATGGCCACCGTGCGCTCCCAGTACGTCCGCCCCGGCCATTCCTCAAGAGAGGCCGAGCCGGAAGGGAGCGGTTCGTGAGCCGCTTCCG
>JAPOQG010000043.1 GCA_026710865.1 Acidimicrobiaceae bacterium
ACCCCGCCGTATACCCGCCCGCGGTGGCTTCCAACACCAGCGTCTCATCAGCCTCAACAACCGAGTCATTGACGACGGACAAAGTCGCCGTCCCCGCCGTGGTGCCCGAGGTGACCGTGATCGACCCCGCCAGCGTGTAATCCGAAGTCGCCGTCGCCGTCGACGCGCCCTGGCGGGCCAGCGACACCGTCACGTTGCTCGTGGCCGTCTCGCTCAGCGTCGCGGTGATCGTCACCGACCCCACCGACTCAGCGACACTGTCACCGGCGCTCGAGGTCAGCGTGATCGTCGGCTGGGTCGTGACCTGCGTGCAGGAGGTGCCGATGGTCACCGACACGAGGGTGCCGACGCTCAACGACAGGGTGACGGGCGACCATGTTGCGGAATCAAGAGTTGTATCGATCGTGGCGTCCCCAAAGGCGAAGGACGAGTCGCCCACGCACAGCGAAAGGTCGCTGAACGTGGGGTCGTTGGAATCAAGGAAGAACGCGAGGGTGGAAGAGGTCAGCCTCACTCCGTAAACGCCGTAGCTCGTTCCGCCAATGCTGAATTCGTCTTCGCTGAGCGTCTCCGTGGCGGAGCACTTATCTCCGACACCGCTCTGAGCGTCCTCACAGCCAGTACTTCCAGAAAAACTCTGCGGATTCAGCGTGGCGTGCCACTCGGTGCCCGACGGCACCCTTCGCACCGTGACGGTGTACTCCTGCTTGGTGGTGCCGTTCTGGGCGGTGACCTCCACGGTGATCTCGTTGTCGCCCACGTCGAGGGCGATCGCGTCCGACGCCGAGCCGCTGGTCACCCCCGCCAGCGTCGTGTCCGCCTTGCCGACCTTCACCGTGGCGTTGCTTGCTGACACCGTGGGCGTCAGCTTCACGTGGGTGGTGTCGTTGCCCACCGTCGCCCGGTAGCCGGTGACAGCCACACTGAAAGTCGGCCGCAGCGCATCCGCTTCGATCAACGCACTGAAACTGGTCCCGTCAGTGCTGCCCGACGCCGCCAGCGCCGACAGCGTCGCGTCCGAGGCCTGCATGGCCGCGGTGCACGAGGTGCCGATGCTCAGCGACACCGGCACGTTCGCGGTCCACCCCAACGCGCTGGTGGCGGTAAGGAGCCTGCTGCTGATGATCGTGAAAGCGGTCCCGCCGGCGCAGAACTTCAGTCCCTGAAGCGAAAGGTGCGGCAAGTTATCGAAGTGCACTTCGAAACTGTTGTTGTCCGTCCGCAATTCCGCTTTCGTGACGGTGTTGGCGGCACCGATCGTGAATTCCTGCAGTGTCATCGACGCCAAGCAAGTGGCCGCATCCACGCAGCCGACAAAAGTATTGCCGCTCGCCTCCCTCGACTCAGGCACCAGCGTGGCGTGCCACCGGGTGCCCGACGGCACCCTTCGCACCGTGACGGTGTACTCCTTGGTGGTGCCGTCCTGGGCGGTGACCTCCACGGTGATCTCGTTGTCGCCCACGTCGAGGCTGATCGGGTCCGACGCGGTGGCGCTGTCCACCGCCGCCAGCGTGGTGCCCGCCTTGCCGACCTTCACCGTGGCGTTGCTCTCATTCACCGTGGGCGTCAGCTTCACATGGGTGGTGTCGTCGCCCACCGTCGCCCGGTAGCCGGCGGTGGCCGCATCGAACGTCGGAACCAGCGCATCCGCGCCCGTCAACGCACTGAAAGTAGTCCCATCAGTGCTGCCCGACGCCGTCAGCGCCGACAGCGTCGCATCATCAGACTGCGTCGGCGTCGACCCCGCCGCCGCGCCCTTGACGGCAAATCTTAGGGCCTCGGTGTAAATGTCCGGGTCCGGCTCCTCCCATGCTGCCGCGGAGCTCGGGTCACTCCCGCTCTTGTGCCATATGTTGTCACCGATGCTCCAGCCGGCCGCGCCGCCGCTGTCCTCGGCGTTTGAATCTGTGGAACTGGCCCCGAATGATTGGGAGTCGTTGGTGGTGTAACCCACGACGTGGTAGGTCGCGTTCGCCGTCAGGGTCGTGCTCGCCGGCGCGGTGAACGACACCGTGCCCGCCGACCAGGAATTGGGCCCGGTCAGGCTCGCGAGTTTCGAGTCCGGCGCGCCAGTCGAGGCGGCCGACCACAGCTCCACGCGGGTGACCCCGGCCTGAGTGGCGCTCCGCTCCGGCATAACCAAATCGACGCTCGACAGCGTGTAACCGACGCCGCCCACCGTGAAGCTTGTCGCGTAGATCGTAGTCGAGCCAACGGTGCTACGAGGATTTTCGGCTCCTTGGTTTAGGTTGCTGACCGGCGTGGAGGAGTTCACCGCCGTGCCCTTGACGGCGATCTGGAGAACTGGGGTTCCGTATTCGGCTCCGTCCTCGGTCCATGACGAGCTTGACAGGGAGTCCGGGTCATTGCCCCCTCCATACCAGTAGCTGTCTCCTATGCTCCAGCCCGTGGCACCGCCCGTGTCCTCGCTGTCCGAGGCCGTTCTGCTCGGCCGAAAATCGTCGAGTTGGAACTCGTTGCCGCTGGTCGAGCCCATGACGACGTAGTAGGTCGTGCTTGCTTTGAGGGTCGTGGCGGTCGACGGCGTTAACGACACCGTGCTTTCGGGGATGGTGGAGGGCGCGGTCAGGTCCGCCACCTTCTCGTTCGGCCCGCCCGAGGTGGTGCCCGACCACAGCTGAAACACGGCCTTCGCGGTTTGTGTGGCGTTCAGGGCCCGTTTCGCGACGAACTCGACGCTCGTCAGCGTGTACCCGCCGGCGTTGCTGCCCGTGGTGAACGACGTAGCAGCAAAGTTCTGGTAAATAGTGATGTAGTTGTCGGCGGTCTGGCCGGTGTTGCTCACCAGAGTGGTGGCGGTGCTTTGGGCCTGGGCGGGCTGCGGGCCGACCGGGGCGAGGGCCAGCGCCTGCGCGATCAACGCGAAGGCCAAGAGCGGGATCCACCGGCGGCGGCGTGGCCGCCGCGGCCCTCGGGGGCGGGCGGTCTGTGGAGCGGCCGGGTCGGGCGGGGACTGCGCGGAGGGGGTGCTATCGGGCATGGCGTATCAGTTCCTTGCAGGTCTTGTGGGCTGGGGCAGGCACCTGTGGTGCCGAGTTGTTGGTGAGGTCTCGACGGCGGCGCAGGGCTGGCGGGCGAGGGCCCAGGCGGGCATGGCAGTGACGCGGATCTCCTGTTGCCGTGGCACATCCCAGCGCAGGGTGAGCTTCTCGGCGCCGGTGTCGGGATCGACCTGGGTGACCGAGGCGACGTCGTTCACCGGCCAGGGCGGGCCGAGCGGCGTTTCGCCCTCGCTCCGCTCCGTGCCCCAGCTGATGAGCCAGTCGCCGCCCTCGAGCGTCTCGACGTGGCCGCCGATCCAGCCGATGCGGTCCTGGGTGCCGCCCAGGGAGTGCTCACGCACGTAAACGGCCTCGCCGGCGTCGAAGTCGAGCTGGTACTCCACCGCCCTGGAGTAGGTGCGGTCGGGGCGCAGGGGGTTGTTGCCGGTCCAGGGGTTGCGGGAGCAGTCGGAGCCGTTGTCGTACACCAGCAGCCGGCCGTCGGCGGTCACCTGCGCGGCGTGCTGGCCGCAGAACTGGCCTTGCGGGTCGCCGACGATTTCCAGCGGGGCGGGATCGGGGGTAGGCGACGCCCAGCCCGGCTCGTCGGAGTTGGTGGGGCCGACGCGCCAGTTCACCGCCCCGGTGGCCGCGTCGATGCCCAGGACGGTGTTGCAGCCCCTAAACGACGCCACGATCTCGCCGTTGTGCACGGCCGTGGAGTTGACGTGGGCCCAGCGGGGGGTGTAGGGCGGGAACCAGTGGTGGGTGCAGTCCTCCAGCGGAATGTGGTCATAGGAGTTCCACGTCAACCGCGCCTCGCCGTCGAGGGTGACGACCTGGATGGCCGAGTCGACCGAGGTGGTCTCGGCGCCGAACGGTTCGCCGTTTATGGCCGGGAAGGTGAGGTGGGAGAAGTCTCTGACGGCCTCCTCGAAGGCCATCAGCAGGTAGCTGCCGTCGTCGAGCACCCGGAAGTCGTGGGTGCCGGTGTGGGTCAGCGGCGCGACCGTGGTCACCTCGTCTATGGGCTCGAAGTTCTCGTCGAGCACGATGTGGCGGCCGGCGGCGACCCAGCCCCTGTCGGCCACGACGCTGTAGGAGTAGCGGTACTCGCCGCCGACGTCGCCGTAGAACCGGAAGTAGCCGCGCGCTGTCTCGGGGGCTTCGAGCCTGATGTGTCGGCGGGGCACGCCGTTGTTGTCGAGGATCAGCAGGTCGTCGCCGCGGGTCACCAGCAGCAACTGCTCGGTGGCGCCGTCGGATTTGGTGACGGTGAACGGGTCGAGATCCTCGTCGAGGCAGTGGACGACGTAGCGGGTCTCCGCGCCGTCGCGGCTGGCGACCGACACGACCACATCGCTGGAGCCGTCGACGGCGACCGCGGCGGTGACCGGCCGCCCCGCGCCGGGGTTCGCATAGGCGACCCCGTCGACGGTGAGGCGGCTCGCGGTGTCGGCCGCCGCGAAGCGCAGCGTCATGGTGTCGCTGTCGGCGCAGCCCACCGAGTAGTGCAGCGTGCGGGGATCGAACCCGGGCAGCATCAGCCGCCACCCCGCTGCAGTCCCCGGTGTCGGAGTCGCCGTCGCCGGTGTCGGCGTCGCTGTCGGTGCCGGTGTCGGCGTCTGTGCCGGTGTCGCTGTCTGTGTCGGACTCGCCGCCGGTGTCGGTGTCGGTGCCGGTGTCGGTGTCGCCGTCGGTGTCGGCGGTGCCTGCTCGGGAGTCGCCGTGCCTGTGTCGCCGGTGTCGGAGTCGCCGTCTGTGGTCGGAGTCCCGGTGGAGGCTTGGGAGTCGCCGGTGGTGGCGGTCAGCGACGCCAGCAGGTCGGCCACCACGACGTTGTGCAGCGCGGCGACAGCGCTCTGGGTGGTGCCGTGGCGGTCGGCGTAGCGGGCGGTGGCCCGCAGGTGCTCGCCCGCGTCGGCGGCGGTGGGGACGTAGTCCGCGGCGTCGGCGCCGTCGATGGCGGCCCAGGCGTTGCGTCCCGCGGAGCGCTCCCAGACCCACGACACCGCGTCGGTGACCTGATCGGGGTCGGTGAGCGTCGCGGTGAGGGCCTCGCCGACACGGGGTGTGGTGCTCGACCAGGTGATGGCGCCGGGCTCGTCGACGTCGTTGACGGTCACCGCGACCGTACGGGCGACGCTGGCGCCGCCGGGCGCGGAGGCGACCACCACCACGTCATAGGTGTTGTCGCCGCCGGCGTCGCGGGGATCCTCGAAATCGGCTGCGGCGCGCCAGAGGCCACGTGCCGCTTCGGCGTCGGCGTGCGGGCGGATGCGCAGCACCCCCGGCGGGGCGTCGATGCTGAAATGGGTCTCGTCCCAGCCGGCCAGGCTCCAGTGGACGCCTGTCCGGTCAGCCTGCGACGACGCCGAGAAGGCCGCGACCTGTCCGTAGTCGTTCTCCGCGACGCTCACCCGCGACGGACCCGTCATGGCGGTGAGCTCGATCACGTTGACGACGGTCACCACCACATCGACACGGCCGCCGCCCGATGGTTGCGCGGTCAGCTCATAGGAGCCGTCGCCGTCGGCGTCGTCGGGGTTCTCGAAGTCCTTGGCGCCGGCGAAGGCCAACACGCCACCTGTGCTGAGGGTGAAATGGTCGCGGTCGGCGCCGCCCACGAGAGCCCACCTGACACTGTCGCCCGCGGTGCCGGCGGCGGTCAGTGTCGCTACCGCAGTGGCGCCCTCAGCTACCTCGAAGGCCGCCGCGCCGGCCACGCCGAACACCGCGCCGGTCTTGGCGGTGTCTGAGCCGGTCTTGGCGGTGTCTGAGGCGGTCTCGTCGAGCACCGCGCCGGTCTTGGCGCTCGACAGCACATGGCCGGCGCTGCTGCGCGCCGCGTCCGCCGGCACATTGGAGTCGGCCGAGGTTGTGGTGGTGGCCCCGAACCACAGAGCCGCCTGCGCCGCGCCGGCCCGTGTCGCGATGTCGAGGGCGGGGAGGACGCCGGAGAGCGTGGTTGCGTCGGCGGTGCAGATGCCGCCGGTGTCGCAGGGCCGGCCGGCGAGGAGTTCGAAGGTGATCGCCTGGTCGCGCGAGGGCGCGAGGGTGACCGTGTAGGTGTGCGCGGGCTCGCCGGCGGCGGTGCGGGGTGCGACGGTGGTGACGGTCGCGCCGCGGACGCTGAGCGAGGGTGAGGTCGCGGCGAAGTCACGGATCGGGTGGTCGAAGGTCACGACGATCTGGGGCCGGTCGGCGGGGCCGGTGTGGAAGTCGTCGGGTGTGTGGATGGTTGCGGCGAGGGTGCGGGGCTGGCGGGCGAGGGCCCAGGCGGGCATGGCGGTGACGCGGATGACCTGTCCTGGGAGGTGGGGCCAGTGCAGGGTGAGTTTCTCGGCGCCGGTGGCGGGGTCGGCCTGGGTGGCGGTGGCGATGTCGTTCACCGGCCAGGGCGGGCCGGGCGGCGTCTTTTCGGACTCCGGCAGATCCGAGCCCCAGCTGATGAGCCAGTCGCCGCCCTCGAGCGTCTCGACGTGGCCGCCGATCCAGCCGATGCGGTCCCGGGTGCCGTCCAGGGAGTGCTCGCGCACGTAGACGGCCTCGCGGTGGTCGAAGTCGAGCTGGTACTCGAGCGCGCGGCTGTAGGTGCGGTCGGCGCGGACGGGGTTGTTGCCGGTCCAGGGGTTGCGTGAGCAGTCGGCGCCGTTGTCGTAAACCAGCAGGCGGCCCGAGGGTGTGATCGAGGCGGCGTGCTGGCCGCAGAACTGGTCCTGGGGGTCGCCTGTGATCTCCAGCGGGGCCGGGTCGGGCGGGGGCGACGTCCAGCCGGGCTCTGTGGCGTTGGTGGGGCCGACGCGCCAGTTCACCGCGCCGGTGGCCGCGTCGATGCCCAGGACCGTGTTGCAGCCCCGGAACGACGCCACGATCTCGCCGTTGTGCACGGCGACGGAGTTGAGGTGGGCCCAGCGGGCGTTGACGGGCGGGAACCAGTGCTGGGTGCAGTCCTCCAGCGCGAGGTGGTCCCACACGTTCCAGGTCAACCGCGCCTCGCCTCCCGGCGTGACGATCTGGATCGCCGAGTCGGTGGAGACCGTCTCGGCCGTGAAGGGCTGTCCGTCCGCGCCGGGGAAGGTCAGGCGGCTGAAGTCGCGCACGGCGTCCTCGAAGGCGATCAGCAGGTAGTTGCCGTCATCGAGCACCCGGAAGTCGTGGATGGCGGTATGCGTCAGCGGGTCGACGGTCGTCACCTCGTCGACGGCTTGTAGGTCCTCGTCGAGGACGACGTGGCGGCCCCCGCGCAAAGAGTACGAGTAGCGGTACTCGCCGCCGGGGCCGTCGCGGTAGAAGCGGAAGTAGTTCCGCGCCCGCGCGTCGGTCAGCTCGAGACGCCAGCGCGGCACGGCGTTCGCGTCGACGATCAGCAGGTCCAGCTCCCGCGCCACCAACAGCAACTCGTCGGTGGCCCCCGCCGAGGCCCGGGCGGTGAAGGCGTCGAGGCGCTCGTGCAGGCAGTGCACGACGTAGCGGGTCTCGGCACCGTCGCGGTTGCTGACCGACACGACCACATCGCTGGAGCCGTCGACGGCGACCGTGGCGGTGACCGCCCGGCCCGCGCCGGGGTTCGCATAGGCGACCCCGTCGACCGCGAGGCGGCTCGCGGCGTCGGCCGCCGCGAAGCGCAGCGTCATGGTGTCGCTGTCGGCGCAGCCCACCGAGTAGTGCAACGTCGCGGAGTCGAACCCCGGCCGCATCAGCCGCCACCCCTCCGCAGTCCCCGCTGCCGTAGTCGCTGTCTGTGCCGGAGTCACCGCCGCTGTCTGTGTCTGTGTCGGTGTCGGCGGTGTCGGAGTCGGCGGTGCCTGCTCGGGAGTCGCCGTGCCTGTGTCCCCGGTGCCGGAGTCGCCGTCTGTGTCGGAGTCGGTGTCGCCGGTGGAGGCTTGGGAGTCGGTGGTGGTGGCGGTCAGCGACGCCAGCAGGTCGGCCACCACGACGTTGTGCAGCGCGGCGGCGGCGCTCTGGGCGGTGCTGTGGCGGTCGGCGTAGCGGGCGGTGGCCCGCAAGTGCTCGCCCGCATCGGCGGCGGTGGGGACATAGTCCGCGGCGGCGGCGCCGTCGATGGCGGCCCAGGCGTTGCGTCCCGCGGAGCGCTCCCAGACCCACGACACCGCGGCGGTGAGCTGATCGGGGTCGGTGAGCGTCGCGGTGAGGGCTTCGCCGACGCGGGGGGTGGTGGTCGACCAGGTGATCGTGCCGGGCTCGTCGACGTCGGTGACGGTCACCGCGACCGTTCCGGCGACGCTGGCGCCGCCGGGCGCGGAGGCGACCACCACCACGTCATAGGTGTTGTCGCCGCCGGCGTCGCGGGGATCCTCGAAATCGGCTGCGGCGCGCCAGAGGCCCGCTGCCGCTTCGGTGTCGGGGCGAAGACGCCGCACCCCCGCGGGGGCGTCGGCCTGCGGGCGGATCCGCAGCACCCCCGGCGGGGCGTCGATGCTGAAGTGGGCCTCGTCCCAGCCGGCCAGGCTCCAGTGGACGCCTGCGCGGTCAGCCTGCGACGACGCCGAGAACGCCGCGACCGCTCTGTAGTCGTTCTCCGCCACGCTCACCCGCGACGGACCCGACACGGCGGTGAGCTCGATCACGTTGACGACGGTCACCACCACATCGACACGGCCGCCGTCGCTGCCGTTGTGTTGCGCGGTCAGCTCATAGGAACCGTCGCCGTCGGCGTCGTCGGGGTTCTCGAAGTCCTTGGCGGCCGCGAAGGCCAACACGCCACCGGTGCTGAGGGTGAAATGGTCGCGGTCGGCGCCGCCGACCAGAGCCCACCTGACACCGTCGCCCGCCGCGCCGGCGGCGGTCAGTGTCGCTACCGCAGTGGCGCCCTCAGCTACCTCGAAGGCCGCCGCGCCGGTCTCGGCGGTGCCTGAGGCGGTCTCGCCGAGCACCGCGCCGGTCTCGGCGGTGCCTGAGGCGGTCTCGCCGAGCACCGCGCCGGTCTCGGCGGTGCCTGAGGCGGTCTCGCCGAGCACCGCGCCGGTCTCGGCGGTGCCTGCTGAGGCGGCCACGCCGAGCACTGAGGCGGTCTCGGCGCTCGACAGCACATGGCGGGTGCTGCTGTGCGCAGCGCTCGCCGGCACATTGGAGTCGGTCGCGGCTGTGGTGGTGGCCCCGAAGTACACAGCCGCCTGCGCCGCGCCGGCTGGTGCAGCCACCACAGCGATCTGCACCACCACCACCGATACAGCCATCCGCACGCCGCGGACCATCAACGCGAATCCACCGGGGGGGGGGGGGGAGGAAATACAGGGGTCCACCGCGTCACCGACACCGCCGTCAGCGAGCCGGCGCGGCGTCGCCTCGCCGGCTGGCGTCACCTCGCCCGATGGCGTCACTTCACCAGACACTGGCAGAGTTCTCTCAGACCGGAACCGGGTTCAGCGCAACCCCCGCCGCGGCATCGGCGCCGTCGGGCGACATGTGAGCTGTGCGCAGCGTCCACAGGTGTGTGGCCACAGCAGGTGTGTGGCCACAGCGCTGGCGCTCCAAACGCCGCCGGGGGGGGGGGTCGCTGCGGTGTCAGTCATGGGTCGTGTGGTCGTGCTGGCTGCGCCGCCAGCAGCGCCAAGATCATAGCGTCGGATCGTCTACAACTGCGCATGAGAACACTATGACTCTACAACATGAGTACAGATCAGAATATACACCATGTGAACAGATGTGTGCTCTGGTGGCCAGGTGCGCGCCGGGGCCGACCCGCAGCAGATCCACCGACCAGCAGGCCCACACCGACGGCGACAACGTCGAAAGACAACGACCAGGCTGCCGAGCCGCCCACCGCAAGCCCCGCATCGCGAGCATCGCACCAGCAGCCGCCGCCAGGGTTCGTCACCGGCTACGACGCGGCTCCTGGTGCGCCGGCTCTGGCCGGCACGGCGCGAGCAGCGATCCAGCAGATGCGCTCAGTGCTGGTCCGCTGCGCAGGCCTCAGCGTCGAACACGGCCACGACCCTCCACACCTGCGCTGCGATGCCGCTTGGGGTCACGGATCGGCTCGCTGTGATCTCGCGGCGGCAGCTCACCGCCCACGGCCCACACGCCAACAAGATGCACGGTGAGCGTGCATCCCTGGTACCGTGAGCAGCAGCGACAACACGACCGGGGAGGCGACCATGGCAGAGCCGACGCTGCAAGACGTGATGGACCGACTCGACAGGATGGAAAAACGACTCGACGGCCGAATCGACAGCGTGAACAGACGGCTGACGGGCATCGAGAACCGTCTGACCTCGATGGAGCAGGTGATCATCAAGCTCACAGCGGCGTCGCCCGTCCCGGTCTGATGGCTGCTCCTGATCCTGAGCTTCCGGCGTGTCTGCCGGGCGAGGAACCGCCACGGGACCACCCTGACCCTTCGGTGCCAGGACGCTAGCACGCTGCCCCTGCCGCGCAAGAAGTCCACTAGCCCAGATCTTTCAGTAGGCCTGGCTGGGGGGCGTTCTGGGGCTGGGTTGGGTGCGGTGGCGGGCGTGTCGGCGGGCGTGTGGGTGGCGTTGGGCGTGGGGGCGCGTTGTGCCGTGGCGGGTGTGTGTGGGTGGGTTGGCCGGGTGGGGGTGTGTGCTGCGGCGCGCGGTTGGCCGCGGGGTGTGGTGTTCAGATGAGCAGGGGGAGGTTGTGGACCCGTGCGAACGCGGCGAGGAGGTCCGGTGTCCATGGCCAGTCCTGGGAGAGTTTGGCGAGGTTTTGTCGGCCTGTTGTCACGAGCCGGGCG
>JAPOQG010000042.1 GCA_026710865.1 Acidimicrobiaceae bacterium
CGGCCCTCGTCCGCTCGGCCCTCGTCCGCTCGGCCCTT
The DNA here is from genome assembly GCA_026710865.1 of Acidimicrobiaceae bacterium. Taxonomy (GTDB): domain Bacteria; phylum Actinomycetota; class Acidimicrobiia; order Acidimicrobiales; family Aldehydirespiratoraceae; genus Aldehydirespirator. The sequence continues at coordinate 39 of JAPOQG010000042.1, forward strand.
ATCCGCTCTGCGTCGTGATCCGGCGGTTGCGTCGTATGCCCGCCACCACAGCCTCAGAGTTGTTGGCGTCGTCGCCGAGCTCGTCGAGATTGCGGCGGCGGTCCTCATCGGCGGCCCGCCGGGCCGACGCTCGGGTCTGTGCGGCCCGCTCCAGAGCGGCCTCGGAGCCGTGCTCGCAGATGAACTCGGCCCACTCCACCAGCGCGTCCACCATCGACTCCTCGGCCACGACAGCCACGTTCTCGCCCTTCACGAAGAGGTGTCCCCGGCGGTTGCCGGCGGCGATGCCCAGATCGGCGTCGCGGGCCTCGCCGGGACCGTTCACCACGCAGCCCATCACCGCGACCTGCAGCGGGATCTCACGGTCGCTGAAGGCCTCCATCGCCTCCTGGGCCACACCGAAGACGTCGACCTCGGCCCGGCCGCAGCTGGGACAGGCGATGAGGTCGACATTGCGCCGCTCCCGCAGCCCCATCGCCTCCAGCAGCTTCCGGCCGGCCCGGGCCTCCTCGACCGGGTCGGTCGTCAGCGAGTACCGGATGGTGTCGCCGATGCCCTCGGCAAGCAGCGTCGCGATCCCGGCCGTCGACTTGATGGTCCCGGCCGGAGGAGGCCCGGCCTCGGTGACGCCGAGGTGCAGCGGGTGATCGGTCACGTCGGCGAGCTGCCGGTAGGCCTCGATCATCAGCGGGACGCTCGACGCCTTGACCGAGATCTTCACCAGGTCGAATCCGACGTCGGTGAAGTAGGCGAGCTCCCGCATGGCCGACGCCACCATCGCCTCGGGGGTCACGCCCAGTTCGGGGTCGTAGAGGTCGGGATCCAGCGATCCCCCGTTGACTCCGATTCGGATGGGGACGCCCCGGTCCCGGCACTCCCGGGCCACCGCCTTGATGTGGTCGGGCTTGCGGATGTTGCCCGGATTGAGCCGCAGGCAGTGCACCCCGGCCTCCAGCGCGGCCAGCGCCATCCGGTGGTTGTTGTGGATGTCGGCCACGATCGGCACAGGCGAGCGCGGCACGATCCGGGCCAGCCCCTCGGCGGCCTCGGGCCGGTTGCAGGTGCATCGCACGATGTCGGCGCCGGCGGCCGCCAGCGCGTAGATCTGCTGCAGGGTGGCCTCGTGGTCGGCCGTCTTGGTGACCGTCATCGACTGCACGGTGACCGGCGCGCCGCCGCCCACCGGAACCGCCCCCACCATGATCTGCCGTGTGGCCCGCCGCGGGAACGTCGCGGTTACCTTCACGCCGAGATCCTACCCGCTCGGCCTCCCAGCAGGGGATCAGCCGAAGCTGACCGGATCGAGGATGTCGCGCACCAGCGCCACCCCGCCGACGAGCAGCAGCAGCACCACGACCGCGTAGGTGAGCGGCAGGAGACGGACCGCATCCACCTGGTGGGAGCGACCCCCGATGGAGCGGATCCGCTCGTAGGTGGCCACCACCACATGGCCTCCGTCGAGGGGCAGCAGCGGCAGGAGGTTGAACACGCCGAGGAAGACGTTGACGTACATCAGCAGCAGGAGCACGTCGGACCCTCCGTCGGAGGCCGCCTCCGCCCCGATCCGGGCCACCCCGTAGATCGACAGGATCCGGTTCTCGTCGGGATGGGACGTGTCGAGGCGCCGGACCTCGAGCTCGCGGACCGTCTGGGCCGGGCTCGCCGCCGGATCGTCGCCTCGCAGCCCGTCCAGCGTCCCGCTGAATCCGTCGGTCACGATGGCGGGGATGGCGAAGACCACATCACGCACCGTGGCCGCCAGGAGCCGGGCCGACTCGCCGGCAGCCCCCACCACGCCCAGGCCCGGGTGCCGGTAGTCGGCCGAGACTCCGAAGAAGCCCATGACCGCATCCGAGGGATCCACCAGCTCGTTGATGATCGCCCCCTCCACCACCGCCGGCCGGCCGGTGCGGGTGTCGACGATGGCTATGTCGATGGGTTGGCCGAGCCGCCGGCGCGCGTGGTCGGCCACCTGCGCATACGTCGGGGCGCCGTCGGATCCGAGCCCGGCGACGGCGAGGATCCGATCGCCCTCGATCAGCCCCACGATCCCGGCCGCGCCCCGAGCGGTGAGGCGCTCGCCGATCCGGGTCACGGTCGTGTGCGTCGAGTCGCCCCGCCGGTAGACGACCTCCACCTCCTCGCCGGCGAGCCCGCGAACCTGGCGTGAGAAGTCGGCGAAGGTGGTGCGGTCCAGACCGGCGATCGACACGAGCTCGTCGCCGGGCTGCAGGCCCGCGGCGGAGGCCGCGCTGTCGGCCGAGACCGTGGCCAGTGTCCACTCGGCGACCTCCTCCGGCTCGGAGGCCCCGCCCACCGACAGCCGCCCGTCGGCCATGAGGAGCACGAACAGCAGCACCAGCGCGATGACGAAGTGCATGCCGGGTCCCGCCGTGAGCACGAGCAGCTTCCTGGGGTAGCTCTTGCTCCGGAAGCTGCGGGACTCGTCGACGGGGTCCACCGGCTCGAGGCTGCTCATCCCCGCGATGCGGACGTAGGCGCCCACCCAGACGGCCTTGATGCCGTAGGTGGTCTCTCCCCGGCGGAAGGACCAGACGCGGGGGCCGAAGCCGATGAAGAACTCGGTGACCTTCATGCCGGTCATGCGGGCGGTGAGGTAGTGGCCGAGCTCGTGCAGGAACAGCACGGCCACCAGCACCAGGATGATCACCACCCAGGTCATCCCGGCAAGCACCCCGACCAGCGTCAGCAGCGCGACGAGGCCGGCCAGCCCTGCGTGGTCGCCCAGACCTGCCAGACGGGTACGCATCAGGCCGCGCCGCGCTGCGCCACCAGGCCGGCCGCCACCCGGCGGGCACGGCCGTCGGCGGCCAGCACCGCCTCCACGTCGTCGGCGGTGTCGCCGGGCCAGAGCCCCAGCGCCTCCTCGATCACCCGGGCGATGTCCGCCCAGCGGATCCGACCGTCGAGGAAGGCCTGCACGGCAATCTCGTTGGCCGCGTTGAGCCAGGCCGGCGCGGTCTCCGAGGCCCGTCCGGCCTCGTAGGCGAGGTCGATGCAGCCGAAGGCGTCGCGGTCCGGCGGCTCGAAGTCCAGACGGTCGAGCTCGGCCCAGTCGATGGCGCCGTAGGCCAGGTCGAGGCGGTCGGGATAGGCGAGCGCGTAGCCGATGCAGAGCCTCATGTCCGGCTTCGAGAGCTGCGCGACGGTGGCCCCGTCGCAGTAGGTGACCATGGAATGGACGATGGACTGCGGATGGACGACGACCTCGATCTCGTCGTAGGCGACGCCGAAGAGCTCATGGGCCTCGATGACTTCGAGACCCTTGTTCATGAGCGTGCTGGAGTCGATGGTGATCTTGGGGCCCATCTGCCAGGTCGGGTGAGCCAGGGCGTCGGCGACGGTCACCGACTCGAGCTGTGCGATGCTGCGGCCCCGGAACGGCCCGCCGCTCGCGGTCAACACGATGGAGGACACCCGCTCGCGATGGTCGTTGGCCCGCAGGCACTGGTGGACCGCGCAGTGCTCGGAGTCGACGGGGATGATCTCGGCCCCCGGGGTGGCGCGGGCCCGCTGCACCACCGGACCGGCCGCGATCAGCGACTCCTTGTTGGCCAGCCCGAGCCGCCGGCCCGCCTCCAGGGCCGCCAGCGTCACCGGCAGCCCCGCGAACCCGACCACTCCGTTGATGACCGTGTCGGCCTCGCAGGCCGCGGCGGCCATGGCGCCGGTGCCGGCGAGCAGCTCGACCCCCTCCGGCAGCAGCCCGGCCAGCTCGGGGGCCCGGGACGCGTCGGCCAGCGCGACGACCGGGGGCCGGAAGCGCCGGGCCTGCTCGGCCAGCATCTCAACGGAGCGGGCCGCGCCCAGCGCGGCGACGCGGTAGCTGTCGGGGCGGGCCGCGATGATGTCGAGTGTCTGTGTCCCGATCGATCCCGTCGAGCCCAGGACGGCCACCGAGGACGAGCGCAAGTCAGCTCACCCCAGCACCGAGACCGGGCACTAGATCAGGTCGGTCATGAGGGCCACGTAGTAGGTGGCGGGCAGCACGAACAGCAGGGCGTCGAACCGGTCGAGGATCCCGCCGTGGCCGGGAAGGAGGGAGCCCATGTCCTTGATGTTGAGATCGCGCTTCAGCATCGACTCGGCCAGATCCCCGATGGGCGCAGCCACGGCGACCACCAGGGCCATGACGATGGCGATCCAGGCGCTGCCCGGCGCGGCCGCGACCGGCGCCGGCATTCCCACCAGCCCCATGATCACGCCGACGCCGACGGTGACGACCATGCCCCCGACGAGTCCCTCCAGAGTCTTGTTGGGACTGGCCCGGGACAGCGGGGTTCGACCGGCGGCCCGTCCCACCGCCATCGCGCTCACATCGTGAACCACGGTCAGCACTATCGCGGTGGTGAGCAGACCGGTCCCGTGGGTGGGGACCTTGAGCAGCAGCGCGGCGTGCGCTCCGAGAATGCCGATGTAGGCCACCGTGAAGATCGTTACCGCCAGACCTCGCATCGGCCCCTCGACACCGGCACCGGTCAGGTACCAGAGCGCTCCGAAGACCGCGATCAGCACCATCACGACGACGATGGCCTCCATCCCGCGCCAGTACGCCGCAAGCGGCATCGCCACCACCCCGGCCAACCCCAGCACCACGGCCGGCTGGTAGCCGGCGACCCTCACCGCGCTGAGCAGTTCCACCGCCGCCAGTGCGAGCACGATCGTCGCCACGCCCAGGGCCCAGGCCGGTCCCACCTGCATCGCCACCAGGATCACCGCCGACAGCACGACGCCGACGAGCACCGCCATCGGCATGTCGCGCTCGCCCGCGGCCACAGGGGACGCACCGGCGCCGGTGATCCCGGCGTACTGGTCCTCGTAGCCGAAGAAGTCCTCGTTCCCCATGGACGACCCCACCGGCTCCTGCGGCTCGATCGGGGGCAGGACGTCCTCGGGCTCGTCCCACTGGGGTGCCGTGGTGTGGTCGGTCCAGACCCCCATCTCCTGAGGGTCGGCCTCCTGGAGCCTCGGCTCCGACGACGTCATCTGCGACGACCCGGCGGACTCGGGCTCCATCCAGTCGGGCTCGCCGGAGTCGTCGCCGAACACCGACCGTCCCGCAACCACCCCCGCGTCGTCGGCGAGCATGTCGCCGCCGCCGGCATCCGGCTCTCTGAAATCGTCCTGCTCGCTCACTGCATCACTCCTTCCGGCTCGCCGGGCTCCTGGCCCGGGCCATGTGTGCGTTCACACCTCAAGCAGTTCATCCTCCTTGCTGGCCAAGGCCCGATCGACTTGCTGCTCGTGGGCCCGGGTCAGGTCGTCGAGCTGCTCGCCGGCACGCGTCACCACGTCGGCAGACACCCCGCCGTCCTTCTCGATGCCCTCCAGATCCTTGCGGGCCTGGCGGCGCAGGCCGCGGATCCGGTTGCGGGAGTCCTCCGCCATCGAGCCGACGAGCCTGGCCAGGTCCCTGCGGCGCTCCTCGGTCAGCGGCGGGAACGAGAGCCGTATCACCCGACCGTCGTTGCTGGGGACCAGCCCGAGCTGGGCCTGCTGGATGGCTCGCTCCACGGCGTTGATGTTGGCGGGATCATGGGGCGTGATGATCAACTGGCTGGCCTCGGGTATCGCGAAGCTGACAAGCTCCCGCATGGCCATCCTCACGCCGTAGGCCTCCACCTGGACTCGCTCGAGGAGGGCCGAACTGGCTCGGCCGGTGCGGACCGTCGAGAAGTCGCGCTTGGCCGCGGCGACGGCCTCATCCATGCGCTCGCCGGCGTCGGCCAGCACCATCCCGATCAGCTCCTCGCTCATGGGTTGCGATCCTCCTGAGCCACGAGCGTACCCACCTCGGCGCCGTCAAGCAGGGATTGCAGGTTGCCCGGCCCCATCAGGTCGAACACCACGATCGGGAGGCTGTTGTCCATGCACAGGGTGATGGCGGTGGCATCCATCACCGCCAGCCCCTGGTTGAGTACCTCGAGGTAAGTCACCCGCTCCAGCCGCGTGGCGCCGGCATCGACCTCGGGGTCGGCGGTGTAGATGCCGTCGATCCGTCCGTGGGTGCCCTTGAGGACCACTCCGGCCTCCACCTCGGCCGCCCGCAGCGCGGCGGTGGTGTCGGTGGTGAAGAAGGGGTTGCCGGTGCCGCCCGCGAATATGACCACCCGGCCCTTCTCGAGGTGGCGGATGGCCCGGCGCCGGATGTAGGGCTCGGCGATCTGGGCCATGTGGATCGCGGTCTGGACCCGGGTGGGCTGGCCCAGTCGCTCGAGGGTGTCCTGGAGGGCCAGGGCGTTCATCACCGTGGCCAGCATCCCCATGTAGTCGGCCTGGGCCCGGTCCATGCCCGCGCCTGCTCCCTGGGTTCCCCGCCAGAGGTTCCCGCCGCCGACCACGACCGCGATCTCGACGTCGAAGAGGATCCGCGCCTCGGCGATCCCGGCGGCGATGTGCCGCACCGTGTCGCCGTCGATGCCGCCGCCCGATCCCCCCGCGAACGCCTCGCCGGAGAGCTTCAGCAGCACCCGGTCCCAGCGAGCCGGCCGCCGTGCGGCTCGGTTGGCGGCATCGGCGGGCAGATCCATTGTCAGTCTCCGATGACGACCTGCACGAACCGCACGATCGACCCGCCGCCGACGCTGCTCTTCACGGTGGTCTTCTCGCCGTGAAGGCCCTGCTCGAGCAGGACACGCTCGGCATACCAGCCCCGCATCCTGCCGTCGACGATCTTGTCCCACGCCTGGGGGGGCTTGCCCTCGGCCTTGGTGATCTCCAGCAGCGCGGCCCGCTCCCGCTCGACCTCGCCGGCGGGGATCTCCTCGGCGCTGAGGAACTGCGGCTTGGCGAAGGCGATGTGCAGCGCCACCTGGTGCAGAGCGTCGGCGCCGACGCCGCTGCCCTCCACGACCACGGCGTTCACGCCCCGGCCGTCCTGGCGGTGGAGGTAGGAGTCGAGGAGGTTGCCGTCGGCGGCCTCGAGGCGCTCGACCACCCCCACCTGGATGTTCTCCTTCAGCACCAGCTTGAGGTCCTCGATCTCGCCGGCGTGCCGGTCGACCGCGGCGGCGCCGGCGTCGAGCACCGACTCGGCCAGAGACTGGACCAGCGACGTGAAGCTCTCGTTCTTGGCCGAGAAGTCGGTCTCGCACTTGAGTTGCACCACCGCAGCGCTCGTGCCGTCGCCTGCTACGGCGATGGCGCCCTGGTCGTTCTCTCGGCCGGTGCGGGCGCCGGCCTTGGCCAGACCCTGCTCCCTCAGGATCTGCCGGGCGGCCTCCATGTCGCCTTCAGCAGCCGTCAGAGCCTTCTTGGCGTCCATCATCCCGGCACCGGTGGCGTCCCGCAGTGCCTTGACGTCCCGGGCGCTCACGACCATGTCAGGCCTCCTCGTCGCGGCCGGCAGCGCCGACCGGGTCCTGGGCTGTCTCGCCGGCATCGGAAACGGCGCCGGCGCCGGCGGCTGCCTCAGCGGCCGTCGCCCTGGAACCGGCGCCGGTGCCGGCGGAGTCCTCGACGGCCGTCTCATCGGTACCCGCGCCGGTGCCGGCAGCTGCTTCTGCGGACGATGCCTCGGTGCCGGCGGAGTCCTCGACGCGCGGGGCGGCATCGGCCGCCGCTTCCTCTCCGCCGCGGTCGCCCTCTGACGCCTTGGACCTGGCCCGAGCTAAACGGGCCTCGCGCTCGGCGGCCTCGGAAGCGGCCTCGGACCGGGCCCGGGCCTGCTGCTCGGCGACCTCGGCCTCGGCGAGCACGTCGCGCTTCACGCTGGCGACCTCGGTCCGCTTCGAGTGGATGAAGCGCCCCTCCTGCACTGCGTCGGAGATCACCCGGGCCATGAGCCGCCCGGACCGTATGGCGTCGTCGTTGCCGGGGATGGCGTAGTCCACCAGGTCGGGGTCGCAGTTCGTGTCGACCACGGCAACGATGGGCACGCCCAGCTTCCGGGCCTCGGTGACCGCGATGTACTCCTTCTTGGTGTCGAGAATGAAAACCGCGCCGGGGGGCTCCTCCATGTCGCGGATGCCGCCCAGGTTGCGCTCGAGCTTGGTGAGCTCCCGCCCCAGCTGGAGGGCCTCCTTCTTGGGCATGGCCTCGAACTCGCCCGAGACGCGCATCCGCTGGAATTCCTTCATCTTGGCGATGCGCTTGGCGATCGTGTGGAAGTTGGTGAGCATCCCGCCCTGCCAGCGCTCGTTCACGTACGGCATGTTGCAGCGCTCGGCGTAGGACTGGATGGAGTCCTGCGCCTGCTTCTTGGTGCCGATGAACAGGACCGTTCCCCCGTCCGCCACCAGATCCCTCACGAACACGTAGGCGCGCTCCAGATGGGCCAGGGTCTGGCGCAGGTCGACGATGTGGATACCGGCCTTGTCGCCGTGGATGAAGCGCTTCATCTTCGGGTTCCAGCGGCGGGTCTGGTGGCCGAACTGAACCCCGGCCTCCAGCAGTTGCTTCATGGTGACGACAGCCATGCTTATGTGCTCTCCCGGTTCTGCGTGGCCCGCGCCGGACGCGTTGGCGACCGGGTGAAGGCGCGGGTTGCGAAATGATTCGGCGACGCCGTCCGGCGCCGTCGGGCCCTCCAGGGCCGGTGGATCAGTGTACCGACCCCGGCCGGGGCCGCGCGCAGCAAGCACGGCAGGGGGCGCGGCCGCCCGATGACCCCGGCCCGCGGTCGGCTTGGTCACCCGGGGCCGCGCGCGGCAAGCACGGCAGGGGGCGCGGCCGCCCCTCCGCGGCGGCGGTCGCAGGCCGGTCGGGTCCAGCGGGGGCGCGGCGCTGTTCCGGGGTGCCGCCGCGGTGCTGGTCCGCGCGCCGCCGCCGCGGTGCCGGTCCGACCCCGATCCAGGTCAGAGCCCGTCGTCCCGCCGACCACCAATCCCGGTCGGCTCACGGGCTCCAGCGGAGTCCTCGGACCGGAACGAGCCGCACCCTCACTCGCCGCACCCCGGCGAACTCTGCCGGATCCACGTAGTCGCCCTCCACCCTCACACCGAAGTGCAGCCGCTCCCCGGTGACCCCGACGGCCTGGCCCTGCACGACCACTGCGCCGGCTCTCACGGCGATGCGCTGAAGGTGCGAGTATGAGCTGACCACACCGCCGCCGTGATCGACGGTCACATGGAGCGATCCGGCCACGGCCCCGGCGAAGACGACCGTGCCGGCCGCGGCGGCTCGCACCGCCTGGCCGGGTTCGGTGTCGTACTCGACGCCGCGGTTGCCGGCCCCGTAGCGATCCTGCGGCGGGCGGAACGGGTCGGACACCGGCGCATCGACAGGCGGGCGGAACACCGGCGAGTCGCCATGATGGCCCGCCGCGGCGGGCGCCGCGGGCGCGGCGGAGGCCAGCGCCGCGACGGCGACGGCGGTCGCGGCGGCCCGCCGCCACCAAATGGATCCAGATGTCACGAGACACTCCACGACCGTCCTCCTTCAGGCATGAGGAAGTCATCATAAGGATTGAAACATTTTTTCAATCCAGAGTATTACATTGTAGATATTGAAAGATATGCTAGGAAGCGCCTCGGCGAGCGGCGCAGGCGATGTTACGCCACGGTTCGCCCCAATAGTCCACGACACAACAGACGAGGGTATAAGATGGCTGTGACAGAGGCAGAGCGCGCCGGGCTGGTCCAGGCGCTGGTTGCCACCATTGGCGAGGAGCCCGCACGAACTCTCATGAACTGCATCATTCCCGAAGGCAGGGACCAGCTCGCCACCAAGGCGGACATCGAGAGGCACGAGACTATGACCGCGGCCGGCTTCGCGCTGGTCGAGGCCGAGTTCGTGAAGATCAACGGCAAGTTCACGGAGATCGACGGCAGGTTCACGGAGATCGACGGCAAGTTCACGAAGGTCGAGGGCCAGTTCGACAAGATCGACGCCAGGTTCACAAAGGTCGACGGCCAGTTCAAGGAGCTGAGGGGCTATATCGATCTGGCGATGGCCAAGCAGACGCGCACCATGGTCTACATCATGGCCGGCTTCGCGCTGACGACGTGGGTGAGCATGGCCGGGGTCATCATCGCCTTCGTGAGCCTGGCCCCATAGCCGCCCGCTGCGGCCTCGCCGAAAGGCCGACGACGACGACTGAACGCGGCCGCCGGCCCGACCCGAACGCGCCGCACCGGCGGGACCGCCGTCTGGTGCTGCCACGACTGCCGCCGGCCTCACACCAGGGCCATCATCGCTGATCGACACGGCGACTCCACGATCTAACGGGAGGCCCGAGCCTGCCGTCGGTTGCGCTGGCCGGGAGTGACCGTGTCACAGGGTTCACCTATCATGCCCGCTGGCGCAACCGTCACTATCGCAACCGTCGCTATGGGGGCCGAACCGTGAGCTACTGGCAGGACGACCCGTTCGAACTAGACGACGAGCCGCTGCACGACGTCGAGTTCGAGCGGGCTGCCGAGGACTCGTCGTCTGGCGGCGCCACCCGGCGGGACCGCCGCGGCCGCTCCGTTCTGTTGATCGCCGTCGTGTCTCTGGCCGTTGCGGCCGTCTCGCTCGTGATGGGCGCGGGGCACGCCGGTTGGGCGACGGTGGCCGTCGGCGCCGTCGCGTACCTGCTGGCCGTGGCCTCCGACCTGCGTCAGCGGCAGTTGCGCCGCTCCCGGCGCCGCTACGACCGCCCCTGGGCGACTGTTCTCCTCAGGCTGGTGGTGTTCTGGGCCGCAGTCGGCGCCGCCTGGCTGGCCGCCTCAGGTCTGGCCGCGACATGATTTCCAGGGACGCCCGGATGACCGGCTCCGGGCGCGCCGCGACGTGACGCCCCGGAGGCACCTCGCTTCAGCCGCTGCTGCCGTAGCGGCCGCGCTGATGGGCGCGGCCGCGGCCGTCGGGATGCTGTCCGCTCCCCGTGCGAGCGCCGAGACCGGCGTGAGCGTGGTCGACAAGTGCCCGGTCCCGAGCGACGCAGGGACGCGCATCAGCGTCCTCATACTGCTGGACACGTCGGGGAGCCTGCGCACCAACGACCCCGACAACATCCGCACCTCGGGCACGAAGGACGCGTTGCTGGTGCTTGACAGCTTGAGCGGGCAGTTCGAGCGCGCCTCCATCTCGGTGGCCATCGACAGCTTCCACACTGCTTACCGGCCGGGGGCTGGCTGGACGCCGGCCACCGGATCATCGACCGCGCTGCTCCCGCGGGTCGACGGCATCGCCGCCATCCCGGAGGGGCGCACCACCACGGACTACACCCAGGCGATGGTCGGAGCGTGGGAGCGGTTCCGTGCCCAGCCCGCCGACTGCCATCTGCTGATCTGGTTCACCGACGGCGAGCACGTCACGCACGGCACCGCAGACGAGGTCCAGCCTGAGGAGTGGGCCGAGTTGAACGATCTCTGCGGCAGCCCGCCGATGGAGTTCCTGCTCGACAACGTGTGGGTGGGCGCGGTGCGGCTCATCGCCGACGGAGGCAGCGGCGAGACGTTGCAATACCTGTTCGGAGAGACTGGCCGCAACTGCGCCAACCCCCTGCAGGGCGAGGTCTACGACGACTTCGACCCGGCCGACCTGGGCCGGGTGCTGCACGACATCATCGCCACGCCGACCGACGATCTGATCTTCCGCGAAGACGACGACAAGCTGCCCGGCGAGCGCGACGACCCGCCTGAGGCCGCGGTGTACCGCGACTGCACCGGAGGCAACGGCACGCCCGAGCAGCCCTGCCAGATCCCGCTGCGGCTCGACCGGTCCGTGGAGAGCTTCCGCGCCTTCATCGACCTGACCTTCATACGGCAGGGCGTGCGCAACCCCGAATTTGTGAAGATCGCGGTGCGATCGCCCCTGGACGACTCCGGCGACTACACCACGAGCCCCACGATCGGCGGCAGCGGCGAGATCGACCCGGCCGAGGCCGACGGCGAGTACCGCCTCGTCCCGCCGTTCGGGTTCTTCACCCGGGCCCAGTACGGCAGCGAGATCCAGATCGTGGGCCACCAGGCCGCGCAGGGGCTCGCCGACCCCAACCGATGGCCGTGGCGGTGGGAGGGCGAATGGGCACTGCTGTTCTACGGCGACACGCCCGAAGCGCAGGCCGACGCCCGCAAGGCCGCGGCGGTGGTGCGGTTCCAGACGCAAGACAGCCCCGTGGTCGACAGCTTCGGCATCGGGGGCGACGGCGCGCTGAGCGGGTTCGTGGACCACTACCCGGACGACTACGAGGACATCGAACTGCGGGTGCGCCCCGACGCCGGCGACGGCGAGCCTGTCTATGCGACTCGCGGCTCGCTGACCGAGGGCCCGCTGGACGTGGTGGGCGCCGACCGCCGGTTCGAGGTTCCGGGATTCCTCGACCGTCTGGTCCACTGGGACAGCGTGAACGGAGGCGGCAACGGCCTGAACCTGCGGGAGGCCATCGACGGGCGCGGCGGGCTGGTCGCCGCCGCGGTTCTGACACAGCACTTCACCTACGGCGGTCATCCCGAGGCCTTGGAATGGAAGCGCGACATCGGCGGGTACCAGCTGACCGGGGCCGAGCTCCAGAGGTTGCGCGAGATGCTCGAAGGACGCGACCGCGTCAGCGAGGTCCGCCAAACAGTCGAGGATCCCGAAACGGTCTGGTTGCCGTCGGGAGTCACGCTGGGAGAGCCGCAGGTCACCGACCACATGGTGAGCATCCCGGTGTCGGCTGTGCCCGGCGAACTCGCCGGCGTGCTCGCTCTCGACGAGACGAGCGTGGCGGTCCTGGACGCCGAGCCGGTCCCGGGCGCCGAGCCGGCAACGCCCGACAGCACCGCAGCGGGAGAGCCGGCGACGCCGCGGATCGAGGCCGACCCGTGGAATTGCGAAGTGCCCAGCGCGAGCAGCCACGCCGACGGGGAGTTCGCCTGCCCGTCGCTGCGGCTCAGCATCGAGGTCGGCCAGGACACCGAAATGGCGGCCGCGCTGCGCGTCGGCGTGGCCGAGCAGCCGGGCACTGCGGACGCCGTGCTGGAAGGCCTGTGGTTCCCGCCGGGGTCGCAGGAGGGCGAGCGCCTGTCCGCGCTGCTGGGCGAGCGCATAGCCCAACAGCGACAGTCCGTTCGGCTGGAATCGGGCCGATTCATCGTCGGACTCCCCGTCGGGCCGTCGGGAGTCGCGCTGGGAGCGCCGGAAGTCGCCGGCCGCACGGTGAGCATCCCGGTGACGGCCGTCCCCGGCGAGCTCTCGGGTGTGCTGGTTCTCGACGAGACGAGCGTGGCGGTCCTGGACACCGAGCCGGCCGAGGGCGCCACCTCCGCAGCGGAACGGGCCGAGACGCCGCAGATCGAGGCTGACCCGTGGAGTTGCCAGGTGCCGGGCGCAAGCGGCGGCACCGGCGGGAGGTTCACCTGCCCGTCGCCCCTGCGGCTCAGCGTCGACGTCGATCAGGACACCGAGTTGGCGGTCGCGCTCAGCATGGACGTGGCCGAGCGGCCCGGTGCCGCAGATCAGCAGTCGGTTCGGCTGGAGTCGGACCGATTCTTCGTGAAGAGGCCGCCGCGGCCGGTCGAGACGTTCTGGCCGATGCTGGCGGTGCTGGTGGCCGCGGCCCTGGTGGCCCGGGTGCTGGTGGCCTGGCGGCTGCGTCCGTGGCGCCCCATCACCTCGCCGGACTACGTCACCGTCGCGCTGCACACCGACGACAGCCTCGAGCACGCTCCGACACTTGCGGGCACGCGCCGGGACATCTGCATGGACCTGACCCGGCGCAAGGCCTCCACCGACATCGGCGGGGTGAGGCTGCGCTCGTCGTGGCTCCCGCTGCTGCTCGGCGAAAGACCGCGGCTGACAGCGTCGTCGGCGTCGGGCGACTGCATCGGCCCGAAGGGCAGCGCGCCGCTTCGCAGCGGCCGCCGCCGGGCCCTTGTCGGCACCGACCTGTCCGGCGGCTGGACGGTGGACGCCACCGCCGAGGAGCCGCGGCTGATCGTCTGGGATCTTCCCACGGACTCCCAGGAGGCCCAGGACCGGCTCGACGACGCGGCCAGGGCGGCCGCGCCGCGGCTGAGGGCACACCGCGAGTCGCACGGCGCCGCCCGGCCGCCTCAGGAGGCCGGGGCACCCGGCGGCGACGGCGCCTCGGGCCAGGACCCAGCCGGCGCGGGGGATGCGGGCCCGGGTCACGACGACCCCTTCGCAGACGACGGCCAAGACGATCAGTACGAGTCCGACCACGACACCGACCCGTTCGGAAGACCCACCAAATAGGAGCGAATGATGCTGAGACCGGTCATCTTCATCGGATGCGGCGGCTCGGGGACCAAGGCCGTGCGCTACGTCCGCGACGCGGTGCGGCGCCGCCTCGAGCACCGCGGCTGGGACCGGGGCATGCCCGAGGCCTGGCAGTTCATCGGACTCGACACGCTCACCGTCCAGGAGAGCCCCACGGAGATCCCGACCATCCCGGAGGCGGACTTCCTGTCGCTGTCGGCCACCTTCGACAGCTACAGGGGTCTGTGCAATGCGCTCACGGCGAGCCATCCCATCGGGCGCCGGGACGCCCGGCTGCTGTGCGGCTGGCTCCCCGATCCCCGGGCTGTGAACGTCCCGCTCAAGGACGGAGCGGGCCAGAACCGGGGCATCGGGCGGGCCGCCGGGCTGCTGTCGCTGGAGGGCGCCCTGCTGGGCCGGCTCAGGACCGCCTTCCAGCGGGCCGCTGCCGGCGGGCCGCTGCTGCGCGAGGTGGGAACCTATCTGGGCGTCGAGGCCGAGGTCGGCGGCGATGCCGCGGCCCCGCTGGTGACGGTGTGCTCATCGATGGCCGGAGGCACCGGCGCCGGGGTCGTGCTCGACGTGATCGACCTGGTGCAGGCCTGCGACCCCGCCGGCCGGCACCCCGCGCTGCTGCTGTTCACCAACGACATCTTCGACCTGCCGGACTCGCGGCCCATGGCTGCGAACTCGCTGGGGCTGATGAGCGAGATGCTGGCCGCCTACTGGTCCGAGCCCGGCGAGATCGAGTCGCCACTGCGGACCCAGGCCGTGCTGGATCCGGGCGCGGGACCCCACTCCATCTTCCTGGTGGGACGCTACAGCCACAGCGGCGCCGACCTGGGAGACACTGTGGAGGTGTACCGGGCTGCGGGCGAGGCCCTGTCCACATGGGTGGTCGAAGCCACCGTGCAGGAGGACATCCACAACTTCATCAACGTCAACTGGCGCAACTCTGCGAACGACAACAAGGGCGGCTATCCGTTCGGCCGCGAGCATCAGTTCGGCGCGGTGTCGTCGTTCGGAGCGGCCAAGGTGACGGTGGGCCGGGACCGCTTCTCGCTGTGGGCCGAGCACCTGCTGGCCCGCGAGGTGCTGGAGAGCCTCTCCAGAGGTCACCTGCGCCTCAGCCGGTTCGCTGAGCGGGCCCGGGACGACACCGAGCAGGAACTCATCGACAAGGCGGGCAGGCGCCACGCCGAGGACATCCATCAAGGCAAGCACTCGGGCCCGGCTTCTCCGGACAGGCAGACGAGGGGATGCGCATCCGCGCCGGAGGCCTTCGCTCCGGACGACGAGTTGCGAGAGGTCAGAGCGCAGGTGCGGGCCGCGCTGGAGTTCCCGGCCGGCCAGCGCGCCACTGGCGACCGATGGCGCGACCTGCTGAAGCACCGGGGCGCCGAGCAGGCCGACGAGTGGGAGCGCGAGGCGGAGTCTCGGCAGGACCGGGACCACGACTGGTGCCAGGCGATGCTGGCCGCAACCTGCCGGTCGGTCTCGGAGGTCGCGGCGTTGTCGTCGCTGGACGTCGCGGCGGCGACGCTCGGACATGTGATCGACGAGATCCTCCCGGCGGAGGTCAACACGATCCGGAAGCAGGCGCAGAGCGACGACCGCCAGTACCGGCAGAGGGTGGAGGCCGCCCTCGAAGAGTTGAGCGCCCAGGGCGGTGATCTCCCCGGCGACTCCCCCCAGGTGCGCGAGGGCGCCGACGGGGTCGCGCAGGGAGTGGCGTTCCGGTGGCGCGCCCTGCGCCTGCGGGCCGCGGCCGAGGCCGTGGAGGCCGCCGCGGACCAGGTGTTCGGGGCGATCCGCCGAGCCGTGCTGGCCGCCCGCGCCGAGGTCGGCATCGCGCTGGGCGAGGACGATGTGAAGGGCTGGCCCACCGACGTGGGCGACATCGCCAAGCGCTACCTGCCGTCCACAGTCGAACTGCCGCTGGAGAAGCACGACGCCTGGTCGGAATTGATCGGTGAGCTGAGCGCAGAGGCCGGCCGGGGTCGCGTCCCCTGCGGGAATCGCAGCACCGATCCGCTGCGGTACCGGCTGATCGCCGGCGACGATCAGATGGACCCGCTTGTGCGGCCGGGAGGGCACCACCGCTGGCAGCCCGGGCAGCACGCCGACGTGGTGTGCCACGCAGGCGCCCACGACGTGGAGGAGCGCGTGCAGCACTGGACTCGCCGCCCGGGCGGGAAGTTCAGCCGGGTGGTCGGCGAGGGGCTCCGCTCCTATCTCGGGGAGACCGACCCCGACACCGGCGAGCGCCGCATCGACCACGCCCGCCGGATGGAGGTGTTCCGCGAGCAGCTCGGCAACGCCAAGCAGGCCGCCGATCCGCTGATGCGGATCGACCTCGATCTCTACGAGCCGACCCATACGGCGAGCCTCGAACCGTTCCTGACGGTGTGCTCGCAGTTCCCCTTCGGCGAGGGACACCCGGCCGAGGAGGCGGCCAGGGCCATCATCGGCGACGCGTCCTACCGGGCCAGCATCCAGGACGCGCCCTCAGTGCTGATCTCCTCCTACATCGAGAATCCCGTCTACCCGATGGCGGTGCGTTCCTTCACCGAGCCCGTGGCCAAGGCGCTACAAGAGACCCCGGAGCCGTCGAACCGGTCCTCGGGACTCTGGATGTGGCGGCGGGGCAGGACCCTGGAAGCCTTCGTGCCGGTGCCTCGAGAGACGTTGCGGGCCATGATCTCGGGGTTCGCGGTCGCCCGGCTCTGCGGCTACATCACTAGCGATCCCACCGCGCCGATCAGGATCACGGCGGCAGCCGCCGAGGCCGCGTTCCCGTGGCCGCTGCTGACGACCTTGAGAGACTACGACGACCTGCTGGCCGCGTTGCTGGAGGGCTTCAGCCTCACGTTCGGCACGGTGGGCAGCGACGGCATCGAGGTCTACGAGGGCTACCGGCGCCTCTACGACCTCGGGCTCCCGTCGCTGCGGGGACGCATCCACGACGACCTGCAGCAACTGCTGGAGTCGGGCGAGCCGCCGCATCCCACCGTCGGCGACGAAGTGCCCAAGGTCGTCGGGACCGGCCCGCAGGAGCGCCGGGCGGCGGCCGTGCGCTACTTGGACGACAATCTCGACTACTTCCGGCAACACCATCCCGACAAGATGAGCGAGCACATGATGCGGGGCATCGACGGCTCCGCGGAGTCCGGCGCCATGACCACCGAACTGGCGCCCATCTACCTCGACTGCTACCGGGCGCTGCGGGACCTGCTCGCAGGCCGGCCCCAAACGGGGTCGGTGATCTGACGGTGCCGGGCGCGAGGCTGGTCCTGCTCACCTCCGGCGAGGGCTCCGACGCCGAGCCGCTGCGGTCGGCCCTGGCGTCGTGGTGCCGTGCCGGACTGCTTGGCGCCGCGGCCTGGTCCCCGGCCCAGGAGCTGGCCTCGGGCTCGTCCCGCGCGGAATGTGAATGGGCCGACGGGCGCGCCTGGGCCTGCGGTCCGCTGAGCGGCGCCGTCTCCCAAGGCCTATGCGAAGTGTGGCTAGCTGCGCTGAGAGGCCCAGCCCGAGGCATCCGGGGCGCCCGCCAGGCTGAGGAAGATGCTCTCGAGGAGATGCACAAGCTGTTCGGCAGCGACGTGACCGTGCGATCGCTGACGGTCGCCGTGCCCGGCCCGAACCGAGAGTTCGGGCGGGACGACTTCTCCGCGATGTGGGACTATCACCTGGTTCACGACCGCAGGGTTGCCCCAGACACGCACTCGGCCACCGAGGACGCCTCCGAAGGCGGCCCGCTGGCGCTGACCGCGGCGGTGGCGCTGTGCGCGGCGGGAGGCTGGAGCGGCGCGGACGCCGCGCTGGACCTGACCGACCGGTCTGACGGACCGGTCAAGGACCCCCGCATCGTCCACGCCCAGCAGCGGGTGCTGCACGCTCCCGACCTGGCGTTCCTGGGGATTCCCGGCTCGCCGCCCTGGCCGGCGCCGAGGGAGGCGGGCGTGCGGCGCGCCCTGCCCGGTTCCGTTCCCGACGTGCATGTGGCCGAGCGGCTGGCTAGCCAAGCCGGTTTCAAGTGCAGGCTCGCCCCTGCCGCCGAGGAACTGCCGGAGTCCGCTCCAGGACTCTGGGACTGCCTGTTCGGACCGCTGAGGAAGCCGCGGCCGAGAACGGAGGCGGAAGACGCTCTGCGGCGCCTCGCCCATCGCACCGGCGGCTTCCGGGAGCCCGACGCCGACGGCATGGTTCGCCTGAATCTAGGCACGGCGGCCGACGACCGGAGAGTCGCCGAGCTCGTGGACCACATCAGGCACAGCAGCTTCCCGATCGGCCACCTCTCCGCGGGCACGGAGGGCGCCACCCCAGAGACGTGGCGGACGGTGCGCGGCGCTTTCTTCGGACTGGTCGACGGGGCCGAGATGCCGCCCGGAGTGCCGCCCGTCACCAGCGGCGAGGGCCGCGACGGAGAAGTCCTGGTGTGGTCCGACCCGTCGGCGCTGGCGCCGCTGCACCTGGCTGACACCCAGCCGGCCGCTCCCGGCACCGACGGCGGGCATCGCGACACCAGCCGAGCAGCCGGCGACGCTCAGCCGCGGCGATCGCAGCCCGCGACGCGCCGCGGCGATAGCAGCCCGCCCCCGAAGGGCACCGTGGCGGACTCGCCCGCTTCTCCCACCACTCCCGGGCCTCCGTCCCGCGGAACCCGTGATGGCGACGCCGTGCCGGTGGAGGCCGCGACGCCGCCGACCGCTGGCGGTGAAGGGCGGGGCCGGGACGCAGCGTCCCGCAAGACGGTCTGGGAGGTCGCCGACGGCGTGCGGGAAACGGATGCGGGCGAGTCGACCGGCCGATACCGGCTGGCCGGCGCCGACTTGTCGGACCGTCGTCGACCGCGCCGGACGGACCCCCGCGGCCCGGTGCCGAAGCCGCGGGACGGCCGTCCCGACCCTCCCCCGGGCCAAGACACCGCGGCCGACCGCGACACCGGCGCTGACCGGGACACCGCCGCCGACCGCGACACCGGCGCTGACAGGGACACCGCGGCCGACTCCGGCCTCGACGAGTGGCTGGCACCCGACGAGGACGCCGTGCCGACCGGCGGCGACCACGACGCGCTCATGTCCCGGCTGGCAGCAAACCTCGACGCAGCGGTGAGGAGGGCGCGCCGGAACTTCGAGCGCTGCGCCGCAGCACGGCCGAGCGACGATGAGTACGAGCGGGCCCGGCACCGCCGGCCACGGGTCCGGGCGGTGCTGGCGGTGTGCGGTCTGCTGATGGCGGCGGCGGTCGCCGCCGCGGTCGACCAGAGGTGGCCGTACCTGGCCATCGCCTGGGAGGCGATCACGCCGTGGGGGGCGCGGCCCGCCTACGGCCCGGCGATCTGGCCTGCCGGCTGGTTCGCGGTGATCATCGCCGTCGCCGCCATCGGCGGGCTGGTCCTGCGCCGCAGTTCCGTCAAGCTGCGCGACGCGGTGAGCGACCTGCGCGAGGGCGAACGGCTGCGGCACGAGCACATCGCCCAATCGGTCCACTACGCCGCCGAGCTCGTGCGCTTGCAGAGCCTCTCGGAGCAGTTCGCCGACCATCGCCGGATCATCACCGAGATGCTGCATCGGCCGTTCGGAGACCCGGGGCCGGCGGAGGGCCGCCGTCTCGATGTCGAGAGCCTGTGCTTCGACGAGGCACCGCCGCCGTCGATGCTGGTCGCCGCGGCCAACGCATCCACCGAGCGTGTGGAGGACGAGCAGAGGAAGCTGCAGGCCGACGTGGCGAGGCGAGGCTGGCTGACATCGGCCCATCACGATGTCCTGGAGGCCTGGCGGGCCCGCTATTCGAGGCGTGTGCTCGACGACCGCCCCGATCCCGACTCGGATGCCTCCATCCCCGGCGCGCTGGCGTCCCGCGACCAGCGCGACGGCAGCGAGGTGCTCGGCGCCCGCGAGGACTACGCCAACGCCGTGCACGCCGACGGCTGGGCGGTGCGGGATGCGCACCGCGCCCGCTGGCGCCGGCTGCTCGCCGAGGGCGCTGACCGCGAGGACGGCCCGGGCGGCGAGGACAGCATGGAGCGCTACCTCGCGCTGCTCGAGACGCTCTCCGCCGTGCACGGGCCCGCGGGCGTCGCCGACGGCGCCGCGGACTTCCTCGCGCTCGGGCCGTCGGGGACACCGCTGCCCGCCGGCGAGGTGCGGCACCGGTTCGCCTGGAGGGACGTCCTGGGCCCCCACGCGCCGGCTTCGGCGCCGCCGGTGAACGCCATCGGATCGGGCCCCTCCCCCATCACCGCCGACGCCGGGGACGGGGACGGCACCGGGGCCATGGTGCTGATGTCGTGGCGCCTCGAGTACTCCGAGCAGGTGCGGGCCGAGCATCTTCGAGGATGGACCGCCGCTGCCGGGGACGGCGACAGTGCACCGCCCAAAGGGGGAGTGATATGAGACTGCAAAGAGCCGGCGGCCTGCTCGCCGTTGCGGCCGTCGCCATCGTCGCCGCGGCCTGCGCCCGGCAGTGGCCCGCCGAGCCGCCCGACGCCCACGAGTGGCAACTCTCTGTCGCACCCCTGAACCTGCTGCCCCAGCGGGCCGCGGGCCGTGTTCTCGCCGCCTCCGCCTACGCCCAGCAACGGCCCAGCCCGACAAGCTGCGACGGTATCGGCGAGGACGACTGCGAGACCTACGCCGAGCGGTACGGACGCCAGCTGCCGGCCCGCCTGGCCGTCGCCTGCTGGGATCCCGACGGCGACGGCCACGGCGAGATCGACGTCACCTTCACGCCGTCGCGCCCGATACTGGACGATCCGCGGCTGCACCCGCAGGCGTGGGGCGGCTGGGGACTCGACTTCGACGGCGACAGCGGTCCCAAGGACATCCTGGTCGGGCTGAACGACGACAACCCTGCCCAACTAGTGGACGGGTTCGTCGCGTTCGTTCCCGGCCAGCAGTTCGTCGAGCGGACACTGCGCTACTTCAGCGAGACCGCCGGGGGCGAGGGCGCCGAGCTCCAGGTTGTGGCCACATTCCCCGAGAGCGACGGCAGTCCCCCACTGGAGTGGCGCTTCGACCTCAGCGCCGAGTCCATGGCCGCCGAGCGCATCCGCCACGTCGTCGAGAACTGCGGCCGGGTCTGGTGAGCAGGCGAACCGCCCGCCCGAGCACCGGCCGAACCACGAATCGATGTCGTCGACGACTGCGGCCGAGACTGGTGAGCACGCGAACCGCCCGCACCGCCCCGCGCGCCGGCCGGCTGCTGCCGACGGTTGCGGTGGGCGCGGTCCGTCGCCTGTTCGGCGCAACCGCTGCCGCCGCGGTCCTGGCAGGCTGCGCGCTGCCCGCGAGCGAGCCGCCTGCCACCGCGGCGGACGGCCGAGGCCACCGGGTGGTGCTCGAGTCCCCGGCGACCATGCGTCGCGGCGTGTGCCCGGAGTACCGCCAGATCCCCGGCCGTGAGTACTTCTGGGACGCGCTCGCGTTCCGCACCGCCATCGAAGCCGAGATCGAGCACTGCCAGAACATCGACCCGGGGCCGCTGGGACGATGGGTGGTGGAGGAGCGCTTCGACGAGCAGGGCGACTACAGCATCTCTGCGCACCTCGAGGCCGTCTCCCACAGCGTGGAGTACGACTGGCGGGGCTTCGCTCCCACACTGTGGGTGGCGTGCTGGCACGCGCAGGGCGACCCGGCAGAGTCGCTCCTGGATGTGTCGCTGTGGCACTACGGTCCGCCGCAACGGTCCTACGGCGAGCCGACGATGGTCCGGTACGCCTTCGCCGGGCAGGATGCGAGCGACGTGGCGCCGTGGTGGGGACATCCAGGCCAGGCCGAGGTCCTGCTGCTGCCGCCGCCCACGCCCGAGATCGCCGGTCAGGAGGCCGACTCGCACACCTTCGCGGCCCAGACGCGCGACGCGGCGAGGACCAACGAGGACGATGAATCAGGCCCCATGCTGACCGTCG
Source organism: Acidimicrobiaceae bacterium (assembly GCA_026710865.1). Lineage (GTDB taxonomy): Bacteria > Actinomycetota > Acidimicrobiia > Acidimicrobiales > Aldehydirespiratoraceae > Aldehydirespirator. Next base: position 22,099 of record JAPOQG010000042.1, read on the forward strand.
AGACCTTCGAGGGCTACGACACGATCCCGCCCGGACCCTCCCAGGGCCGGATCACCTTCGACCTCGTCGGCTTGGAGCGCGCCGCGTTCCCGGTATTCGACGCCTGCGGTATCGGAGACGGCGCGGCCTAGCCGGCGGCGGTCCTTCACCTGCCCGACGGCGCTCGCCGGCGCCTGCGGCTAGGAGGCCGGGCTCGGGCCTTCGTCCTCGCGCAGCAGCCAGCGGTCGGGGTTCTCGAACAGGTGGGACCGGACGATCTCGGCGAGCTGCTCGGTGGATGCGCCCGGAA
>JAPOQG010000291.1 GCA_026710865.1 Acidimicrobiaceae bacterium
CTCGACGGGCCCGCACGCCCCTGGCTGGTCTGCGGGGTGAGGTCGTGGTGATGGAAGCCTTTCAGATGCTGTGCCCCGGCTGGGTCTCCCATGGACTGCCCCAAGCCAAGCGCATCCAGCAAGCCTTCGGCGACGATGTCGCCGTTCTGGACCTGCACACCGTGTTCGAGCATCACGAAGCCATGACCCCGGTATCGCTGGAGGCCTTCCTTCGGGTCGCCGACTCGGCGGCTGCGATGGCGCGCCACACTCTCTCGGGCGTGTAGGGCATGTCGAGGTGCGTGATCCCGAGGGGCTCCAGCGCGTCGAGCACCGCAGACTGCACCGCGGGTGTGGATCCGATGGTGCCGGACTCGCCGATGCCCTTCGCGCCGAGGGGGTTGAGCGGGGTCGGCGTCTGGGTGTGGGCCGTCTCGAAGCGAGGAAGTTCAGAGGCTGCCGGCATGGCGTAGTCGGCGAAGTTGGTGTTGCGGGGATTGCCGTCCGCGTCGTAGACCGACTGCTCGTACAGCGCCTGCGAGACGCCGGTGGCTATCCCTCCATGCACCTGTCCCTGCACCAGCAGCGGGTTGAGTATCCGTCCGCAGTCGTCCACCGCGATGTGGCGCAGCAGCCGCGTGTCGCCGGTGTCGGCGTCTATCTCGACCACCGAGACGTGCGCGCCGAAGGGGTATGTGGCCTCGCCCTGGTCGAAGTCGGTTTCCGCGGCAAGGCCGCCCGCGGCCGCAGAAAGCTCCGCCCATGACACGGTGCGGGCTGGAACGCCCGCCACGGCCAGGCCGTCGGGGGCGACCACGATGTCGGCCACGCCGGCTTCGAGAATGCCCGCCGCGAGGAGCCGGGCTTTGTCTAGGACCTCGTTGGCTGCGGTCCACACCGCACTGCCGCCTATCTGCAGAGACCGCGATGCCACCGTTCCCTGCCCCGTGGGCACTTCGGCGGTGTCGCCGCAGATGATCCTCACCCGCTCGGCTGCGACCCCGAGGATCTCCCCGAGGATCTGGCTGAACGCGGTGACATGGCCCTGACCCTGCGGGCTCGTCCCCACCCGGACAGTCACCGTGCCGTCGCGCTCGACAGTGACCGAGCCGAACTCCTGGTACAGGCCGCCCGCGGTCACCTCCACATAGACCGACACGCCGATACCCAGCAGCTTGCGATCGCCGCGGGCGCGGCGGCGGGCCTGCTCGGCGCGCAGGTCCTCGTAGCCGGCGGTCTCCAGCGCCAGGTCGAGGCCGCGGGCGTAGTCGCCGCTGTCCATGTTGGCGCCGGTGGGGGTTGTCAGGGGGAACTCAGCGGATGTGAGCAGGTTCCGGCGCCGAAGCTCGACCGGGTCCATGCCGAGTTCGGCTGCGGTGAGGTCCACGATGCGCTCGAGCGAGACCGTGGCCTCGGGTCTTCCTGCCCCCCGGAGCGGGAAGACGGGCGCCTTGTTCGTTATCACCGAGACCGACTCGAAGTCGACCACCGGTATCCGGTAGGGGCCCGACGCCATCGTCATAGTGAAGAACGGCAGGAGCGCACCGATGCCGGGGTAGGCGCCCACGTCGGCGGTGACCTTCGTCCGGAGCCAGCAGAAGCGGCCGTCGCTCGTCAGTCCCAGCTCGACGTCGTGGACGTGGTCTCGACCCTGGGTCATGTTGGTGAGGTTCTCCGTGCGGGTCTCGACCCATCTCACCGGACGGCCGAGACGGCGGGCCAGCCAGGCGGCCACCACGAACTCCGGGTACGCCGACCCCTTGGCACCGAACCCCCCGCCGACCGCGGGCGCGATCACACGCACCCGATCCGGCGGTTCCTCCAGCGCGGCGGCCACGACGTCGCGCGTGTCATGGGGCCGTTGAGTCGTGCACCACAGCGTCACCCCCTCGCCACCTGCGCCGACTCCGGGAACGGCCAGCGCCGCCGACGGCTCGATGGGCGCGGCAGCCATGCGATGGTTCACGATGCGGCCCGAGACCACCAGATCGTGACCGGCCAGCGACTGCGCATCGGCGTTGACCTTGAGCTCGGAGGCCTGGTTCGACCCGTGCGACTCGAACACGAGCGCCGCACCGGGCGCCAGCGCCGCGAACGGGTCGGTCACCGCCGGCAGCGGCTCGTAGTCCACCACCACCAGGCCGGCCCCGTCGGCGGCCGCACCCGGAGACTCGGCCACCACCGCCGCGATCGGATCGCCCACATAGCGGGCCTTGTCGGTCAGCGGCAGCCTGCTGAGCTCCGGCGGCAGCGCGATGAACAGCGGCTGGGGCGCGATGGCCAGGTCGCCGGCGGTGAGGACGTCGACGACTCCCGCGATGTGCCGCGCTTCGGCGGTGTCGATGTCATCGATTCGGGCATGGGCCATGGTCGACCGCACGAAGGCCAGGTGCAGCGTTCCGGCGGGAGTCATATCCGCCACGAATCGGGCTGCTCCGGTCAAGAGGTCGGGGTCCTCGCGCCGCAGCACAGCGTTTCCCATCACCGATGCCGAGGCTAGTGTTCCCACCAGCGGAACACAGTTCCGTTGCACAGGGGACTGGGAGGGTCGCTCATGCCTGATGTCGTCGGCTACCGGGCCAAGATCGGGGTCATTGTGCCGTCGACCAACACCGTCGTCGAGCACGACTTCTCCCGGGTGCGCCCCGCGGGAGTCACGTTCCACAGCGGGCGCTTCCTGGTGGAGGCGCCCGACCTGAGCAGCGACGAGGCGTTCCTGCACTTCCTGGACCTGATCCGCCAGACCATCCCCCACGCGGTGCGCGACATCATGACTTGCAAGCCCGACCACATCCTCATGGGGATGTCGGCCGAGACCTTCTGGGGAGGCAAGGAGGGCAACGCCGCCTTCTCGGCCCGGGTGCGCGAGATAGCCGGCGACATCGGCATCACCTCAGGAGCGGCCGCCTGCAACGCCGCCCTCGAGCTGCTCGGCGTCAGGCGCATCGCCTGCCTCACCCCCTACCAGCCGGCCGCCGACGAGCAGGTCTACGGGTACTTCACGGAGTGCGGCTTCGACGTCAGGCGGGTGCGGGGCCTGCGCTGCGCCTCCGCCACCTCCATCGCCGACGTGACTCCCGAGACCCTGGTGGACGTGCTCAAGGAGATCGACGGCGACGACATCGACGCCATAGTGCAGTGCGGCACCAACCTGTCGATGGTCGAGGTGGCCGACCAGGCCGAGCGCTGGCTGGGCAAGCCGGTCCTGGCCATCAACGCCGTCTGTCTGTGGCATGCGCTGCGCACCCTGGGGATCTCCGACCAGTTCGTGGGCCATGGGATGATGCTGCGCGAGTACTGATCCGTGACTCGTCCCCGGGTGATCGTCGTCGGCGCCGGTCCGGTGGGCTGCGTGGCCGGCGCCGTGCTGACCGCCGGCGGCATGGACGTGACCCTGCTGGAAGCGGCTCCGACGCTGCCCCGGGAGCTGCGGGCGTCGACCTTCCATCCGGCCACGCTCGACCTGCTCGAGCCCCTCGGGGTGGTCGACGAGCTGCTTCGCCGGGGGCTGGTGGCCCCCGTGTTCGCCTACCGGGACCGCCGCGAGGGTGTCGTCGCCGAGTTCGACCTGGGCGAACTGGCCGACGTGACCGGCCATCCGTACCGGCTCCAGTGCGAGCAGTTCAAGCTGTGCGAGATCATGCTCGACATCTTCGAGCGCCAGCGGAGTGTGACCGTCCGCTTCGACGCGGAGGTCGCCGGCGCGGCCGACCACGGTGGCGCCGCCTCGGTCGTGCTGGCCTCGGGGGAGCGCCTGGAGGCCGATGCGGTGGTCGCCGCCGACGGCGCGGCCAGCGCGGTCCGCAAGGCGCTGGATCTGGCCTTCGACGGGATGACCTACGAGGACCGCTATCTGGTGCTGTCGACCCCGTTCGACATGGCTGCCCGCCTGGACCGCCTGGCCGCGGTCAACTACATCTCCGACCCCGACGAGTGGCTGGTCCTGCTGCGGACCGCGAGCCTGTGGCGGGCGCTGTTCCCGGTCGGCGAGGGCGAGAGCGACGACCAGGCGCTGGGCGACTGCAGCGCTCAGCGCCGCCTCAGAGGGGTCGTGGCCACCGGCGAGCCCTTCGAGATCGCCCACCGGACCATCTACCGGGTCCACCAGCGGGTGGCCGAGAGTTTCCTTGTGGGCCGCGTGGTCTTGATGGGCGATGCCGCCCACATCAACAACCCGCTGGGAGGGATGGGCATGAACGGGGGCATCCACGACGCGGTGCTGCTCGGCGCGTCGGTGGCCGCGGTCCTGCGGGGCGAGATCGGCGCCGACCGCTTGGCCCGCCACGCCGAGGTCCGCCGGAGGCTGGCCATCGACTACGTCCGCCGGCACACCCACGAGAACGCGGAGAGCCTGGCCGCCCCGGACGGCGCCGCACGCCAGCGAGCCCTCGACCGGATGGCCGCCCGGGCCGCCGATCCGGCCGAGGCCCGCGCCTACATGCTCCAGGCCTCCATGATCAATGCCGTGGCCGCCATGGGCGACGAGTTGGTGGAGGTCGGCGTCCGGGGCTCCGGGCGGGGCGGCTGACGGGTGCGGGCGCTGCGCCGCCTCTCTTGCCGTTGTTCCGTTGACCGGAACGTTGTTTCGCTCTAGTCTGAGCGGACCGACGCCGACAGGAGCCGGGTCTGCGGACCGACGGCCCCGGAAGCACGGGATCCTGGGAGAACCGACTGCGGCCCGAGGGCAGCAACTGGGGGTAGATCCAATGTCATATCGCACTGTTCGCCGGCTGATGGCGGCGAGCTTCGCCGTCCTCCTGGCCAGTGCCGCCGTGGCTGCGCCGGTGGCTGCCGACCACGGCGAGGGGCACAACGGCGAGACCCTCGAGCTGTCCAAGAGCGAGGGCCTGGCCGACGGCGAGGTCGTCACCGTGACCCTGACCAGTTGGCTGCCGGGCAAGACCGCCACCGTCGTGACGTGCTACATCTTCCCGACCGCCGGGCCGGGAGACTGCGAGCTGAGCAACTACGGCCAGCACACCACGACCATCGCCGACGACGGCACCGGCACCGTGGAGTTTCCGGTGGCCGTCATTCCGGGACGTTGCGACCACACCATCCCCTGCTTCGTCGTGGCCGGCGACGGTTTCGCCGGCGCCAACTTCGCCGCCCAGCAGTTCACCTTCGCGGTTCCCGAGGAGCCCGAGCCGGAACCGGAACCCGCACCCGAGCCAGAGCCCGCACCAGAGCCCGAACCCGCGCCCGAACCGGAACCAGAGCCCGAACCCGCACCAGAGCCCGAACCCGAGCCCGAACCCGAGCCCGAACCGGAACCCGCGCCAGAGCCCGAACCGGAGCCCGAGCCCGCACCAGAGCCCGAACCGGAGCCCGAGCCCGAACCGGCCGAAGAGCCGGCAGCCGCGGCAGCCGCTCCGGCCGGCGACGACAGCGGAGGCTCGGCGGCGTCCTGGCTGGTGCCCGTGATCATCGTGGTCGCGGTGCTGGCCGTGGCCGCGGTGGTGCTCCTGCGCCGC
>JAPOQG010000041.1 GCA_026710865.1 Acidimicrobiaceae bacterium
AGCGCAGCCTCAACAACATGGACTCCACGCCCACCCTGAGCGCGCCCGGGGTGTCCTCGACCACCTCCAGCACACGGACCTGCGGCAAATGCAGCCGAACTGCCATAACATCGCAAGCCATCGAGGCCCTCCTGGATCGTGATCATGCCAATCACCGATTCCAGCAGGGCCTCGACCCCTGCTCAGGGACCCTCAACCACCCCCCTCCCCACGTTTTCGCGAAGGCTCTCTTTGTGCCGTCTCGTGTGGTCCTTCAACCCCAAGACTGTCACATCAGAAGGGCATTCCCGCGGCACAGCGACCCCACACAGACCCCCCTACTGAAATATCTGGGCTAGCGGACTCCAGGAGCGGCTTGTCAGTCGGCGCTCCCTGTGGCACTCGCACCTCAGCCTCGCCAAGCGCTGCGGCCGCTGGGCATCGTCACCACCGAAGCCGAGCGGCGCCCGACTGTCGGCTCAACCAGACTCGGAGATCGTATAGTATAATAATACGAGTATAATAACACTATGCCAAGACCCAAGAAGAGCGCCGCCGACAGAGAACGGGGGGCGAGGCTTGGCCGATCCCTCCGGGAGGCGCGTCAGCCCCGGTCGCAGAGTCAAGTCGCAACGGATGCTGAAGTTCCCTTGGACACACTTCGGGGCATTGAGCAGGGCCGTGTGGCCGATCCAGGGCTGTTCACGGTCGCGGCGATCGCTTCTGAACTCAACTTGTCTCTGGACGACCTAGTTGGAACACGGAAGAGGACGGGTCGGTGACGGCATCCGTTCTTCTCGGGCCCGCGGTCGATCCGCATTGCGGGCGCAGCAGCGACTCCTACGTCCACTTCTCTGTAGGACGGGAGGCGTGGCAAGTCGAGTGGGGACGCTTCGACGCATTCGGAACTGCTGCTTATTGGGTTGACCAGACGATCAGGGGTGGCTACGCCGAAAGAGTCGAGCTGCTGGCGCGTGGTGCGGACTTGCGGTCGGAGACCATCTTTTGCCTACTGGGCGGATACGGCATCACCGCTGAGTTGGCCCAAGCCGCCCACGATGTGGTGATGGACGCGCTACAAGCGCAACCGGAGCCAGAACCCGACGACATTGAGCATGTCCTCAGAAGGCCGCTGCCCGGCGGTCTCGGACGGTATCGGTTCCCCCGTCAGCGGGCGACCCGGGTGGCGCAGGCCGTCAGGCGACTACGTGCGAATCCATCCCCGGACGATCCGTTGCTGCTCCGCGAGTATCTCCTAGGGATGAATGGCATCGGTCCCAAGACCGCGGCATGGATCGTCAGGAACGTCACGGGCACACCAGAGGTGGCGATCATCGACATCTGGCTGATCAGAGCACTGACCCAGAACGGGATATTCAGACGCGAATGGCGGGTCGATCGGCACTACGAGCGCTTTGAAGCCGTCTTCCTCCAGTACGCGGCCCACGGTCAGGTGCTGCCAGGCGCTCTCGACTTGTGCATCTGGGAGCAGGCGCGAAGGGTCGGCCACTCACACTTCGTCGCCAACTAGCGTGGAAGGTCCAGGAGAAATTGCTCATTCAGTAGAAACATCTCCTGTCTTCCCCTAGAGAAAGTTGAGAACGACATGGGAGGCAGCGGAGGAGGCGACTATCCGGTCTCGCCCAGCCCGGGCAAGCCTGAGCCGTCCGGTGAGGATCTCTGTAGGTCGATCACCTTCACAACGAACCTTCAACCACAGCCAGGCGGGCCCGTCCATCAGATGGGCGCCGTAATGGCAATCGTGCCGACTGCTGTGGGCGCTGGTACGGCGTTCGTAGCCGTCGACGGCAGCGGCGAGGCCGTAGGCACCATTGTCGAGAGAACAGACTCCCTGCAGCGCTGCACGGATCTTGGGATCTCATATGAGGCCGAGGTCCAGGAAGTGTTCCTAGGCACGCATACGGTCCGAGTGAGGGCAGTGTCTACCTGAGAGTCCCAGAAGAGGCGAAGGGCTCGTTCGGTAGCGCGGCATCGATGATCGGTACAGCAGTGTGACCGCCGTCGTTGTCGGAGGCGCGTATCGCGAGACCTGCAGAGAGCCTCACGTGGACTGGATCTACGGATCGGGTGTCCGCGCCGCCGCGGTGCTGGGCGAAGCCGCAGACCGCCTCGTGACCGTTGCCGACACCAGCACGCTCGCACGGATCCCCGCAGTGCTGGGTGAACAGCACGTCGACGCGACTCCGCGACTCCAACCGATCGAGTTTGCCTACGACACCTCGTTGAGCATTCCCCTACTCCGAATGCACGACTCGGACCGCAACGTTGAGGTCCCTCCAGTCAGCTCGGACGACGCCGTCGTGTTCGGAATGGTGGAAGCGCGCCCCCGGATCATTGCCCGACGGTTAGTCGTCGACCCGCAGCACTCGCTGAGCCTGGACCAAGTCACTGACACGATCGACGCTGATGAGCTGATCGTTGTTGCCAACCGACGTGAGATCATCGCACTAGCTGACGACAGCGATCTCCGGGCAGCGGTCGATGTTGTTGCTGGCCATACAGGCGCAGCAGGGGTCGTGGTGAAGGCAGGCGCCCTCGGAGCGCTCATCTATCAGGCGGGCAAGCGAGCGGAGGGAATACCGGCGCTGATCACGCCAAGGGTGTTTCCGATCGGTTCCGGCGATGTGTTCACTGCTGCTCTCGCGATGCACTACTTCGAGAACGGCGACCTGATCGCGGCAGCCCGCTTTGCTTCCCGAACAACTGCCGGGTACGTCACGGTCCGCCATTTCGGGCCTGTCAGCCTCGATGGCGTGGCTAGGGAGACCGTTCCTCCGACGGCTCTTTCTGTCCAGGATCCTCCTTGGGTCTACGTCGCAGCATCGTTCGCGAATCCGGAGCAAAGATGGTCGGGCCGCGTCGTCGACCGCGGCATTGACGACATCGGGGGGCGTTCCCTGTACCCGCCGCGGGAGGTCGGCGAGAAGGAAGACGCCCAAGTCACAGCCGAGGCTGACTTGGAGAATCTCGACAGGTGTGACGCACTGGTGTTGCTGGCCGATGTCGCTCGAACCGGGCCGTTCTTCGAGGCAGGCTGGGCAACAAGTCACGGCCTGCCTGTCGTCGTGATGAATAGCGACCCAGACCCTGACCGTTACACCATGCTCGACGGAACGGGCGCCAAGCTCGTGTCGGATCTCGGGACCGCTGCGTACCAGGCGGTCTGGGCTGCTCTGGAGCACAGGTGCGGCCCAGCGTCGGTGCGCAAGCTCATGCTGCTGTCGGGCGGGCTTGACTCGGCGGCGGTGGCAGCCCTGGAGCGACCGGCACGCGCCCTATTCATCGACTATGGACAGCTGCCCGCAGAGGCCGAGCGTGAGGCGGCTAGGGCAGTAGCGCAGCATCTTCATCTGGATCTCGACGAGTTGGATATTGATCTGCGTGCCGTCGGTGCCGGTCTCCTATCCGGTAGCGGGCAACCTGACGCTGCGCCGACCCCCGAGTGGTTCCCGTTTAGGAACCAGCACGTCGCGACGATCGCCGCGACCCACGCTCTTGTACACGGCCTCGGAGCAGTGGTGCTAGGGATAGTTGCTGGGGATGGCGACCGTCACGCCGACTGCACGCCGGGATTCATGTCTACGCTTGATGCGCTGATACGGCGTCAAGAGGGAGGCGTTCGAGTTCTGGCCCCCCACATCAACGCACTCCCGCACGCACTACTGGAGCACAGCGGGCTGACCGAGGAGGTGGTGAGCCAAACGCACTCCTGTTACACCGGCAATCTCGCTTGCGGCCTGTGTCCCGGCTGCAAGCGCCGCGCCGCCGTCCTGGAGCGCGTCTCGAGTCACCGGGCGACCAGTGGCCACCAAGGTTGAAGGCCTTGCGATAGTGACACTGTAACCAACATTGCAGTTGTTTGAGGTCGCAATTGTTGCCCTCTGACCTGCGGTTATGTGGTTCTTGGTGGTGGAGCTGGGGAGAATCGAACTCCCGTCCGTCAGGCGGACACCGGGCTTGCTACGACCATTCCCGAGCCTGCGGCTTGCGGCTGCCGCCACGCCGGGTCGTGGGGATCCGAGGATCCTGCCGCCGGATCTTCCTCCGGTGCCAGCGGTCTTTGCCTGCCGTCAGCGGGTCTCTCCCCGCCGTCCACCGCTGCTTCTGGTGCCAGGCTGCAGCGGTCTGGCCCCGCGTGCCATTGCTGGTCGCGATGATTCTCGTAGCTAGATCAGTTCAGATCAGGCTGCGAGAGCGAAAACGTCGTCATCGGCGTCTCTTTGGTTGCCCCGTTTAGGGAGTCTGAGCAACTCCGGTCGCACTCCGCGGCCTCCTGGTCCCGACGTCGAAACCGGTCAGCCCCCTTGTGCAGTCTCTTGTCAAGCTGCGTCCCCCGAAGGGGCCAACCATGATACTCGCGACCGCCGACACTTGAGCCTCGGCCTGCGGGTCTTTCGGATCAACCGTGGTACAATTGTGTACATGTCCAGCGAATCGCTGCGCGAAGTCAGGTCCCGGTTCTCGGAGTTCATCGAACGGGTCAACCGTCACCACGAACGGGTCGTGATCACCCGCAACGGCTCGCCGGCGGCGGTGCTGATGAGCCCCGAGGACCTGGAGTCGCTCGAGGAGACGCTGGCAGTGCTGGCCGACAGCGAGGCCGTCGAGCAACTGGCCGAGGCCCATAAGGCCTACCTCGAGGGCGACGCCGTGCGTGGCGTGGAGGCCGTGAGGGCGCTGCGACCTTCATGAGCGATGGCCGCTACGAGATAGTGGTCGCAGGCCCAGCCGCCACCAGCATCGCCGAAGAACTGCCCGAGCCGGTAGCCGCGGCGGTCATCGAGTTGATCACCGGCCCGATGCTGGACAACCCACGTCGAGTGGGCGTGGCGCTGCGAGACCATCTGGAGGGGCTGTGGAGCGCTCGCCGGGGCACATACCGGGTCCTGTACCGGATCGATGACGCACGCCGCGAGGTGGTCGTCCTCCGCGTCGCCCACCGTCGAGACGCCTACCGCCCGCACTGAGGGCGCCCGCAACCGGAATCAGTAGAGAGACCCGTCACATGCGAGCAGCACCGGTGCAGATTCGAGGCGAATCCAATCAGCGGCCGCTAGTCAGGCCCCCGAGGCGAGCGCGGCCTGGATGCGGTCGCGGGCTACCCACAGCCGCAGCAGCACGAGCAGGGCCAGGAGTATCGCGGTCGACCCGTACACCATGATCGGCGCCGACTCCACCAGGACGCCGTAGAAGCCCCACTTCAGGCCCTCCAGCACGGTCAGCCACCAAGTCACCGGAGACACCCCGACCGGGGCGTGCGAGCGCCACGCCGCCAACACCGAAGGCCCGAGATACAGCCCGTTGGACAGGCCCAGCACCGTTCCCAGCACCGTCCAACCCGCGGCCCGCTGGATCACCACGCTCGCCACCGCGACGGCTGCGCCCATCAGCAGGCCGGGGCGCACATCGGCACCGTTGCGGTGCAGCAGGTGCAGCGCCAACGCGAAGCTGGAGACGGCGGCGCCAATCGACGGAATCGTGACCCAGAACTGCTCCTCTACGACGTAAGCGAGCCAGCCGAGGTTGAGGGTCATGCCGGCCGCGGCCCAGGTGGGTGACACGCCCTCGGTGCGCCCGGTGCGCAGCAGCCGCACGATCTGGGGCACGATCTGCACGAAGGTCACCGCGGTGGCCACGATGCCGACCAGATTGGCGAACTCGGCGCGGCTCATGGCTGGCGTCTTGAGTGGCGTCGGCGGGACTCGGCCATCGAGCGGGCCGCCTCGGCGTCGGCGTCGCGGCTGGCGATCTCGCGGCGCCGGTCGGCCCGGGTGCGGCCCCGGGCCAGCGCCAGCGCGATCTTGGCCCGGCCGTCGTTGAAGTAGAGGGCCAGCGGGACCAGCGCCAGCCGCTCCTGGGCGACCCGGGCTCCGAGCCGTGAGATCTCGCGGCGGTGGGCCAGCAGCTTGCGGACCCGGTCGGGATCTGAGCGGAACGACTGCGAAGCGTGCGAGTACGGCGAGATGTGCAGGTTGTGCAGCCACAGTTCGCCCCGGTCGACACGGGCCCAGCTCTCCGCGATCTGCACCTGCCCCTCCCGCAAGGACTTGACCTCGCTGCCCTCGAGCACCAGGCCGACCTCCAGGGTCTCCAGGACGTCGAAATTCCGGCGGGCGCGCCGGTTGGTGGCGACCACCGACGCACCCTCGGGAACGTCGCGGGGTTTCTGCGACTTGGCCATCGCAGCCACGGTACCGGTGGCGCTGACGCGGCGGGCGGGAGCCCGGCGGGCGCGCCGCTGTGCCAGTGGGGCAGGGGAGATGCGGTTTCGGTGTGGGTCACGGGCGAGGGGTAGAGGCTGGGACTTGCAGCAAGCCAGTGGGGCAGGGGAGAAGCGGTTTCGGTGTGGGTCACGGGCGAGGGGTAGAGGCTGGGACTTGCAGCAAGCCAGTGGGGCAGGGGAAATGCGGCTTCGGTGTGGGTCACGGGCGAGGGGTAGAGGCTGGGACTTGCAGCAAGCCAGTGGGGCAGGGGAGAAGCGGCCCGCCGGTATGGTGCGGGGCGATGCTCGAGATGTCGGCGCGGACGCACGCGGCCATGGTGGCCCACGCCGTCGCCGGCCTTCCCCACGAGGCCTGCGGCCTGTTCGCCGGCCAAACCGGCTCGGACCGCGTCGAGCGGTTCTTCCCCATGCGCAACGCGGCCGAGTCCCGCGAGATCTACACCCTCGACGGCCTGGAACTGATGGCCGTGGAGCGCACCGCCGACGACGCCGGCCTGACGGTCATGGGCGTGATGCACTCCCACACCCACACCACCAACTACCCGTCGCCCACCGACATCGCCGACGCGGCCCGCTTCGACCCCTTCGGAGCGTGGCGCTTCATCATCGTCTCGCTGCGCCATCCCGAACCGTCGCTGCGGTCCTACCGCATCCTCGACGACGAGGTCGACGAGGAGCCCGTCGTGATCGACGGCTCCGCCTAGCGCCCGGCAGAACTCTCGTCGGTTCTCCACCTGTGCGGTGGTTGCTTGCCAGCAGTTCGGCCTGTAGCCCCCGAGCGGCCCGTCCGAGACGCTGGCCGTCCGTGTCGAGGTGGTTGCTTGACAGAAGTTCGGCCGTACCTAGCCCTCGAGCAGTTCCCGGACCGCGGCCGCCGCCACCACGCCGGGAGCCTCCAGCGGTCCGAAGTGGCCCAGATTCTCGAAGCTCAGGTAGCGGCCCTGGGGCAGCGCCTCGGCGACCGCGGGCGCGAACGCTCCGGGGTTGGGAACCCCACCGACCGTTCCGGCGGCCACCGCCGCGGGCACGTCGATCTCGGCCGCCTCCTCGGTCGCCAGACCGCCGCTGGCCTCGAACGTGCGAGCCTCGGTCTCGGCCGAGCACGCCAGGCGAACCCGGCCGTCGGGGAGCTCCACGAAGGCGCCCTCGACGTAGGCGGCCAGCGCATCGGCCCGCAT
>JAPOQG010000361.1 GCA_026710865.1 Acidimicrobiaceae bacterium
ACAGGCACAGCCGCCACCAACGACCCCAACAACAACCAGCACAACAACGCCCCCGCCGCCCCACAACGCACGCCGCCTCTGAGCCCGCCGCGGCCAACCACACCGCCAAACCCGCCAACAGCCGACCCCGAACCAGAACCATCACGCCACATAACAAACGTTTAGCAGCCGCCGCCCCACGCCGACGTCTCCTCAACGCCGAAACAGCCACCCCAAGAAGAACCCGACACCCCCCCTGCAAGAAACCGCGCGGACAGGCGACGCTGCCCTCGGCCAGCGGCAGCCGCCGCTCACACCTCCCCCAAGCACAAAATCGGCAGCACGAACAGCCGTAAAGCGGCCCGCGGAACGGCTCTGCGGGGTCGCCGAGCGAGTCGGGGGTCGCGCCCAGCAGCGCTACGGCGAGGCCCGAGTCGGCCATGTGCAGCTTCGGCTTCACGCGTGTCGCTGCGCTTGTCGACCACGCCGACGGCGGCCGGCTCGTGGCTATTCTCGACTCATGGCCGCTCCGGATCTTGCTGCCGCCCGTCGTGCAGCTGACGAGTTAGTGCGCGCCGGCGCGGGCCGGGTGCTGCTGTTCGGATCGGTGGCGCGCGGCGAAGCCGGCCAGAGCAGCGACATCGACCTGGTGGCGATCTACAACGACCTCGGCGACTACAGCACCCGCTCCAAGCGTCGATGCGCGCTGGAGGCGAAGGCCCGCGCAGCCACGGGATGCCCGGTCGACGTGATTGTCACCGACGCACCCGAATGGGCGGTGCGCACGACCAAGGTGCCGTGCTCGGTGGAAGCCCGCATCGCCGGCGACGCAGTAGAGCTGGCCGACGCCGGACACCACGCCGGGATCGACTGGGACAAAGAGATCGGATTGCCTGCTGACCCCACTGCCGAGCTTGCCAGCCGATTCGAGGAGATGTACGACGCCGCGGCGCGGCTCGAGATTCACCTGCGCCCGACAGTCGCCGAAGCCGATGCAGTCGACGCCGACCATCGTCGCCACCAAGAAGGTGTCCGCTTCGCCTCGGCGATGGCTGAGGTCCTCCTGATCGTCGAGTCCGCGGCGAAGGCCACCTACGTCATCTCCTTGGGAGCCGCGCCGCCCAAGAAGCACAACATCGTCGGGCTGCTCGCCGACCAGCCAGAAACGGTTCGCCACGCTTTCCACACACTGGCCGGCAACGCCCTCGACCTCGCCGCTCTGCACGAATGGCGCAAATCCAACTACGTCGCTGACCGGCCAGAGTTGCCCGACGAGAACCAGCTGCGCGAGCAGTGCGCCGCCGCTGTGAGCATCGGCGCCATCGTTGCCGACGAGTGCCGCCGCCAGGGCATCTCCGAGCGTGACCTTGACCTGTGGGACCACCATTCCGAGCGTGTGTCGGCGGTCCTCGATGAACCTCTGCGCCTCCCCGACCGGCCAGACCGCGGCATCAGCCGGTGACCCCACGCCGCCGCTACGACGATCCGGACCCCACCCGTCGGCGTTTCGGATGCGTCGGCGAAGACACGTACGCCGACGAGCAGAAAGCGTTCTGCGCCCTACCGTCCTCTCATCACGGCCTCTAATGTCCTCGACGCCGACAGACGCCTGCCGTGGCTCCACCGACTTGACCGGTCGTTCAATCTGCTCGCAGCGCCGTCTCTAGACTCGACGCTGTGACCATTACCCGCTTCTGGCGTCCTGTGGAGATCCCCGACGATCTCGGGGATCGCCCTGCCGCGGTCCGATCCGGACGCGTGAAGCTCCCCATTCACATCGCGTGGAGCGGCCAGGGCGAGTACGACCTCGACGACCCGCGTGGTCGGGCCCATGTGTACGAGCTGGTGATGACCGAGGGCAACGAGGACGACGTGCGCACCTACATTGACCTCGACGTCCTGCTCACGATGTGGGACACCATGTGGCTCGCTCCCCACGTCCGCGAGCAGTGGGCAGCCCACCTGCGTTCGCGCGGCCTGATCTCCTCAGGCGTGCTCACGGCCCTTCAGGAGCGAATCTGCCGGCTCGTCGGCTCCTTGCCCGGCGCCGAGTCAGCGGCGCTCGCAGGCGGGGGCGCTCTCATCGTCCTCGGGATCGTCGAGCACCGCTACCGGCAGGACTTCCCCGTGTCCGATGAGCACTACGAGCGCCTGCGAGCATGGGTGCACAGCTGGCGCGCCGAGCTGCCTGCCTCCGAAACAGAACCGCCTTACAGAGAGTCGCAATAGGAAGCGGGGTGGTAGTCCCTGCAGTGGACGACCTCGACAGGCCGTCCGAACGACGCGGGCGCGGCGTCGTCCTCGGGCACGGTGATGGCGGCGGTGACGCGTTCGCCTTTGGCGCCGCCGCTTTGGGCACGCACCCACACGACGTAGGTACCGCCCGCTTCGAGGTTGTCGAAGGTCACCTTGGTCTTCTTCGCCTTGGGGGTCTTGGTCCTGCCGCTGCCGGCCTTGCCGCCCTCCGGGCGCAGGTGGACGATGTAGCGCTTGGGCGCGACCCCGGTCTCGGGCGCCTGCCAGCTCACCGTCACACTGCCGGCCGTGGCGCTCAGTTCCAGGGCTGTCACCGGGCCGGGCAGCGCAGCCTGCTGCTGCTCAGCCTCGGGCTCCGACTCAGGGTCCGACTCCGCAGGCTCAGGCTGGTCGGCTGGGTCCTGCTGGTCGCCCGTCTGCGGCTGCTGGTCAGCCTCGGACTCCTCAGCGGACTCGGCAGCCTCCTTCTGTTGGGGCGGCGGGGTGGTGTCGGTGACCGCCACGGCCACTGTGCCCAGCGGCACAACCAGATAGTCGGCGCCGGCGCTGGTGATGCGATGGCTGACCGCGACGCTCTCGTCCTCGGTGTCGTCGTCGGCGAGCGCAGTGACCGTGAAGGTGGCCGGCGCGTTCCAGTTCGCGGCGGTGAAGATGTGCGACGCCGGCGACACGGTGGCGGCGTCGGTGTCGCTGCTGGTGGCGGTGATGGTCACGCTCTCGAACGGCTGGCTGTCGAGCACCACCGTGTAGGTCGCCGTGCCGCCCTCGTCGACGCTGACCGGATTCGCCGCAGCAACCGTCACCCCGGCAGTGTCGTCATCAGTAATCGTGACGGTGGCCGCTCGCCGCTGCATCTGGTCAGCAGCGGGGCCCACGCCCTTCAGCTTCGGGTAGTCGCTGGAGGTGCCGAAGTCCCATGGGTTGTCGGCGCTGCCGTCGCCGTCGATGTCCACATTCCAGTGCTCGTAGATGCCGGTGTATTCCGTCGGCGCCTGCAGCGCCGCGGTGGTGTAGCCGGTGCCCACGCCGAAGCTGAGCGAGATTTTCGACGTCGTCGCGTCCCAGTAGCTGTGCGACACCCGCGAACCGCCCCCTGTGCCCCGAACCAGGGGTTGGGTGTATCCACCCGACAGAGTGCCAGCGACGTAGCTCGCGGTGATCGGGCCGTTGTTCTGGCCGACCAGCCCGCCGACTAGGTGGATCCCGTTGTAGCCCGAACCTGCACCGGCGTCGCCGGTGGCGTAGGAGGCGATGATGGCGCCTGCGTTGACCCCCACCAGCCCGCCGACCCAGATGGGCTGGCCGCTCATACGGGCGCTCGGGTAGACGAGGACATCATCGGCCGACACGTCGGTTGAGGCGAAGCTGGCGGCGATCACGCTCGACGAGTGCGTTTGGCCGACCAGCCCTCCCACCATGATTAACTTCCGATCGCTGGCAGGCTTGTAGCTCTCGGCGGTGGTGTGGGGCAGGGTTC
>JAPOQG010000210.1 GCA_026710865.1 Acidimicrobiaceae bacterium
CGACGGTGGTTGTGCCGTAGGCGACCAGCACCGGCTCGGGACCGCAGGCGCACCTGTATGATATTGCGGAATCTCTATAGTGGCTGTATTGTCTGACGCCGACGGCTTAGAGACCCTGCGCGTCTCGGGTTCTGGCGTTGGCTTCCGAGCCCGTTGCTCCCGTCGATTTAGATGGAGGGACCCGTCACGAGCCTTGACATGATCTCTCGTACTGCTGCCAAGTTCCCCCCGTACGGCTCCATCCACGCGTGTGCGTCGCCGACCGTGACACTAAGCCATGCGGTGTCGGTGGCGTCAGCGCCCGTGTGTTGGCCCATTCGTCCAATTACGCACTGACGCAGGATCGACTTGGGAAAGACCCAAGCGTGCGCGTCGTATGGTGATATTCCTAGAGCGAAGAGGTAGTCGTCGTCCTGGTCACGGATCTGCTGGAACTTATAGACGCCAGACTTCCAGAGTGTCGAGAACTTGATCTCGAATCTGTACCCCTCAATGACACGGTCAGCCTCCGAGTCGCCGGTTTTGACGACATCAAACCCTTTGGCTGCGCACCAGGCCGAAACGAGTTTTTCGCCGACGGCTCCACGCTGCCTTGGTGATGGGAGCTTCTTGATCCAGCCGAAAGGGCTGTCTCGCCAAGGGTCCGGGTCGTCTGACCCGAAGTCGGAGCGAATCATCTCCGCATACGAAGCCAGCTCCCGTACTTCGGGATCCTCGATTCGGTGATGTTGACCAGTCACGCGAACAACCCCAGTTGACCTGATCGGGACTGATTTACGGGCAAAGGGTTCAGGGCTCCGTCCACGTAGCGGACACCAACCGTGCCAAGGCGGCGGGTCATGACGTCTATCGCCTCATCGTTGTTGTCGATCATCACGAAGCGCCGATTCATCTGCTGTGCGACGGCACCCGTCGTGCCCGACCCGGCGAAGAAGTCGAGGACCCAGTCGTTCTCCTGTGACGATGCACTCAGGATCCTGCGGACAACGCCCTCAGGCTTCTGCGTGGCGTAGCCGGTCTTCTCCTTGCCGTTCGTGGCCACGATCGTGTGCCACCAGACGTCCGTCGGGAGCTTGCCACGTGCCGCCTTCTCCTTCGATACGAGCCCGGGAGCCATATAGGGGATCCGCTCGATGGCCTCCTGATCGAAGAAGTAGCCATCCGCATCCTTGGCGTAGACGAGGATGGTGTCATGCTTTGCCGGCCAACGTCTCCGTGAACGTCCGCCGTAGTCGTACGCCCAGATGATCTCGTTGATAAAGCAGTCGCGGCCAAAGATCTGATCGAGCAGAACCTTGCAGTAGTGAGCCTCCCGGTGATCGATATGGAAGTACAGGGTCCCGTCAGCGGTCAGGAGGCGGTGGGCGTGCTCAAGCCGCGACGCAATGAACGCCAGATAATCGTCAAACACATCGGAATACGAAGTAGCACCGAGCGTGACGGTACGGTATCGGCGGCCGCCGAAGCCGACCCTGTCCCCGTCGTTGCAGCGAACTGTCGCGAGTTCCTTTCGGCGCTGGACCTTTCCACTGTTGAACGGCGGATCGATATAGATCAATCGGAAGGTGCCATCGCCGAGCCGGGGAAGCGCGTCGGCGTTATCCGCGTACAGCACCCAGTTGTCCCCTCCCGACAGATCGACGGCTCCTGTCTCGGTCTCAAGTCGCTCACCATCCATGTCGGCCACCCTAGACGGCTAGTTCCAAGGGGTGCGGGCGGAACTCGGCCCTGGATGCCAGCGCCTGCTCGGCCGCCTTGTCGAGCTGGCGCACATGCCCGAACGTGAACGACCGCAAGAAGGTCCCCACAGTCGACGGAATGACCGTCTTGTACAACGCCATTCTCCCACGTCAGGAGGCCTTTCTGGTGGACGCGCCAACCCCAGTGCGCTCACCGCTTCGGTTGGCCGTGGCAGCAGCCCCAGAGGGCCGGGAGGAACACGTCGAAGGCTTGTTGGACACCGGCACCACACAGAGCTTCATCAGCCGCGACCTGATCAGGCGGCTGCAATTGGAAGCCATCGCCAATGGCGAGGTGCGCCCTTGCTCTCTCAATTTCCGGTGGTTTTGGGCGACTATCGACCCTAACCGCCGGAATATACGGCCGACGCCCCGCCCCCCGGCGGTGAACCTCGAACGCGGACGGTTGGTGTGGCGGATCCTGCGCCAGTGTTCGGCGGGGAACCGCAGGTGGGCGGTGAGCAGGCACTTGACCGCGGCGGGGAGCTCGCGTTCGTAGCGGCGGGCGAAGGCGTCGATGCCGGCTTGCGCGGCGCGCACGGCCTGGGCGCCTGGGTCGGTGTCCTCGGGCAGCTCGAGGATTGCCCAGAACGGGGCCTTGGGCTCGTCGCGGCGCTGCGCGGGGACCTTGGCCAGGACGTTTCGGCAGCGGTGGATCAGGCACCGCTGCCGCAGCGCGGAGGCCGTCTTGGTGTCGATGGCGCCGATCAGGCCCGCCGCCCCGTCGGAGACCACCAGCAGCGGGGGCCGCAGCCCCCGGTGTGTGAGGTCCTCGAGGAAGCTCGCCCAGGCGTCGTGGGACTCGTCGCCGCCGGGCTCGACGGCCAACAGCACCCGCCGGCCGACGGTGGTTGTGCCCACCCCGAGACGACCAGCGCCTCCAGCGGGCTCGGTGCGCACCACGCCCCTGCCCAGCAGCTGCGATGCGGACGCCTCAGCGGTGTTGCGCAGCTTCGGGCGCTTCAGCGCCGACCGGCCCCGCGGTCGTCTTGACCGTCACATCGCCGAAGCCGTTGCGCTGCCCGGCGCGCCCGCCGCCGGCGCGCGAGTTCCAGTCCCGGCCCAGCCACGACGTCACCTCCTCCTCGAGGACCTGCTGCAACACGAGCCGCGCCCACAGGCCCATCACCTCCTGCGGGACCTCAGCGATGTCAGCCGGCCCTTCGTGACCCGGCCGGTGTCGATGCTCACTTCGGCCTTGTGGCCGCTGTACTCGGCATGGAAATGGGGAGGGCTGTGGTCGTCGTAGAACATCTTGATCACGATGCCGTAGAAGCGGCAGATCTCAGGCATCCGCAGTGTCCCACATCTCTGGGAACAGTTCCTCCGAGGTCATGCCGGTGAGTTTCAGGTAGAGCGCGTCGCCGCACAGGTCGAGATCATCGCCCCAGACGATCGAGCCGCAGGAACCGA
>JAPOQG010000241.1 GCA_026710865.1 Acidimicrobiaceae bacterium
CCCGAGATCGTCGCGCAGCGCATGCACCAGAAGGGTGCGAGGCTCGACTTCGAGGCTCCGTTGGGTGCCGTTGACGGTCAGGGTCACAGCTGTCATGCGCTTCTCCCTGTTGTGGACCGGTGAGGGCAGACATCCTGTCGCGGATTCGAGCCGCTGTCGAGTGAATCAGTGCGAACTCTTCGAGGCTGCGCCAGAAGGCGGCGCCGAGGCGCGCGTGCGGCTCGATGCCGGCGACGCGGCTGGGCACCGACCGGGTCGGCGCTAGACGCCGCCGGGGTCCGTATGCGGCTGCTCGGCCAGCGCGGCGCGGGCCGGCGCCAGGTCATCGGGGTTGGTGACCCCTATCCACGGCTCGGCGGTGGACACCACTCGGACGGTGAGCGCTCTGTCGGACATGCGCGCCGCGACGACCGTCGGCAGCAGGCACTCGGTGTCGGCGTCGTCGCGGTGGTCGGCGAGGAAGCGCTCGAAGCTGGCGCCGATCCAGTCCAGGGCCGCGCCCGGGAAGGCCCACAGGTTGGTGGAGACGATGGTCTCGCCGCTGAGTTCCACCGCGGGTTCTGTCGCCGCGATAGTTCCATCGGCGCGTCGGGCCACGCCGTGGTGCTCGACGATGCCGACAAGTCGGTCGCCGGACACCCGGCAGACGCCGCGGCTGACCGTGCCCGTCGCGGACAGCGTGCGCTCCAGTCCGTAGCCGCAGAGGCAGGCCTCGCCGTCGCCGAGTTCCGCCGCGGCGGCCGCCAGAGTGCGCAGCGCCCCGGGGCCGTAGTAGTCGTCGGCGTTGCACACCACGAAGGGACCGCTCACCTCGCCGGCGGCCACCGTCACCGCGTGCGCGGTTCCCCACGGCTTGGCCCGGGGGGGGCCGTGCTCGTCCTGGCGGACGTAGGCGAACTCGATGCCGGCGCTCTGCAGGGAGCGGTGGCGGGAGTCCACGTGGGCTCGCAGGACCGCATCGATGCCGGAGCGCACCACCAGCACGACCTTCGATGCACCGGCTCGGACCGCGCCGTGGATGGCGTAGTCGAGGAATGCCTCACCGTTCGGTCCCACCTCGACGAGTTGCTTGTCCCCGCCGAAGCGGCGACCCATGCCTGCGGCCATCACCACCAGGGTGAACACGCCCGCTCAGCGCTCCGTCATGGCGGGCTTGATGCAATGGCGGGCTTGACGCAGGTGTCGGCGCGCCCGGGAGCGGCCGGACCCCTCAGCGCTCCAGCAGGTGGCGCACATGCTGGGTCTCGTTCACGGAGCGCACCGTGCGCACGCCCGTGCTGGACGCCGCCACCCGGGTGATCCCGCAGTAGTCGACCAGCAGCGACAGGGGGTCGTCGATGCCTAGGAGGATCTGCAGGTACACCCCGGTCACCATGCCGTGGCAGAACACGGCCACCGTGCGGGACCGGTTGGTGCGGATCACATGCTCGAAGCCGCGCCCGACACGGTCGCGGAACTCCTCGTACCCGTCCGAGAAGATGGTGTCGCTGAGGTCTCGGTCCTCGTCGTAGTAGTGGGCGACCGCGGGGTCGTCGCGGCTCCATTCCTCGCTCGGCACGTAGATCTGGGACCTATGGTCGGACTCGCGCAGGTCGTCGAGCATCTCGACGTCCAGTCCGAGCCGGTCGGCGAGCGGCTCGGCCGTCTGCACGGCCCGCTTCATGCTGGAGGACACGATGTGGTCGATGCCCTCCTGCGCGAGGTGTGCGGCGGTGGCCTGCGCCTGCCGGTGGCCGAGGTCGGCCAATACCGGATCGGCCGATCCGCCCTCGGGAGCCTCGTCGCGCACGGGACGGCCGTGGCGGATGACGAGCAGCTCCATCTAGGGCTGCCCCATGCCGTTGGCCGACACTTCGCCGCTCGGCGTTGTCATACCCGCCCCTGTTCGCTTCGCTCACGGGCCGCTCGGGCCACAGGCCGGAGGCTACCGGGGAGCCTTGCCCGGACCGAGCGGGGTCGCGCCGCCGGCGGGGACGAGTCCCAAGCCCCCGGGAGACTTCCCGCAGCCCACCGGTGGTAGCTCTCAAGTCGCGCCGCCGGCGGGGACGAGTCCCAAGCCCCCGGTCGCCGGTACCGCCATGGCGCCGGCCACTACCGGAGGCGCCTCGGCTACGTCGCCGGCCAACAACGACGCCGTGGCCAGGCCGTGGGCCCGCACTCGGGGCGCGGCCGCGTCCACTGCCGCGGCCACGTGAAGGGCGTGGGCCACTCCCACCGCCGAGTCGAGGAACGACGTGACGACGGCGGAGGCTCCGGCCTCGCGGGCACGGGAGGCGATCATGAGGGCCACGTCGGGACCCCCCAGAGCCTGCGGCTTGACGATCAGCGTGCCCACGCCGAGCTCCAAGGCCCGCACGGCGTCGGCCTCGACCCGGATCGACTCGTCGGCGGCCACCGGCACGGGACTGCGCCGACCCAGCGCTGCGATGGCCTCGATTCCGCTGACCGGTTCCTCGCAGTAGGCGATGCCGCAATCCTGGACCCGGCCCAGCACATCGAGGGCGGTGGCCGGATCCCAGGCGCCGTTGGCGTCGAGCCGCAGTTCAGCGTCGGGGCCCAGACCGGCCCGGGCGGCCCGAACCCGGGCGACGTCGACAACCGGGTCGGCCGCGCCGACCTTGAGCTTGACCGCACCGAAGCCGTCGCCGGCCGCGTGCCGCGCGTCCCGCTCGACACCCGACGGCGCGGATGCGGCCACTAGTGCGTTGACCGTCACCGCGGCCGGCACATCTCTGCGGGGACCTCGGCAGAGTTCGGCCGCGAGGGACCGTCCGGCTCGCTGGGCTTGGAGGTCGGCCCAGGCACCGGAGACGGCAGCCCGGGCGTGCGGTGCGTCGGGGAGGCCGTCGAGGAGGTCGTCGAGCGCGGCCTCACCGCCGGCCTCGAGCGCGTCCAGGGTGCGGCGCAGCGCCGCCTCGGTGTCCAGCACACTGGTTCGCGACCATCCCGGCAACGGGCTGGCCTCGCCCCAGCCGGCGAGTCCGTCGGCGCTGAGCGACACCAGGAAGCCGGCCCGGAAGCGGACCGGGACACCGCCGGTGACGAGCGGGGCGCGAAGGGCCAGGCGGAAGGGACGGAGTTCAGCGCGCATCCCGGCTACCCGCGGTCCCTTTCCCTGGCCGTGCGTGCTTCGACCCCGGCGACACCGGCGGCGTGGTACGCCTCGATGACAGTGGTCGGCATCGCAGCCGGATCGCCAGCCGTGCGTGCTTCGAGCCCGGCGACGAACTCAGCAATCGCAGCCGCGGTGACGTCGGGCCGCTCGACGTGGGCGGCGTGCCCGGCGCTGTCGATGCGGGCTACGGCAGCCGTGGGCAGCGCCGCGCCGAGGTAGTCGGCAATGGCGCAGAACTTCGAGTCGTCGGCCCCGACGACCAGCAGGGTCGGCACCTCGCAGTCGACCAGCCGTTCGTGCAGAGGCGTCATAGCCCCCGTGCCCCCGGTCGCCAAACTGCGGGCCAGGCCGGCGGGGCTCGATGCCAGCCGCTGGTCCCGGGCGGCCCGGAGGTGGGCCTCGCCCAGCGCGGCCTGCCCCGCGAACAGCGGGTCGGCCATCCACTCGTCCACGAAGGCAGCGAAGTCGGAGGCGATGCGTTCGGCACGCGCCTCGTCAGCCTCAGTCCGGCGGCGCCGCTCGGCGGGATCCGCGATTCCGGCGGACGCCCCGATGAGAGTGAGCGACCGCAGCCGATGGGGAGCAGTACAGCCCAGCGTCAGAGCGACCCGGCCGCCCATCGAGTAGCCGGCGAGATGGAAGGTCCCCAGTTCGAGCGCGTCGGCGAGGCCTGCGACCTGGCCGGCCATGGCCTCCACCCGGTACAGGTCGGCGTCGTCGGGGACTTCCGAGCGGCCGTGCCCCACCAGGTCGGGGCATATGACGCGGGCGGCCAGCCCGGCCGCCAGGCGCTCGCTGAGGGGCTCCATGGCCTGCGCCGACCCGGTGAACCCGTGCAGCACCAGGATCGGCACGCCGGCCTCCGGGCCGTGCTCGCTCACGGCCAGTTCCACTCCATCAGCTCGGACCCGCCTTCGGCGGCCGGGGCCCCGTGCTATGGCCGGAGCGCCCCGAACGGATCGGTCAGACATGGCATCGCCCCGCTGCCAGGGCTTGGTGGGCAGCGTGCTGGGCGGCCGCTGTCAGGGATCTGCGCTGAGCGACGTCGTCGTCGCGGGACACATCGACGATGCACAGGTCCACACCCGGCGTCCGGGTTGCGGCCGCAGCACCAACCGTCTCGCTCAGCTCATCGGCATTGGTCACACGGCGGGCCCGGATGCCGCCGAAGCCGTCGAGGCCGCACAGGTCGAGCCCGTGGGGGGTGCGGAACAGGCGCTCGAAGTCGTCGGCCGGGATCCGGCCGGCCACCGGCAGCAGCGAGAAGATCTCGCCACCGTCGTTGTCCACGCAAACCGCGATCAGGTGCAGCCCGAGGCGGGCCGCGGCCGCGAGACCGCTCAGATCGTGGAGAAGGGCCAGGTCACCGCTGTAGAGGGCCACCGTCCTGGACGGGTCGGCCGCGGCGAGGCCCAGCGCGGTGGACGCAGAGCCGTCGATTCCGGCCGCGCCCCGGTTGGCGCAGCAGACCACCGATCCCGTGTCGAAGACGAAAGCGTCGAGATCCCGAACGGGCAGCGAGTTGGTGGCGACAATCACCGCGTCGGTGGGCAGCGCTGCGACGAGCACGCGGGCGGCCCGGGCCGACAGCAGCGGGCCGTCATCGGCGGCAGCGTCGACAGCTCCCCGGGCGGCGGCGTCGAGCCGATCCCAGCTGTCGAGCCATCCGCCGGCAGCGTCGCGGCCGGAGGGTCCAGCCCCGGTGGTGATCGAGTGCAGCGACTCGACTGAAGCCGGGATATGGCCGGTGAGCCGGAACGCAGCGTGCTCCCAGCGGTCCTCGGGGTCGATGAGCACAACATGCGCGGGACGGGCGCGTTCAAGCCACAGCCTCACCGGCTTGGTGGTCACCGTCCTCCCGACCAGGACGGCCACATCGGGTCGCAACGTCTCGGCGAGGCTTTCGTCGGCGAGCAGATGGTCGGCCGTCGCGACCACGCGCGCCGGCGGTCTTGCACCGCGGCCGTCGCGATGACGCCCCCGGACATGGGAGATGGGCTCGCCGATGACGGGCCAGCCGGCCCAGGCCGCGAAGCGTCTCGCCGCCGCGGCCCAGCGCAGCTCCCGCTGCAGTCCCCCGCCAGGCCACGGCCCGGCCACCACCACTCCCCGCTCATGGGCAGCGACGATGTCGGCCAAGGCGGCCAACTCCGGCGACGGATCCCGGCGAACGTACCCGTCCGGCTCCCGAACTCTGGCGACGGGATGCGCAGGCACCTCCGACGACGGCTCCAGCGGCTCGCGCAGCGGCCAGTTGAGATGGACCGGTCCCGGATCGGACCCTGAGGCCGTCGCGACCGCAGTCTCGGCCCATCGAGCCGCCGCTTCTGGACTGGCCTCGTCCGGCACCGGAAGATCCACACTCCAGCGAACGGCCGGTCCGTAGATGCCCACCTGGTCGATGGTCTGGGGCGACCCCCAGCCCCGCAGTTCCGGCGGCCGGTCGGCGGTGCAGACGATCATCGGAATCCCGGCGTGGGAGGCCTCCACCACTGCCGGCAGGTAGTTGGCCGCGGCCGTGCCCGAGGTGCACACCAGCGCGGCCGGCCGTCCGGTGGCCCGGCCCAGGCCGAGCGCGAAGAAGCCGGCGGCGCGCTCGTCCAGCTGTACCCATGTGCGGATGCGGGGCTGGGCGTGGCAGCACAACGTAAGCGGGGTGGAGCGCGAGCCCGGGCTGATCACCGCGTCGGTCACCCCCAGCGAGGCCAGCCGGGCCGCGAATGCGGCGACGACGTCGTAGACAGCTCCGGTCACGGGCAGTGGGTGCGGTCGGCGCTCATGACGGGGTTGAGCATCCGGCGACGGCAGGCAGTGATCAGCGCTCGACGACCACGTCGAGGAGCGCCCGGAGCTTCATGGCGGTCTCCTGCAGCTCGTCATCGGGGTCGGAGTCGGCGACGATGCCGGCCCCCGCGAAGAGGTGCGTTCCGCCGGGACCGGTGAGCCCGCAGCGCAGCGCCACC
>JAPOQG010000039.1 GCA_026710865.1 Acidimicrobiaceae bacterium
CTGCCAGCGAGCGGCGGGGTTGTCGTTGGCGTCTACGACCACTCCGAGGGCCGACCGGCCCGGCGCGGCCAACTCGACGGGGATGCTCTTGGAGAGCTGAGAGAATCCATCCCTCCGGACAATGTCAAAGTTGCGCGCCAGACCCGAACGATCGCACAGATGCCTGACGACGTGCTCGTCATCCGGCCCTTCCACGAGCAGCACACGGTCAGAGGTTTCGCCAGGCAGAGCCACCGGGCCGTCACCTGACCTCTATGCCCTGGCCCGTGGCTGTCTGAAGCTCCTCTTCGGAATACTCGACCGCGCGGAGACTGCCACCGTCGCGCTCCAAGCGAACCGCGACACCCTCCACATCGCTGTTCTCGCCAGAGGCGGATGCAAATCCCCGAATGCAGTCCCAACCGTGAGTCGTCGCGATGACCTGGACGTTGTTGTCTGCCGCGGCCCGCAGCACGAGACGCCAATACTCGTGCTGCAGCGAATGGTGAATGCCGTTCTCGGCCTCGTCGATGAGCAGCAGGCCTCCGGCCGCTCCCGCCAACGCAACCGCAACGCCGAACAACCGCACTGCACCGTCTCCAAGGCTCCGCAAGGGAACCCTCTCGCCGTCCTCTAGCTTGACCAAGACTCGGCGGTTACGGGAACGGGAATCACCTGAGACCACCGCAACACCGCCGATGCGGTGATTCACCGCTAGATTCAGAGCGCGAAGCGCGACCGGCTCGTGCTCCGTCAGTGCAATCTCCCCCCACCGCTGGTCCAGGTCCAAGTTGTTGAGCAATCCAGGACCTAGGACTTCGGCCCTCAGAGCCTTAGGCCACCCGTCACCATCTGGGTTGAGGCGACGCGACCACCTCCATCGCCTGGCATCCAAGTCTCCATCTAGCACGGGCAAGAACTCTTCAAATTGACTGAACGCAACTCTGAGTACCTGAGAGCTGATCGTTGGCTTGCCCAGTCTTGACATCCATTCTTCTGGCATGTCATCTGTCGAAGAGACCTCAACAACCAGCTGTGCTTGGGAGTCACGGGCGATGCCGATCTTGAACGAAGTGCCTGTTCTTGCCTGCCTGCCATGGAACAACGCCTCAAAGTCAGGGATCGCCGTGACGTCCGTCTCCCCGTCGACACGTCCTGCATACTCTTCACTACGGTCTAGGACCGCGGTCAGAGACGACAACCGGCCGCGGTCGGCGAAGATGCGGACTGCGTCCAGCACAGTGGTCTTGCCAGCGCCGTTCCGGCCCGCCAGCAGCGTCACTCGGCCCAGGCGGTTGATGGTGAGGCTGTCGATGCCGCGGAAGCCCTCGATCCGCAAGGAGGGCATGTGCAGGGAACCGTCACCGGTGTTGTCGGACATTGGCCTCATCCATGCCGGGGCTGTTCACTGAGCATCGTAGCCAGCGGCTGTGTGCTCAGGGGCCGGGGAGGACTACCAGGTCGTTGGCGTGCACCACCACGTGCGGGGCACCGGGGGGCAGGTCCTCCCGGCGCCGGCCGGCTGCGGTGCGCAGGTCGTCGCTGCTGTGGCGGGCGAGGCCCTTGGCGAACACCTCTCCACCCGCCTCGCGCACCTCCACCGGCGCGCCCGCGTCGAAGGTTCCCGACACCGACCGCACACCGATCGCCAGCAGCGACTTGCCCCGCTCGAGCGCGGCCCTGGCCCCCGAGTCGACCGCGACCTCGCCGTGGGAGCCCACCGCGAAGCCGATCCACAGCTTGCGGGCCGGCAGCCGCTGAGCGGAGGCCCGCACCAGGGTCCCGACCCCGGCCACCCCGGCCGCGGCGTCGGCGAGCACGTCGGGTCGCTTGGCGTCGGCGATCACGGTGGGCACTCCCGACAGCGAGGCAACCCGGGCCGCGGTGAGCTTGGACGCCATGCCGCCGCTGCCCCGATTCGTTCCGGCGCCCCCGACCCGGCTCTGGAGACGGTGGTCGAACTCGACGATCTCCTCGATCAGCGAGGCCTCGGAGTTCCGGCGGGGATCCTCGGTCAGGACTCCCGCGGTGTCGGTCAGCAGCACGAGCAGGTCGGCCTGCACCAGGTTGGCCACCAGCGCGGCCAGCCGGTCGTTGTCGCCCCAGCGGATCTCGTCGTCGGCCACGGCGTCGTTCTCGTTGACGACGGGCACCACGCCCAAGTCCAGGAGCTTGCGCAGGGTGCTCCCGGCGTGCACGTACTGGGTGCGGATCACGAAGTCGAGGGGCACCAGCAGCACCTGGCCGGCCACCACTCCCAGGCCGGAGAAGACCTCGCGGTACATGCCCATGAGAGCGCTCTGACCGACCGTGGCCACCGCCTGGAGCGTCTCCATGCTCGACGGCCGCCGATCGCCGCCCATGCCGAGCTCGGGAAGCCCGGCCGCGATGGCGCCACTGGTGACCACCACCACCCGGCAGCCCTGCGACCGCAATGCGACCACCTCGTTGCAGAACTTCTCGATGGGGACGCGATCGATCGCACCGGCATCGTCGGTGATCGACGAGGTGCCGATCTTGGCCACGATGTTCCGGGTCGCCGGCTCCGAACTCACCGGTCGCTCCCCGCGACGGCGGCCTCGGCGTCGTCGTAGTACGTGAAGCTGAAGTCCCCGATGCGCACCTCGTCGCCGCTGACCGCGCCGGCCCGGGCCAGCGCCCGCTCTACCCCGAGGCTGCGCAGCCGGTCCTGGACATAAGCCTGCGCGCCGGGGTCGGTCAGGTCGCTGAGGGCCACCGACCGCGCCGCGGCCCGCCCCTGCACCGTCCAGGCTCCGTCATCGCCGCGGGCGACGGTCACCTCCTGGGCGTGCGGCAGGGGCCGGTGCACGACCGGGGCCTCGAGGACCGGCTCGCTGACCCGGGCCCCGGCCACCAACCGGCTGAGCTCGCCGAGCACCTCGGGCACGCCCTCGCCAGTCACCGACGACAGCCTCCCGCCCCCGAAGCCGAAGCTCTCGGTGGGCGCGGTGTCGGCCCGGCTGCCCACCACCAGCCGCGGCCGCTCGGCCAGCTCGGGACGGTACCGGCCCAACTCGCCCAGCAGCACCGACAGCTGCTCGTCGGGACGGCAGTCCGCCAACTCGCACAGGTCGATCAGCACCAGCAGCACGCGGGCCCGCTCGACATGACGCAGGAACCGGTGGCCCAGGCCGCGGCCCTCGCTGGCGCCCTCGATCAGGCCGGGTATGTCCGCCAGGACCATCTCGAAGGTGTCGTCGAGACGGACCACTCCGAGGTTGGGCTCGAGGGTGGTGAAGGGATAGTCGGCGATCTTCGGCTTGGCCGCGGACACGCGGCTGATGAACGTGGACTTGCCCACGTTGGGAAAGCCGACGATGGCCACGTCGGCCAGCAGCTTCAGCTCCAGGCGCAGCCAGCGCTGCTCGCCGAACTCGCCCTGCTCGGCGAATGCCGGGGCCCGTCGCCGGTTGGAGAGGAACCGGGCGTTGCCCCGACCGCCCTCGCCGGCGCAGGCCGCCAGCCAGCGCTCGCCGTGGGCCGAAAGGTCGGCGAGCTGCGACCGGTCCTTGTGGTCGAGCACCACCGTGCCCACGGGAACCCTCACATCGAGATCGTCGCCGCGGGCTCCGTGGCGGTTGCTCCCGGAGCCGTGCTTGCCGTTGGAGGCCCGGCGATGGGGATGGTCCCGGAAGGCCAGCAGCGAGGCGACATTGCGATCGGCGACCAGCCAGACCTCACCGCCGCGGCCGCCGTCACCGCCGGCCGGACCGCCCCGGGCCACCCGGGCCTCCCTGCGGAAGGCGACGCACCCGGCGCCGCCGTCACCGGCAGCAACGTGGAGATTGCACTCGTCGACGAACCCGGACACCCGATCAGGCTAGGGCGGCCGAACCAACCCCAGAACTGGCAGCACAATGCACGCATACCGTGCAAAACACTGCCAATTCCTGTTCGGGAGCCGGCCGGGCGAGCCGGCGGCGATCAGACTTCGGCCGGAACGACCTCGACCAGCTTGCGGCCCCGGCGAGACCCGAAGCGCACCACGCCGTCGGCGGTCGCGAAGAGCGTGTCGTCGCCGCCCCGCCCGACATTGGTGCCGGGATGGATCCTCGTGCCGCGCTGGCGGACGATTATGGCTCCGGCCAGCACCCGGCCACCGTCGTAGACCTTCACCCCGAGGCGCTGCGCGTTCGAATCGCGGCCGTTGCGGGTCGATCCCCCGCCCTTGGTCTTGGACATGTCGAATCAGCCCCTTGTGATGTCGGTGATCTCGAGGGTTGCCAGCGTCTGGCGGTGACCCCACCGGCGACGCTGGTTGCTCTTGGACTTGTAGGTGAAGCCCCGGATCTTGGGGCCCCGGTGCTCGTCGACTACCACCGCGGTGACGGTGCTGCCGGCCAGGTCGTCGGGCGTCGCCAGCACCGAGTCGCCGTCGACGAGCAGCACCGGGCGCAGCGTGACCTCCGAGCCGGGCGCGCCGACCCGCTCCACCTCGATGGTGGAGCCCTGCTCGACGCGGTACTGCTTACCGCCGGTCACTACGACTGCGTACATAGCCATCGAATCGTACCGGCGCGCCGCTCGCCCGCCACGCCAGTCACCCG
This sequence comes from Acidimicrobiaceae bacterium, assembly GCA_026710865.1. Lineage (GTDB taxonomy): Bacteria > Actinomycetota > Acidimicrobiia > Acidimicrobiales > Aldehydirespiratoraceae > Aldehydirespirator. The sequence goes on from JAPOQG010000039.1 coordinate 4,548, forward strand.
CACACCGACCCCAACCCGCGCCGGTCACCCCCGCGCGCCGATCACCCCGCACACCGACCCCAACCCGCGCCGCCCGCCACGCCGATCACCACGCACACCGACCCCAACGGCACGCCGCTCACCCGCCACGCCAGTCACCCGCACACCGACCCCAACCCGCGCCAGTCACCCCCGCGCGCCGATCCCAACCTGCGCTGGTCAGTCGACGAGGTCGGCCAGTAGCCGGAAGCCTCGGCCTGAGCAGTCGCTGCAGATGTCCGACAGCGACTCGAGCAGTCCCTCGCCGCTGCGCTTGCGGGTCATCTCCATCAGCCCGAGACCGCTGATGTCGAGCACCTGCGTGCGGGTCTTGTCCCGGGCCAGGGCCTCGCGGAAGCGCTTGGCCACCTTGGCCCGGTTGGCGGCCACCTCCATGTCCACGAAGTCCACGACGATGATGCCGCCGATGTCGCGCAGCCGCAGCTGGCGGGCCAGCTCGTCGGCAGCCTCCAGGTTGTTGGCCAGCACCGTCTCCTCGAGGCTGGACTTGCCGACGTTCTTGCCGGTGTTGACGTCGACCACGGTGAGCGCCTCGGTGCGCTCGATGATGAGCGAGCCGCCCGAAGGCAGCCACACCTTGGGCTCGAGCGCCTTCTTGAGCTGCTCGGTGACGTAGTAGCGCTCGAACAGCGGCAGATCCTGCTTGCCGGCGTCGTAGTACTCGACCCGGTCCGCCAGCGGCCGGATGATCGACGAGATGTAGCCGGACACCTTCGAGTAGAGGTCCTGATCGTCGATGATCACGCCCCGGTAGTCGGTGTTGAGCTCCTCACGGATGAGGCGCAGGGGAGCCTCGGGCTCCCGGTACAGCAGCGCCGGGGCCGCCGACGACTTGGCCAGCTTCTCGATGTCCTTCCACTGGCGCAGCAGTCGCTCGACGTCCCGCTCGATCTCGGCCGCGGTGACCTTCTCGGCCGCGGTCCGCATGATCAGGCCATGACCGTCGGGCTTGACCTTCTCGAGGATCGACCGCAGGCGCTTGCGCTCGCCGTCGGGGAGGCGCTTGGAGATCCCGAACCCCGTCGAGTTGGGCACCAGGACCACGAACCGGCCGGCCAGGGACACGTCCTGGGTGAGGCGGGCGCCCTTCTCCCCGATCGGGTTCTTGGTGACCTGGCACAGGATCGACTGCTTGGGCCGGAGCAGCTCCTCGATGCGGGGCTTGACCTGATCACCGTCGGTGCGGCCGCCCTCGATCTCGTCGGGGTCGTACTGGACGTCTCCCCGGTACAGCACCGCGTTCTTGGGCGTGCCGATGTCGACGAAGGCGGTCTCCATGCCCGGCAGCACGTTCTGCACCCGCCCGAGATAGATGTTGCCGTGGATCTGGCCGATCTCGTCGGCCGGCCGGGAGACCCTGAACTCGATGAGGCGCCTGCCCTCGAGCACCGCGATCTGGGTGGCCTGCTCACTGACGTGGACGCACATCAGGTACCGGCCGAGGGCCTGTCCCTTGCGGGTGCGGCCCCGGCGCCCCTTGAGGCTCTTCTCGTCGAGCTCTACCGGCTCGTCGAAGGTGACGGCCTCCACCACCGCGGGCTGGCGGGACTTCTGACCGGATCGGTTCCCGCCGCCGCGCCGGCGCCTCCTGCGCCGGCCGCCTCCAGCGGAACCGCCGTCGGACGCACCGCTGTCGGCGCCGTCGGCCGGCAGTGGCGGGGCGGGACGGGTGTCACCGATCTTGGGTTTGGGAGCCTGCTGCTCCGGACGCCTCGGCTTGGGAGGCCGGCCGGCGGACGCCCCGCCGGATTCGGGCTGCCCCTTCGACTCCTGTCCAGGCGCCTGCGCCTGCTTGTCGGACTGCCTCCTCGGCGCCGACCTGCCGGCCTGCGGCTCCTTCCCAGACTTCCCCTTCGACTCCTGTCCAGGTGCCTGCGCCTGCTTGTCGGACTGCCTTCTCGACTCCTGTCCAGGTGCCTGTGCCTGCTTGTCGGACTGCCTCCTCGGCGCCGACCTGCCGGCCTGCGGCTCCCTCCCAGACTTCTTCCTCGACTCCGATCTAGGTGCCTGTGCTTCCTTCTCGGCGGCGCTGGGCGCGCCCGCCGAATGTTGTTCGTCTCTCATTGTGTTCCTTCGAGTACGGGAGCAGGGTCGTCATGGTGCGACTCCTGCTCCTGCGACCGACAGCTCGGCGACTGCCAGCGGTTCGTGGCGCTGGAGCCCGTCGGTTGCGATCCATTGGTGAAGACGGTGGGCCCGCAAAAGGCTGAGCGGCGGGTCGAGGCTCGCGAGCAGCTCCGGCGGGCGCACTGCCCGCGGCTTCGTGCCCAGCTCGGCGATGAGCCTCACACCGTCGGTGATGTTCCCCTGCACTTCGGCGGCCAGTACGGAGGGCCGGATGTCATCAGTGTCCAGCCTCCCCTTGCGCTCGCGTTGCACGAGCAACTCGCTGCGGGCCATGGCCCGCGCCAGCGAGTCCGACGCCTCGACAGCGTCGGCGCCGGCCGCGTCGATCCTCCAAGTACAGCTCGTTACCGCGTGCTGGAGCGACGGCTCGCGGGGGGCGAGACCGGCCGCGGCCAGCGCTGTCATTCCCGCCGGCAGCGACGCGGTCAGCGCTGCGACGAGGTTCTCGGTGTCGATGCCGGCCACCTGGTCCGGATCCAGCTCGACGTCGAGGTACTCGGCGTCGGAGGAGAATCCGGTGGACAGGGCCAACCCGAACGCGATCTTGGGCCGGGGGTTGAACCCGGCCGAGTAGGCCACAGCGACGCGGGCGCGCCTGAGCGCCCGCTCCCAGATCCGGGCCACGTCGCGGTGGGACGTGAATCGGACCTTGCCGTGCTTCGAGAAGCGGATCCGCACCCTCGACATGCTCACGCCGCGCTTCCCACCCGCTCCGCCCCCACGAGTCCCCGCTCGATCAGGCGCACCGGGACGGCCGCGCCCCGCGAGGTGTCCATGCCGGTGCCCTGGCTGCCTCCCGCCGGAGGAACCGCGGACGCCACCACGTGCTCGATGCCGTAGCCGGTGCACGCTCCGCAGTCGTAGCAGGGCGTCCACCGGCAGTCCTCGAGGCCGACCTCGTCGAGAGCGTCGCGCCAGTCCTGCCACAGGAAGTCCTTGTGGAGCCCGGCCGACAGGTGATCCCAGGGCAGCACCTCGTCGAACGTGCGGTGGCGGTGCACCCCGGCGTCGATGTCGATCCCGCAGGCGTCCGCAGCGGCCTGCCACCGCTGCAGGTCGAAGTGCTCGGACCACTCCTGGAAGGTGCCTCCGTGCCGCCACACGTGCTCGATGACCGGGCCTAGCCGGCGGTCGCCCCTGCTGGTCAGGCCTTCGGCGAGGGTGGCCGCAGCGTCGTGCCACTTGAGCTGCACGCCCCGGGCCCGGCGCAGGTCGTCGCGCAGCAATCCGATCTTGCGCCTCAGCTCTGCGGTGGTGTTCTGCCCGAACCACTGGAACGGGGTGAACGGCTTGGGCACGAAGCCGCCGACGGACACCGTCACCGACGGCGACCGCACATGGGTCCGGCCCAGAGCCACGCAGTTGCGGGCCAACTCGGCGATGCCGAGCGTGTCCTCGTCGGTCTCGGTGGGCAGGCCGGTGAGGAAGTAGAGCTTCATCCGGCGCCACCCCTGCGAGTAGGCCGACTCCACCGCCGTGTAGAGGTCGTCGGTGGTGATGAGCTTGTTGATCACCTGGCGCATCCGCCAGCTGCCCGCCTCGGGGGCGAACGTGAGCCCGGTGCGGCGGGCCCGCTGGATCTGAGCCGCGATGCCCACCGTGAAGGCGTCGACGCGCAGGCTGGGCAGCGACACCGAGACCTGGCCGCAGCCGGAGTCGTCGACCGTGGAGGCCACGACCTGCTCGATGCCGCTGAAGTCGGCGGTGCTCAGCGAGGTGAGGGCCACCTCGTCGTAGCCGGTGCGGCGCAGGCCCTCGCTCACCATGGTGCGCACCTGCTCGGCCGGGCGCTCGCGCACCGGCCGGGTGATCATCCCGGCCTGGCAGAAGCGGCAGCCCCGGGTGCAGCCCCTGAAGACCTCGACGTTGAGGCGGTCGTGGACCACCTCGGTGAGCGGGACCAGCTGGCGCTTGGGATAGGGCCAGTCGGCCAGGTCGGCCACGGTGCGCTTCTCGACGACGGCGGGCACGTCGGGGTGGCGCGGCTCGACGGCCGCGAGCCTCCCGCGCTCGTACACGGGCCGGTACTGCGACGGCACGTACACACCGGGCACCCGGGCCAGAGCCCTCAGGATCCCCGGACGGCCCCCGGGACGGCCCGAGGTCTTCCAGTCGCGCAGCACGCCGGTGATGTCGCCCACCGCCTCCTCGCCGTCGCCGAGCACGACGAAGTCGACGAAGTCCGCGAGCGGCTCGGGGTTGTAGGTGCAGTGGCCCCCGGCGCCGATCAGCGGATCCGCTTCGTGCCGCAGCTCGCTGTGGACGGGCACGCCCGCGAGGTCGATGCAGTTCAGCACGTTCGTGTAGGTGAGCTCGGCGGAGAGGTTGAACGCGATGACGTCGAACAGCGCAGCCGGGCGGTGGGTGTCGACCGAGAACAGCGGCAGCCCCTCGGCCCTCATGTGCGCCTCGAGGTCCACCCAGGGCGCGTAGGCCCGCTCGGCGGCCGCGTCGGGACGCTCGTTGAGGATCTCGTAGAGGATCTGCAGACCCTGGTTGGGCAGGCCGATCTCGTAGGTGTCGGGATAGGTGAGCAGCCACGACACGACGCCGGGGCCGTGGACCGGGGCCTGCATCCCGTGCTCGCCGCCGATGTAGCGGGCGGGCTTGGACACCTGTGGCAGCAGAGGCTCCAGGCGATGCCACAGGTTCGTCACTGTGCCAGCCTACATCTGCTGGTTGAGCATCCCTTCGATGTCGAGGCGGCGGCGGTAGACGCCGGCCACCAGCCCCAGCGCGGCCATCGACGTGAGCATCGACGATCCGCCGTAACTCACCAGCGGCAGCGGGATGCCGGTGACCGGCATCATCCCCATGGTCATGCCGACCGACTGGAACATCTGGAACAGGAACATGGCGAAGACTCCGGTGCACAGGAGCCGCTCGAACGGCGTCGCGGCGATCTGGGCCGTCCTCCAGATGCGGAACAGCAACACCGCGTACAGGCCGAGCAGCAGCGCCGCGCCCCGCAGACCGAGCTCCTCGCCTGCCACCGTGAATATGAAGTCGGTCTGCTGCTCGGGCACCAGGTCGGACCGGGTCTGGGTTCCCTCGAACAGCCCCTGCCCCTGCAGCCCGCCGTTGCCGATGGCGATCTGGGCCTGCTCGACATTGAAGGCGTAGGTGGCCGCATCGTCGTTCGCCTCCGACGGCGCGAACAGGTACACGCGCAGGCGGGCCTCCTGGTAGTCGGCCAGCGCGTCGGAACGCAGCACGCCCACGATCCCCACCGCGGCCACGATCCCCAGCAGCGCGATCCAGCGGAGCTTGATGCCGCTGGCGACCACGGTCACGAGCGCGACGACGAGGTACACCAGCATGGTCCCGAGGTCGGGCTGGAGCATCAGCAGACCGATCGGCGCGGCGGCGAGCACCAGGGCGAGCCCCAGCCGCACCAGGCCGGCCCCGCCGGCGCGAGGCGACAGCAGAAGCGCCAGCCCCGCGATCACCACCAGCTTCCCGGGCTCCGACGGCTGCATCCTGAAGGTCCCGAAGGAGAACCAGCCCCGGGTGCCGCTCACTTCCACGCCCACTTGCAGCACCAGCCACAGCGCGGCCATCATCGCCGTGAAGGCGAGCGGGTAGAGCCTCCTCATGTGCCTGGGAGCGACGAAGGCCGCGACGGCGGCCACCGCGACCCCCACGGCGATGAACAGGAGCTGCCGCTCGAGGAAGGACGTGTCGGGCTCGGTGAAGTCGTCCACCACGCCCCTGGTGGCCGAATACACGAGAACCGACCCCATCGCCGCGATGGCCAGGGCCGAGAGGATCAGGAACGGATCGACCAGCAGCCACCAGGGATCCTTCTCGCGCTCGAGGTTCTCGGTCTCGGGCACCGACGCCAGGACAGTCACAGCAGGGCGTCCAGTCCTCGCTGCTCCACCGCGACCTCGCCGCCCACCAGCTCGGCGCACTCCTGCGAGAGCACGGGCCGCTCCTCGGAGATCGGCACGCCGTCGGAATCGACCTTGATCGCCCCGGTGCGGATGCCCTCGAGGAACGCCACCAGCAGCTGGACCTCCCCGTAGCAGGCGTCCACCTCCTTGGCCGTGCGGGCCCTCTCCACCGTGCCGGTGGCGATCGGGAGCAGGATCCGGGCCACGGCGGGCGCGGCCACATCACCCCCGAAGCCGGCCTCCTCCAGCACCATCGCCACGACCACCTCGGGCTTGTAGTCGAAGCCCCGCTCGGGCCACGGCGCCGGTCCGAACGCCGCGAACCAGGCGAAGTCGGCCCTCCCCTGCTTCTCCGCCGTTCCGGTCTTGCCGGCTACCGGCCAGGCACTCAGCGGGAAGTCGACGCCTCCCTCGCCGGGAAGGTTGAAGGCCTCGTAGGCCGTTCCCCGCAACAGGGCCTGGCCGCTCGTCGCGCTCGGGAGGTTGAGCGCGGTCACTCCGTTGAGCCCGTCGAGGAGCGGTCCGGACAGCGCCGCATTCCAATCGAGCTCCCGCACGAGCCTCGGGCCGAACTCCTCCAGCACGTCGCCGCTGCGGTCGGTGATCCGGGCAGCGATGTTGGGCTGGTGGAGCTTCCCCCCGCTGGCCAGCACCGCGTAGAGGTTGGCCATCTGCAGCGGCGTGGCCAGGAGGTTGCCCTGGCCGATGGCCAGGTTGATGGTGTCGCCCGCGAACCACTGATCGCCGCCGCGCAGGAACACGCCCTGCTCGAACTGGTAGTCGTAGTACTCGCGGTCGGGCACCACCCCGGACCTCTCGTGGGGCAGCGGAACCCCCGTCTGGGCACCGAGGCCGAAGGCCTCGGCCGTCTCCTGAATGCCCTCGTCGAGAGGCGAGCGCCGCTGGAAGAAGCCCTCACCGCCTATCCGGTAGAAGTAGGTGTCGCTCGAAACGGTGATGGCGTCGCGCAGGTCGACGCCGCGCTCGCAGCAGTAGGGACTCTCGAACACGCACGTGTCGGACTCCTCCAGGCAGAACGGGTAGCGGTAGGTGCCGGTGTCGCGGTAGAACTCGTCCACGCCGGTCAGCGCAGTGCCGCCGTCAGCTATCACTCCCTGGGTGAGAGCCGCGTAGGCGGTCACCACCTTGAAGGTGGAGCCGGGCGCGTACAGGCCCTGGATGGCCCGGTTGAGGATCGGCGAGTAGTTCTCCTGCGCGGTCAGATCGTCGAACACCCGCTGCGAGATCCCGTCCACGAACTCCCGCGGGTCGTAGGTGGGGAACGACGCCATGGCCAGGATCGAGCCGTCCCGGGGGTCGAGGGCCACCGCCGCTCCGGCGGAGGCCACGAAGCGGGGGGCATCGGGATCCTCGGGCCGCGGCTGGGCGCGGGCCTCGTCGAGTCCCCGACGGAGCTGGCGCTCGACGAGGCTCTGGACGTCGAGGTCCACAGTCAGGTGCACGTCATTGCCCGGCTGCGGCCGGCGGGCCTTGTCGTGGTGGACCTTGACTATCTCATCGAGCCGGTTCACCTCGAAGACCCGCACACCGGGGACTCCCCGCAGCTCGCTCTCGAAGATGCGCTCCACCCCGGACTTGCCGATCTCGTCTCCGGGCTGGTACGTCTTCGCGTCGGGATCCGACGGGTCGTGCTGCACGCTCACGGTCCGGTACTCGGACTCGGTCAGCGGCCCCACGTAGCCGAGCAGGTGCGCGGCCAGCTCGCCGTAGGGATAGCTCCGAACCGTGCGCTCCTCCACCGACACCCCGGGGAACAGGTCCGGGCGCTCGCCCAGGTACAGCAGCAGCTCGGGGTCGATGTCGACCGCGACCGGGACCCGGTCGAACGGCCCGTACTCGCGGCTGGCAAGGCGCTCCTCGATGTGGAGGACCTTCGTGAGGCGGCCGGAGCGGCTGACGATCTCGGCCAGCTCCCGCAGCACGTCGCGCTGCTCGGACTCGTCGAGGGCGGCCCTGAACGAGAGACGGTCGACGGTCACCACCTGGACCACCCGGTTGTCCACGAGGATCCTTCCGTGGGCATCGAGGATCCGGCCGCGGGGCGCCTCGGTGTACACGACCCTCAAGATGTTGGCGGAGGCGGCGTCCTGCAGTTCCTCGTGCTCGAGCACCTGCAGGTACCACAGCCGAGCCACGAGGGCGGCCACCAGGCAGACGGCCACGATGCCGACGATGTGCAGCCGGAAGCTCTGGCGCTCATAGACCTCGGAGCCGTTGTCCGCCATCAGCGCCGGTTCCTGGCCGTGATCCGGGGAGGATCGACGGAGGGCCGGCGGGACCGGCCGCCCCAGACAGCCCAACGCATCGCCGGGGCCACAGCCAGCGACAGCACCGCGTTGAGCGCCGACGAGACGAGCACGATCCTCAGCAGGGCGTCGTCGACCAGGCCGCGCTGGCCGACCACCTCCCCCAGCACCGCATAGGCGGCCACCGACGCGGCCGTGCCGACGAAGGCGAGCAGTCCCGTCTGGATGCGGGTGTCGTGGAAGAGGTCCTCAGTGAGGCTGCCCAACCCGTAGGCGACCAGAGCGAAGGTCACCGCAGCCAGCCCGAGCGGGGTCGGCAGGTAGACGTCCCACATCAAGCCGGCGCCGAAGGCGATCAACGAGCCTCCCCGGGCACCGGCCAGGAGCCCCGCCAGGACGGCCACCAGAGCCGGCAGTTCGGGAGCCACCCCGACTACCCGGACCTCCACGAAGATCGTCAACTGCAACAGCAGTGCCGCCATGTACACCAGGAACACCCGCAGGGCAGCCACCAGCACGCTGCTGCGCAGCGACGAGAGCCCCTGCCGCAGCCCTGTCGGAGCCAGCTGGGGGGCGGTCATGGCGACGGCTCCGAGAACGGCGAGTCCGGCCCGACCGGCGCCTCCTCGACCGGGGCCTGCAGCAGCACGGTGACATAGCCGAGATCATCGACGGCCGCGGCGAGATCGACGGTCACCAGCTGCACCAGGCCCCCTTCGGCCGGCTCGACCGTGGAGACGCGCCCCACCGGGATGTTGGCCGGGTAGCGGCTGCCCGCCGCGGTGACCACCGTGCTTCCGATCGCGGGCAGCTCCGAGAGGTCCCCCGTCCCGGGCCAGCGCAGCCCGGTGTCCACCACGAACCTGGTCGGCTCCCCGGCCATGCCGTGACCCAGCCCGACATCACCGGTGTCGATCAGTCGCACACCGATCACCAGATTCGGATCGCTGATCATGGTGACCGTGCTGAGCCCGGTGTCGACGGTCTCGACCCTTCCGACCAGCCCGGCCGCGGTGACCACCGCCATGCCCGGCGCGACCCCGTCGCGGTGTCCCACGTCGATCGACACGATGTCGTCGTCGAAGTTGCCCACCGAGTGGCGCAGCACCGAGGCGGTGATCTGCTCGATGTCGTCCACGTACGTCACCCCGGTGGCCTCCAGAAGCCGCTCGAGGGTGTCGTCGCGGGCCGCGGCCCGCATGTCGGCGCTTCGCAGGCTGTCGACCTCCGCCCTGAGCCGGTCGTTCTCGGCGCGCAGGTCGTTGTAGGAGAACATCACCGTCCACACCTCCGCCACCGGCCCGAGCACGACATCGACCGCCGACACGACCGGCTCGAGAATGTCGCGCACACGGCTCTGGGCCGTCTCGAGGGGCCCATAGCCGCGGAAGTCCAGCGTCAGGAGCGTGATCGCCGTGAGGATCAACAGGAGCAAGCGGTAGCGGGACCGCCCGCTGCGCTGGGCCGCCGCCATGGCCCGGCGTTACAGATCGCTGGCCGTGGTCTCGCCAGTCAGCTGGTCCAAGTTCTCGAGCACATGACCACAGCCCCTCACCACGGCGTGGAGCGGATCGACTGCGACCGTGATCGGCATGCCGGTCTCATTGGCCATCCGCTGGTCCAGATTCCTCAGCAGGGCGCCCCCGCCCGCGAGCACGATGCCCGCTTCCATGATGTCGGCGGCCAACTCCGGCGGCGTGCGATCGAGCGTGCCCCTGACCGCGTCGCATATGGCGACGACCGACTCCTCCAAGCCGTCGCGGACGTCCTCGGTGGTGATGGACACCACCCGCGGCAGGCCGCTCACGAGATCGCGGCCCCGGATCTCGGCCCGAGCCTCCCGCGGCAGGGGGTGGGCCGAGCCGAGTGCGATCTTTATCTCCTCGGCGGTGCGCTCCCCGATCAGCAGGGAGTGCTCCTTCTTGACGAACTGGACGATGGCGTCGTCGAACTCGTCTCCTCCCACGCGGATGGACTCGCTGGACACGATCCCCCCGAGCGAGATGACGGCCACCTCGGTGGTGCCGCCACCGATGTCCACGACCATGTTCCCGGTCGGCTCCCACACCTTCATGCCGGTTCCGATCGCGGCCGCCATCGGCTCCTCGATGATGTGGGTCGGCCGGCGGGCGCCTGCCGACTCGGCTGCCTCCTGCACGGCTCGCTGCTCCACGCCGGTTATGCCCGACGGCACGGCGATGACCATGCGGGGCTTGGTCCAGCGCCTCTGATGGACCCGCGCGACGAAGAAGCGGAGCATCTCCTGGCACATGTCGAAGTCGGCGATGACGCCGTCCTTGAGCGGGCGGACAGCCTGGATGTGCGCGGGCGTCCGCCCGAGCATGCTCTTGGCATCGGCGCCCACCGCGAGGACCTTGCGGGAGCGGGTGTTCACGGCCACCACCGAGGGCTCGTTGAGCACGATCCCCTCGCCCCGCACGTACACGACCGTGTTGGCGGTGCCGAGGTCCAGAGCCATGTCGCGACCCATGACCCAACCAAGCCCCGATTGCATGGTCCCTGCACTCATTCTCATGCCTCGATCAGCTCCGGAAGACTATCACGCGCCGATGGGTCCGGCCGCCCGCCCGCATGGAGGCTAGACGATCGCGAGCGTCAGCGCGCATCGGGTTCCGCTGGATTTCCTGACGTAAGCGCGAGCCGGTCCCGACACAGGACTACAGGCCGGGAAAGAACAGGCTCACCTCGCGCTGAGCGGACGCCGCCGAATCGCTGCCGTGGACCAGATTCTCGGTGACCTCGGTGCCGAGATCCCCCCGGATCGTGCCCGGCTCGGCCTTCAGCGGGTCGGTGGCTCCCATCATGGCGCGCACCACCCGCCAGGTGTCCTCGGGGCCCTCCACGACGGCTGCCAGCGCGGGGCTCCTGCCCATGAAGGCCACCAGATCGTCGTAGAAGCCCTTTCCGACGTGCTCGGAGTAGTGCCGGGCGAGCAGGTCGGCGTCGAGGGTCCGCAACTCGACCGCCGCGAGGCGCAGGCCCTTCCGCTCGAATCGGCCCAGGATCTCGCCCACCAGGCCCCGCTCGACTGCGTCCGGCTTGCATATGACCAGAGTGCGATTCACGCCGGCGATGCTACAAGAGGCCGACCGGATAGGTATGCGCGCACGCGAGCCGATCGAGGAGTGCCTACGAGCGCTCCGCGAGGGCGGTCTTGGCCGCACCGATCACTGTGAAGGAGCCGGTCACGGTGACGACGTCGGCAGCGTCCGCGAGCTCGAGGGCGCGATCGAGCGCCGCGCCCACCTCGGCGACCGCCTCGGAGGCCACGCCGAGAGCGGCGGCCGCGGCCGCGATCTCCGGTGCCGGTATGCCGCGGGCCGTCGGAGCGGTGCAGCACACCACACGCTCGGCCCGGTCGGCCTCGAGGCCCTGCAGCACGCCGGCGATGTCGCGCCCGGACTGCATCCCCACCACCAGGAAGCGGCGGCCCGACGGTGCGAAGTCGTCGTTCAGCGTGGCGGCGGCGGCTCGGGCTCCGTCGGGGTTGTGCGCTCCGTCGAGCACCACAAGGGGCTCGCGGCCCACGATCTCGAAGCGTCCCGGGACCCTCACGCCGGCCAGAGCCCCGTCCACCACCTCGTCGGACAGCCTCGCTTCGAAGAAGGCCTCCGCGGTGGCCACGGCCAGAGACGCGTTGTCGAGCTGGTGGCGGCCGTGCATAGCCGTGAGCGAGTCGGGATGGCGCCCGTAGGGCGTGAAGAAGTCGGCCACCCATCCGCCTATCGCGAGTCGCTCCCGTTCGATCCCGAAGTCCGGGCCGCGCTCGAGCATGGCCGCATGGGGCTCGGCCCGGAAGACGTCGCGCAGACGGGGGTCGGTCTCGCCGCAGACGATCGTCGAGCCCGGCTTGACTATGCCCGCCTTCTCGCGAGCGACGGCCAAGCGCCAGTCACCGGCACCGTCGGTGTGGTCCCGGCCGACGTTGGTGATCACCGCCACCTCGGCATCGACCACGTTGGTGGCATCGAATCGCCCCAGCATCCCCACCTCGACCACGGCCACGTCCACCGCCACGTCCGCGAAGTGCTGCAATGCCGCTGCCGTGACCGTCTCGAACCAGGTGGCCCGCATCTGCATGTGGTCGGTGAACCGGGCCACGTCGCCGATGGCCGCGCCGAAGGCCTCGGGGTCCATGGGCTCGGAGTCGACCGACACGCGCTCGGTGGGAGCCACCAGGTGCGGGCTCGTGTAGGCGCCGACGCGCAGGCCCATCTCCTGCAGCAGGCGGGCCGTGACCCGCACCGTGGACCCCTTGCCGTTGGTGCCCGTGACGTGGATGACCCGGTAGCGGTGCTGCGGATCTCCCATGGCCGACGCCAGCGCCTGCATCGACTGGAGGCTCAGTCCGTGGACGCGGCCGGCCCGGGGCCTCGACTCGTAGTTGATGAGGGTGTCGAGATGGTCCAGGGCCGCGCCGTAGTCCACGGGCGGGCGTCGCGTCCGTCAGCTGGCGCGCCGGGAGCGGGTGTCGCCCCCTTCGGCGCGCGGCACCAGCGTGAGGTTCACGTTGCGCTGCACGGCCTCGCGGTCGATCGCCACCGTCTCGATGTCCTCGCGGCCGGGAAGGTCGTACATGATGTCCACCAGGACCTCCTCGAGCACGGCCCGCAGCCCCCGGGCCCCCGAGGCGCGCTTGATCGCCTCGTCGGCGATCGCCTCCAGCGCCTCGGAGTCGAAGACGAGGTCGACGTTCTCGAACCGGAACATCTTCTGGTACTGCTTGACGAGGGCGTTGCGGGGCTCCACGAGGATCCGCATCAGGGCCTCACGCTCGAGGCTGCGCACCGCGCCCATGACGGGCAGGCGCCCGATGAACTCGGGGATGAGGCCGAACTTGGTGAGATCCTCGGGGAGCACCTCCGCGAAGATCGCGCCCAGGTCCTTGTCCTCGGGCCTGCGGATGTCGGCTCCGAATCCCACACCCCTGGTGCCGGTGCGGCGCTCGACGATCTTCTCGATGCCGGCGAAGGCCCCGCCGCAGATGAACAGCACGTTGGTGGTGTCGATCTGGATGAACTCCTGGTGGGGATGCTTGCGCCCGCCCTGCGGGGGCACCGACGCCGACGTGCCCTCCAGGATCTTGAGCAGCGCCTGCTGGACGCCCTCGCCGGACACGTCCCGGGTGATCGACGGGTTCTCGCTCTTGCGGGCGATCTTGTCGATCTCGTCTATGTAGATGATGCCCTTCTCGGCCTTCTTCACGTCGTAGTCGGCCGCCTGGATGAGCTTGAGGAGGATGTTCTCCACGTCCTCGCCCACGTAGCCGGCCTCGGTGAGGGCGGTGGCGTCCGCGATGGCGAAGGGCACGTTGAGCATCCGGGCCAGCGTCTGGGCCATCAGGGTCTTGCCGCAGCCGGTGGGGCCGATCAGCAGGATGTTGGACTTCTGGAGCTCGATCTCGGGATCCTGGCTCTCGCCGAGCTGCACCCGCTTGTAGTGGTTGTAGACCGCGACCGACAGGATCCGCTTGGCGTTCTCCTGGCCGACGATGTAGTCGTCGAGGAAGGCGTAGATCTCACGCGGGACCGGCAGGTCGCCCACCGGGTCGTCGGAGGGGCCGGCGAGCTCCTCGTCGATGATCTCGTTGCACAGGTCGATGCACTCGTCGCAGATGTACACGCCGGGGCCGGCGATGAGCTTCTTGACCTGCTTCTGCGACTTGCCGCAGAACGAGCACTTGAGAAGCTCTCCGCCCTCACCGAGTTTGGCCACGCGGTCGTCTCCCCTTGGCGTCAGCTGATCGCTCTGATGGCGCTGCTGTTGTCGACCACATTACGCGCTTGGATCACTTCGTCGATGATCCCGTAGTCTCGGGCCTGCTCGGCGGTCATGACGAAGTCCCGGTCGGTGTCGGTGGCGATCCGCTCGATGGGCTGGCCGGTGTGCTCCGAGAGGACCTGTTCCAGCGACACCTTGAGCCGGGCCACCTCGGAGGCGATCCGCTCGATGTCGCTGGCGTCGCCGTGGGCTCCGGCGTAGGGCTGGTGGAGGAGGATCCTGGCGTGCGGGAGGGCCAGGCGCTTGCCCTTGGCTCCGGCCGCCAGCAGCACCGCGGCCGCGGAGGCGGCCTGGCCGAAGCAGATCGTGCTGATGTCCGGCTTGATGTACTGCATCGTGTCGTAGATGGCGAACAGCGAGTTGATGTCCCCGCCCGGGCTGTTGATGTAGAGGTTGATGTCCTTGTCGGGATCCTCCGACTCGAGGTGCAGCAGCTGAGCGCAGATCAGGTTCGCGACCACGTCGTCGATGGGCGTCCCGAGGAAGATGATGTTCTCCTTGAGCAGCCGGCTGTACAGGTCGAAGGCGCGCTCGCCGCGGTTGGTCTGCTCCACCACGGTCGGCACCAGGTAGTTGCGCGGGCTGATGTTGCTCATGATGCGTCCTGTGATTGGTCGGCGCCTACATCCTGAGGGTTCCCGCCGCCATCACCAACGTCGGCGGCCGGGACTTCCCCGGGCGGCTCGCCCGGCGCGCCGGGCTCGGAGGCCTCGGGCAGCTTCAGCAGCTCGGGATCGATGACCTCGCCGTCGGGGTCGACGAGCTCGACACGCTCGGTGATCCACTCCAGAGCGGCCCGCTTGGAGATCTCGGACCGCATCGGCGACAGCCGGCCCGACGACGCCAGCGCCTCCCGCAGCCGGGTCGCCTCGGCGGCTGCGTCCACGTCGGCGGCCTCGCCGTCGGGCGCCCGTCGCGACGC
This sequence comes from Acidimicrobiaceae bacterium, assembly GCA_026710865.1. Lineage (GTDB taxonomy): Bacteria > Actinomycetota > Acidimicrobiia > Acidimicrobiales > Aldehydirespiratoraceae > Aldehydirespirator. The sequence continues at coordinate 19,601 of JAPOQG010000039.1, forward strand.
CTCCAGCACGACCCGGTGCAGCTCGGCATCGAGGGCGTCCTCGTCGGGATCGAGCCCCTCCGCCGCGGCCACCGCCCTCAGGGCGAGATCCAGCCTGACGCTGCGCTCCGCGTTGATCCTCAGACCAGCCTCGAACTCCTCGGGGGGCTGGCCGATGCTGCTCAGGTAGTCGTCCAGCCCATGGCCCCGCTGGGCCAGATCCCTGGTGATGCTCGCCACGCGGCCCTCCATCTCGGCGGCCACCATGGCCTCGGGCACCTCGTCGGTGACCAGGCCGGCGACAGCCTCCGCGACGGCCTCCAGACGTGCCGACACGGCGTACATCGTCCTGGCCCTGGACTGCCCGGCCTCCAGTTCGGAGCGGAACTCCTCGACGGACTCGTACTCGGTGTTCGACGACACGAACTCGTCGTCGAGCCGGGGCAGCACGGTCTCCTGAACCTCCTTGACGAGCACCCGGAAGCTGAGACGGCCATCCTCGTCGGGGTCGGGATGGGCGGCCGTGAACTCGAGGATGTCCCCGGCCGCCGCGCCCCGCAGGTTCTCGTCGATCTCGGGGACCACCGCGCCCGTGCCCAGCAGGTAGTCGTAGTCGGAGGTGGTGAGGCCGTCGATGGTCTCGCCTCCCAGCGTGCCGGTGATGTCGATGGTCAGATGGTCGCCGTCGGTGGCGGGCCGGCGCACCGGGGCGAGCTCCGCGAACTGCCGGCGGAACCGGTCGATCTCGCCGGTGATCTCGTCGTCGTCGACGGTCGGGCTGGGAATCTGCACGCTGAGCCGGTCGTAGCCGGACACTGCCACCGCGGGGCGCACATCGACCACGGCGTCGAAGCACACCGGCCCCGACTCCGCTCCCTCGGTGATCTCGATGTCGGGAGCGTCGATGACGTCGATGTCGTGCTCCACCACGGCACGGGCGTAGAAGTCGGGAAGCGATGAGCGCAGCGCCTCCGCCCGCCCGGCCTGGTGGCCCAGCTGGGCCTCGAGCAGGCGGCGGGGGGCCTTTCCGGGCCGGAAGCCCGGAATCCTCACCTCGCGGGCGATGCGCCTGAATGCCGCCTCGACCTCGTTCTCGAACTCCGCCTCGTCGAGCTCGACGGTCAGCTTGACCCGGTTGTCGGTGAGGGTCTCGAAGCTGCTCTGCACGGCAGGGATTGTACCGGTGCCCACCGGCGCCACTACCGGACCCCGGCGCCGGGCCGGTCCCGGGCCTGGGAACAGCACTGGGGAGCAGGACCGCTACCGTGATGGGACCGCGGGCGTAGTTCAACGGCTAGAACCTCAGCCTTCCAAGCTGATGATGCCGGTTCGATTCCGGTCGCCCGCTCAAGCCCGAATGTGAGGAAGGCGCATGCGCACCGAAGTCGACCCCGACCTGCTGCCCCCGACCCTCCTGGAGCTGTTCCGGATCAAGCAGGGCGAGATGGTGTCAGCGATGATGCACCTCGGCACCCGCCTGGGCCTGTGGGACGCGCTGCGCGACTCGGAGCCCTGCACGAGCGTCGAGCTGGCCGACGCGGCCGGCCTCCAGGAGAGGTGGGTGCGGGAGTGGCTGCACGGCATGGCCGCAACCGAGCTCGTGCAGCACGACGACGGCCGCTTCGCGCTGACGCCCGAGGCTCGGGTGGCGCTGACCGACCGCGGCCATTGGTCCTACATGCCCGGGGTGTTCGGCCCGCCGATGACCCACACCGAGATCGAGCGCACCGCGGAGGCGTTCCGGACCGGGCTGGGAATGACCTGGGCCGAGCACGGCGACCACGCCTGCCACATGCAGTGCTCCATGTCGGCCGCCCGCCAGGAGAGCTTCCTGGTGCCGGTGGTCCTGGCCGCGTTCGAAGGAGCGACCGATCGGCTGCGCGGCGGCGGACGCATCCTGGACGTCGGCTGCGGAGCCGGGGTGGCGGCCCGCCGGCTTGCGTCGAGCTTCCCCGAGGCCGCCGTGGTCGGCATCGACCCCTCCGAGCGGGCCATCGCCACCGCCCGAGCCGGCGCCCGCGGGCAGGGCCTCGACAATCTCTCCTACGAGCAGGGCACCTTCGACGACCTCGACAGCTTCGGACCCGTGGACCTGCTCGTGACCCTCGACGTGCTGCACGACCTGCCCCGTCCCCAGGATGCGATAGCCGCCGCCCTGCGCAACCTGACCGGCGACGGCTGGTGGCTGGTCGCCGACATCAAGGGGCGAGGGGACCTGGAGTCCAACCGGGCGATCCCCGTGCTGCCCTACATGTACGCGATGTCGGTCTTCTACTGCATGTCCTCGTCGCTGTCGGAGCCCGACGGCGCCGGCACCGGGACGCTGGGAATGCACCCGGCCAGGCTGGAGGAGATGACACTGGGCGCGGGCTTCAGCCGCTTCGTCCGCCACGAGGTCGAACTGGACCCCACGAACTGGTACTACGAGATCCGGCCCTGACCCCGCCCGGTCGCGGGCCCGGTCGCCCTAGTCGTCGGTCGACTCCGACTCCGCCCCCCGAGGCGCGACCTCGGGATACAGGTGGGAGATCGTCCCCGGCTCGATCCGGCACGCCTCGATGTAGGCGTCGACGTCGTCGCCCTTCACACGGATCACTCTGCCCATCCGGTAGGCCGCGATATAGCCCTCGTCGATGAAGCGGTAGAGGGTCCGCGTGGTGATGCCGAGGCGCTTGGCTGCCGCGGTGGTGCCGAGCCACTCGATCTGGGCTTGCTCCGGGGGTGTTTCATCAACCATGGCTTGAGTCGCCTTTCGATTACTCTAATCATGTTATACGTCTTGGTGGCCCACCGCATGAACAGCGCGCCCTGCGAAGATACCGAGGAGACTCTATGGCATTGACCGAGGCGCGCGGTGGATACGTGCGCCCCGATGCTAGACGAGGCCGGATCGCCGCCACCACGACCACACCGGACGTGACCCTCGCCCCCGTGCGGCGGCCCCGAACACGGCGAGCGGCGACTAGCCTCCGTGGCGGTGATCGAGAGAGTCCTGCTGGCCGCGCCCCGAGGATTCTGCGCGGGCGTGGACATGGCCATCAAGGCGCTGACCTGGATGATCCAGGCCTTCGACCCGCCCGTGTACTGCTACCACGAGATCATCCACAACCGCCAGGTGGTGAGGCGCTTCGAGCAAGCCGGAGTGGTCTTCGTGGACGACATCTCCACCGTGCCGCAGGGGCGGCCCATCATGCTCTCGGCGCACGGTTCGGCCCCGGAGGTCGTGCAGGCGGCCCGCGACCGGGGCGGCTACGTCGTGGACGCGGTCTGCCCGCTGGTCACCAAGGTCCACCACGAGGTCAAGACCAGAGCGGCCAAGGGCTACCAGATCGTGTACGTGGGCCACGAGGGCCACGAGGAGGCCGTGGGGACGATGGCCGTCGCTCCCGAGGCGATCCACCGGGTGGAGAGCGCCAGGGGGGTCGCGGCGCTGCCCGAGTTCAAGGAGCCGGTCGCCGTGCTGGCACAGACCACGCTCTCCCACCGCGAGTGGGAGGGCGTGCTGGAGTACACCAAGCGCCGCTTCCCGGACCTGTGGCAGCCCAGCATCAGCGACCTCTGCTTCGCCACCACCAACCGCCAGACCGCGATGATGGAGATCGCGCCGGAGAGCGACGCCGTGCTCGTGATCGGCTCGGCCAACTCGTCGAACACGCAGTCCCTGGTGGATCTGGCCGCCGAGGCGGGCTGCCGGCGGGTGCTGCGGATCAACGACGCCGACGAAGTGCCCGGCGACCTGTCGGGCACCATCGGCGTGACTGCGGGCGCCTCCGCTCCCGAGCACGTCGTGTGGGAGGTGATCGACCGGCTGGCACCGGTGTACGGCACGCAGGAGGTGACGGTCATCGATGAGGACGAGTACTTCCCGCCGCCCCGGAACCTGCGCGACCTGCTGGCCGCGGTCGAGGCCGCCGCCGCGGTCACGCTGGGCTCCAGCCCCGCCGGCCGGCAGCCGCTGAACGATCGCTCGATAGACGCCAGCGACCTGCTCGACCGTCTCAGCCCCAGGGCCTGAGCGGCCCGTGAGCGCAGCGAACAAGAGCGGGAATCACAGGGCCTGAGCGGCCCGTGAGCGCAGCGAACAAGAGCGGGAATCACAGGGGTTAGGGTCGGGCCGGCTCCTCGCCGGCCAGCACCCGAGCCTCCACGTAGAGGTCGCTCAGCTCCCGGTACAGGCGGTCGGTCAGTTCCCGGACGGCCCGGCGGGGAACCCGCCCCTGGACCTTGGCCGGCGGCGGGATCGGGTCGCCGACGACCACCACCACCCGGCGGGGACGGGGCACCACCGAGCCCACCGGAAGGGCCCTGACCGTGCCGCCCAACCCGACAGGCACGATCGGCACCCCGGCCCGGGCCGCCACGAACGCCGGGCCGTCGAGCATGTCGTCGCGCCGGACCCGGTCGCCGTCGCGGCGCGTCCCCTCGGGGAACATGACCAGCGGCTCACCGAGGGAGAGGACGTCGGTGGCGGCCCTCAGTGCGGTGCGGTCGGCGGTGCCCCGCTCCACCGGGAAGCCGCCCAGAACCGACAGCAGGGCGCCCAGAGGCCGGATCTCCCAGAGGCTCTCCTTGCCCATGAACCGCAGCCGCCGGCTGGTGATCATCCCGGCGATCGGCGTGTCGATGAACGACCGGTGAACCGGCGAGAGCACGAACGGACCGGCGGGGAGGTTCCCGCCTCCCTCGACCCGCAGCCTGAACAGCACCTTGATGAGCGCGAAGACCATCGTCCAGAGCACCCGGTAGAGGACCCGCCCCCACAGAGGCTGGCGACTCCGGCGGAGGGCGGCCTCTCCCGGCGTCTCGCCCTCGGTCCGGCGCCCGTAGACGCTGCGGCTCAAAGCAGCCTCATGACCTGCTCGACGGACTCGTCGAAGGTCAACTCGGTGGTGTCGATGACGACCGCTCCGGGAGCCTTCAGCAGCGGGGAGGCGCGCCGTGTGGAGTCGATCCGGTCCCGCCGGGCGATGTCCTCGGCCACCGACTCGACGGCTTCGTCATAGGCGCGGCCGGCCCGGGCGGCCCCCGGCGGGGGCGGGCCGTTCTGGTCGGCCCTGCGCTGGGCCCTCACGGCGGGATCCGCGACCAGATGGACCTTGACCTCGGCGTCGGGGAACACCACGGTCCCGATGTCGCGACCCTCGACCACTCCCCCGCCCCGCCGCCGGACCCACTCGCGCTGGCGGACGACCAGCTCGGCGCGCACCGCGGGGTTGGCGGCCACCAGGCTCACGGCCCGGTCGACCGACGGTCCCCTGATCTCGACGGTGGCATCGACCCCGTCGACCAGCACTTGCCCGGCGTCGACGCTGACGTCGATCGTTCGGGCCACCGCCGTCGCGAAGTCGTCATCGGAGGGGTCGCCGCCGGCCCGCAGCACCGCGAAGGCGACGGCACGGTACATGGCTCCGGTGTCCAGGCACTCGAGACCCAGCCGATCGGCCACGGCCTGCGCCAAGGTGGACTTGCCGGAGCCGGCAGGGCCGTCGATGGCGATGACCCTCATGTGCGGGCCTCCGCCCGGCCTCTCAGCTGATCGAGCATCTCGAAGAAGCCGGGGAACGTCTTGGCCACACATCCAGGGTTCTCGATCTCGATTCCCGGCACCCGCAGGCCGAGCACCGAGAACGCCATGGCGATGCGATGGTCGTCATAGGTCCGGATCCGGCCGCCGGTCACGGTGGCGCCCGGCACGACCTCGAAGCCGTCCTCGAGCTCCCGGGCCTCGACTCCGCAACGGGCCAGTTCGGCGACCACGGCCGCGATCCGGTCACTCTCCTTGCCACGAATGAACCCGATGCCGCGCACTCTGGTCGGTGTGTCCGCCACCGCCGCCACCGCGGCCAGCGTGGGAGCGGTGTCGGACATGTCGGCCAGGTCGACGTCCACGCCCCGTAACGGCCCGCCGGTGACCGTCGTGGCGGACCCGTCCTGGTCGACCGCCGCCCCCATGGACTCCAGGACTGCCGCGAAGCCGGCATCGCCTTGGATGGAGCCTGCCCCCAAGCCCTCGATACGCACCGTGCCTTCTGTCACCGCGGCCGCGGCCATGAAGTACGAGGCCGAGGAGGCGTCGGGCTCGACTGCGAAGCGCTCGACGGACCGGTAGCCGCCCCCCAGCACCCGCACGAATGCCGGCTCGACTCTGACGGACGCGCCGAAGGCCTCCATCACTGCAGCCGTCATCTCCACGTACGACTGGCTCACGACTGGCCCGAAGACGGGCAGCCACATCCCTCGGGGCACCGCCGGGGCGGCCATCATCAAACCCGACAGGAACTGGCTGGAGCGGGCGGAGGCAACGTGGGCCATGGGTTTGCGAATCGGCCCCCGGATCCGCATGGGCAGGCTGTCGCCGTCGCTGGGGAACTCCACGCTCACTCCCAGCCGGCGCAGCGCGTCGGCCAGATCGCCGAAGGGCCGGGCCCTCAGCTGGGGATGGCCGTCGATGATCGCGCCGTGTTCCGACAGGGCAGCCACCGGGGCGATGAACCGGCCGGTCGTGCCCGACATGCGGGCGTCGATGACGATGTCCGGCGCGGCGCTGACCGCTCCCCCGATGCCCCGGACCCGCATGATGGCCGCGCCGGGATCGCAGTCGACCTCGGCGCCGAGCGTCCGCACCGCGCCGACCATGGCCTCGGTGTCGTCGGCGAAGAGCGCCCCGGTCAGGGTGGTCTCCCCCGCGGCCAGCGCGGCACACACGAGCGCACGGTTCGTGATGCTCTTGGATCCCGGAGGCCTCACTGCCGTGTCCGGCGGAGCCTCCAGCGGAGCGATGGCCAGGCTCGGAGGCCAGTGGTCCATCATTCGAGCGGGTTCAGCGAGGGGCGGTACCCGGCCTCGACCAGGCCCTGGACGAACTGCTCGGCCCCGTCGCTCTCCACCACGGCGAGCACGACGCCGCGGGGCCCCTCCGCGGAGTGGGCGATCTCGAGGTCATAGATGTTCACGTCGAGGTCGGCTGCCAGCGTGGTGATCCGGGCCAGCTCGCCCTTCTGGTCGCGTATCGCGATCCGGACCTCGGTAAGCCGCGCGAGGTCGGGAGCGCCGACGGCCAGGCTTCGGCGGCTGTCCCGGGCGGCCTCGAGTCGCGCCAGCAGCTCGGCGCGGTCGCCCCCGGACACGATCAGGCGCATCTCGACGAGCTCGTCGAGCAACTCGTCGAGCACATCGGTGATCGCCGTCCTGTTCTCGGCACAGATCTCGGGCCAGATGGCGGGATGGCCCGCGGCCACCCTGGTCATGTCCCGGAAGCCGCCGGCCGCGAGGCGCAGCAGGGCCCGGTGCTCGGTCGACCGTCCCTCGGCGATGCGCATCAGCACGGCCGCGGTGAGGTGCGGGACGTGCGACACGACGGCCACCAGCGCGTCATGGCGCTCCGGCGCCAGCGCGATCACCTGGGCACCGAGCCCGGAAACCACCTCGCGCACCTCCGCGAGGGCGGCGTCGTCGGTGGTTGCGGTGGGCGTGAGAACCCAGACCGCGTCGCGGAACAGCTCCGGATCGGCCCCGGTCAGGCCATCCTGCTCGCTGCCCGCCATGGGATGGCCGCCGATGAACCTCGGATCGCTGACTGCCGCGACGACGGGCGCCTTCACGCTGCCGACATCGGTCACGATGTCGGCTCCTGCGTCCAACAGCCGCTGGACGACCGCGGGCAGCGATGACGGCGGCGTGGCGGCCACGGCCAGATCGCACGGCCCGGCCTCGCCGATGACATCGATCGCGCCGGCCGCCACCGCGGCCGCGGCTCGCTCGGCGTCGGGCTCGATGCCGGTCACATGCCACCCCGCCTTGCGCAGGGCCATGCCCACCGACCCTCCGATGAGGCCCGTGCCGGCGACGATGGCGGTTCGAGTCGGGGCCATGGACGGCGATGCTACCGGTGCGACCGCCCAGCCTCGGCCGACGGGATGGTTCCTGGGCTCGGCACCAGGCTTCTCGGCTGGTTGACCTCCCCAGCCCTATGGAATCATCGATGCGACCAATGCATCACGTAGAACAGGGACATGGATCGCGAGTTCGTGGCGGTGTCTGTGGTCGGCGACGGCGGCTACTGCGCGCTGCGCAACGACGGATCGGTCGCGTGCGACAACTACTGGGGCTCCAGCAGGCTGCAGCCCCCCGCGGAGAGTTCACCGATGTCACCGCAGGCGACGAACACGCCTGCGGCATCCGCAC
>JAPOQG010000165.1 GCA_026710865.1 Acidimicrobiaceae bacterium
CCGCCCCCTCCCCCGCCCGCGCCCCCCGCACCCCCAACAGCAGAACCCCCCCCGGCACCGCCAACCCGCCACCCAACCGCCCCAACCCAATCCCCCCATCCGCCGCCGCGCCGCCCCGTCCCCCAAGCCCCCCCCCGCCACAACACTGCGGCCCCCCCGCCCCCCCCCCCCCGACACGGCCGCGCCCACACCGCACCCGGACGCGGTCGGACCCTGCATCAGACAGACCCGCAACCCTCGACCGCATGTAGAGGGTCAGGCGCCGACGGGGGCATCAAGTGGTGGGCTTTGGGGTTGAGCCTCGGTGACGGTGGTGGTCAAGGCCTGACTCAGTGTGGTTGCAACCATACAAATGGCAATATACAACTATTGACATATGTATCTTTGTCTCACAAGTGTATCTTTGTCTCACAAGAGAGATACAGGGAGCGCCCGCCCGCTATGTGCAGTTGGGGTTGGCGTCGGCGGGGACGGCGACGTCCTGGCCGAAGAGCCGGCACGAGCACGTGTCCACGCAGTCGGCGAGATCGGCGCGTTGCAGCCACAGGCTGGCAGCCAGCGCCCCGATGAGCACGACCAGCACGATGCGCAGCAGAATCCTGCGGACGACCCGCATCACCAGCACCGCAAGGATGGCCAGGACCACCATCGCGACGACGATCATCTGCTGCAGCGACTCGGCGTCGGCCCAATCTCCCATCACCGACGCGCAGGGTACCGGTAGCCTCAGCGGTGGTGAGTGACGCTCCTGTTCCCCTGCTGTCGCACGGCCCGCCCGAGACGGTCCTGGACCCCGAGCCCGACGACGTGCGGGCCGCGCTGGCCGCAGCGGCTGCCAGCGACGAGGTGGCCGATGCCCTGGCAGAGGCCTGCGCGCGTTGGCCGGACAGCCTGGAGGCCTGGGCCGGGCTTGGCGAGACCCTGGAGTCGAGCGGCGCGGCGGCCGCGCTGGCCTACGCCGCCTTCCGCACCGGGTATCACCGGGGCCTGGACCGCCTGCGGGCCAGCGGATGGCGGGGCTCGGGCTACGTCCGCTGGGTCCATGGACCCAACCGCGGGTTCCTGCGTGCTCTCAGCGGGCTGCAACGCGTCGCCGCCCGTATCGGCGAGACCGGCGAGGCCGAACGTTGCGAGCTGTTCCTGATGCAGCTCGACCCCGGCTGGCCCCCGCCGGACGCGGTGACGAGTCCGGACAACGACATCTGATCAGGTCGGGGTCGGGGTAGGAGCGTCGGTGCCCGCGGCCGGGGAGTGCATGGGCGTGGTGCTCGCCGGTGGGGCCAGCACCAGGATGGGCTGGGACAAGGCCTTCATCGAGGTGGACGGAGTGCCCATGGTGGCCCGGGCCGCGGCGGCCCTGACCGCCGCGGGAGCAGCGGCCGTGTTGACGGTCGGAGGCGACCGGGCCCGTCTGGACGATCTGGGCCTGCTGGCGGTTCCCGACCTCCATCCCGGAGAGGGGCCGCTGGGAGGGGTCATCACCGCCCTCGCCGCCCTCGGCTCGCCCCTCTTGGGTGACTGGGCCGCCATCGAGGCGGTCGTGACGCTGCCCTGTGATGTGATCGAGCCCGACGCGGCCGCGGTGCGTGGCGTGATCGGCCCTCTCCGGGGCCGGGTTGGAGACCCTGCCGACCCGGCGGGAGGCGCGGACCTGGTGGTCCCGCTCGGGTCCGGCGTTCCCCAATGGATGCACGCCGCCTGGAGGCGGCGGTGCCTCCCGACGCTGTCGGAGGCGTTCGCCAGAGGCGTGCGGGCCCCCAAGGAAGTCGCCGGGACGCTGCGCACCGTCGAGGTCGAGATCCCCGGAGAGGCATGGTTCGAGGACGCCGACCGGCCCGAGGACCTCCCGGGCCGGGCGCGCCCCGACCTCGACTGACGCAGCCGCCGCCGGGCGGGCATGGCCGGGGTTGCGCCCGTTCGGACACTACGCTTGCGGGCCGGCCGAGTGGGGAGCCCGCATGGACGCCGCCGACATTCCCGAGATCGACATCGACGAGCTCGACCGTCGTCGAGCCGCGGGCGCCGCCGTCTTCGACGTGCGCGAGCCCGACGAGTACGAGGAGGTCCGCATACCCGGCGCGGTGCTGGTGCCTCTGGCGACGGTTCCCGATGCCGTGGACGAGTTCCGGGCCGCCGCGGCCGGCTCGGCAGTGTGCGTGGTGTGCGCGGTCGGCGGTCGAAGCGCTCAGGCCGTCGGCTTCCTGCTGGCCTGCGGTGTCGATGCAGTCAACGTGGCCGGCGGCACCAAGGCCTGGCACCAGTCGGGCAGGCCGGTCGAGACGGGTCCTGCGCCGGCTTGAGAGGCCGAGCGCAGAGGCGACGGCGCCCACCCGCGCACGTTCTGAGGGAGGCAGTGGGGAACTACCGCTACATCGACTCTGACGCCGGGTTGCGCACCGCGGTGGCTGCGCTGTCGGGCGAGCCCCGGTACGCCCTCGACACGGAGTTCCACCGCGAGCGCACCTACCGGCCCGAGGCCGCGCTGATCCAGGTCGCCTGGCCCGGTGACCTGGTGCTGATCGATCCGCTGGCCGTCGATGTCCGGCCGCTGTCGGAGGTGCTCTCCGGGAGCGGGCTGATGGTGGCCCATGCCGCCGGCCAGGACCTCGAAGTCCTCGAGCACGCCTGCGGGGCGGTCCCCGAGCGGATCTTCGACACCCAGATCGCGGCCGGCTTCCTGGGCCAAGGCACGCCGGCGCTGTCGTCACTGTACGAGAGCGAGATCGGCTGGAGGCCGCCCAAGGCCGACCGGCTCACCGATTGGCTGGTGCGCCCGCTCAAGGCCTCACAGCTCGAGTACGCGGCCAGCGACGTCATGCACCTGCTGGAGATCTATGACCGGCTGGCGTCACGGCTTCGAGAGCTCGGCCGGCTCGGCTGGGCCGAGGCCGAGTTCGATCTGCTGCTGGAGCGGAACCGTCGTATCCAGCGGCCGGAGGATGCCTGGACCAGGCTCAAGGACGTCCGGCACCTGAGGCGCCGCGACCTGCCGGTGGTCCGATCGGTGGCGATGTGGCGCGAGAAGCGGGCGGCCAAGGTCAACCAGCCCGTCCGCCACGTCCTGCCCGACATGGCCGTCGTCTCGATCGCCAGGTCCGCCCCCCGCACGACCGGGGAACTGGCCGCGGTCCGGGGGGTGGGGGAGGGCATGGCCCGCGGCCGTCTGGGACCCGCCATCCTCAAGGCGGTCGCTGACGGCCTTGCCTCGGACTGGCGCCCGCCGCCGTCGCCCCGGCGGCGCTCCGACCAGGCGGAGCGTCTCCGTCCCGCGGTGGGGCTGGTCACCTCCTGGGTGGGCCAGCTGGCCCGGGAGCGCATGATCGAGCCCTCGCTGCTGGCCACACGGGCCGACATCGAAGCCCTGATCCGCGGTGACGCGGACGCCCGGCTGTCGACGGGGTGGAGATCGGAACTGGTCGGCGAGCCCATACGGCGACTGGTCGACGGGGAGGCCGCTCTGGCCTTCGACGACGGCCAACTGGTGCTCGAGGAGCGCAGCGGCCGGCCGGTCGTCTGATCCTTGGCCTGTCAGGGGCGTACGCGTGGGCCTGCCGCCGGTCCCCGGTACACTTCGGACGCTGCGAAATCGTCAAACCGGGAGTTGGGACCGTGAAGAAGGGTCGACACCGAAGGTATGAGGAAGCCCGTAAGTTCAAGCGCTCCCAAGTGGACGACCTGCAGGGCCTGATCGAAGGCTTCAAAGAGCCGGACGACTACGTGAAGCCCGAGCACGCATCCTGGGCCGAGGAGTTCGAGGAAGAGGAGCTCGCCGACGCGGAGCTGGCGGCTGACGACGACTGAGACCCGAGAGGCCCGTCAGCCCTCGGTCTCGTCCAGAATCTCGCCGAGACGCACGATGTCGTCCTCGGTGACCACGCCGATGAAGTTTCCGGCGCTGTCGGTCACCGCCAGGACCTCGATGTCGGCGCCCTCCATGGCGACCACGGCGTCGCGCACCGTCCACGACGGTGAGCCCGCCGGCAGGTCGGTCGTCATCATCGACTCCACCGAGGCGGTCTCCCACTCGTCACGGCTCACCGTGGACAGCTGCGACAGCTGCGCCATCCCCAGGTAGGCGCTGCCCGACACGACCGGCACCACCCGCTCGCGCCGGCCGAGAACGTGCATGTACACGAACTCCGAGACGGTGGCGTCGGGCGGGACGGTCAGAACGTCGGTGGTGAGAATGGAGCTGAGGGGGAGGGTGAAGCGCTGCTCGAGATGGCCCATCCGCATGGACCGCTGGTAGTCGACGACCGAGGACGGTCCGCCCACCACCTGGCTGACGGCGGCCGCTACCAGGGCGGGCACCACGAACGCGGCCGCTCCGGTGGACTCGGCCACGAACATCACCGCCGCGATCGGGGCTCGATAGCCGGCGCCGAGGAAGGCGGCCAGGCCCAGCGTGGCGTACAGACCGGTCGTCTCCGCATCCAGGGCCACGCCCACGAACTGCCCGACGATCACTCCGAGGGTTGCCAGCGGGATGAAGAGCCCGCCGACGCCGCCGCCCACCACGGCGGCCAGCGTGGCCGCGACCCTGATCCCGAACAGCAGCGCGATCAGCTCGAGGGCGTCGGATTGAACCACCCACTCCATGGCCCTGATGCCGGGCCCGAGGCTGAGGACCTCGTCGAAGGCGGCGTCGGCCAGCAGCGTGAGTCCCGCCATGACCGCAGCGGCCGCCGCGGCCCGCCTGGGCCATGAGATGGTGTGGGTGGCGTGTTTGGCCCGACGCACCAGCCAGGCGAATCCCCGCCCCCCGAGTCCGGCTGCGATCCCCAGGATGACCGCTCCCAGGAGGTCGCCGATCTCGACGTCCAGCACCGAGGATCCACCGTTGCCGATGCCGCCCTCGCCGAGGAACGGGACCACCGGCGTGCTGCCGACAAGGAAGACGAAGGTCACGTAGCTCGCCGCCGACGCGATCAGCGACGGCAGCAGCGCCTGCGGGGTCACGTCGTCGCGGTAGGGAGCCTCGATGGCGAAGATCACCCCGGTGGCCGGCGTCTTGAACACGGCGGCGACCCCGGCCGCGGCGCCGGCGGTCAGCAGGATCCGGGCCTCGTCGCGCCGGAAGAGGCGGCCTAGGCGCTCGTGCACGAACAGCCCCGTCGAGGACCCGGCGTAGATCGACGGGCCCTCCAGGCCCACCGCGCCGCCGCTGCCGATGGTGGCGATTCCGGCGAGCAGCTTGGCCGGCAGGTACCGGATGGGGATGCTGGGCTGGCGTTCGTGGAACGCTCTGACGTACTCGTCGGAGGTCGACCCCGATGTGCCGCCTCCCACTACCCGCAGCACCAGCTTGGAGGCCACGATGCCCACCATGGGAGCCAGTGCCAGCACGGCGAGATGCTGTTCGAGGACGCGCTCGAGCACGACGTGGAGCGCCAGCGTCTCGAAGGCGGCTACGAGCAGAGCCACGATGACGCCGGTGGCCGCCGAGGCGGCCAGCAGCCGCGGATTGCGAGCCTCGCCGAAGGTCTTCCTGAAGGTCTGCATACGCTAGATGGCCGCTAGGGTGTCAGGCATGGCCGATAAGCGTCATGATATTTCAGACCGGTTGGCTGCGATCGCCGAAGAGATCGCGGATCTGGCCATGGAGAGTCTGCGGGATTCCATCGAGGCGGGGGAGACCAGGCTGTCGGACGAGGAGAAGCGGCTCACCAGGGCCCGGCGCTCCGTCGAGAAGGCTGCGTACCTTCTGCGTGCCGAGCCGCCGTCGCCCGAGTGAGTTCCGGCTAGCTTGCCCGGACCGGGACGCGAACCCTCCGGGCACCGTTGCAGCCGGCCTCGGGCGCGCTGCCGGGGTCGACCCGGCCGTAGAGCGTGGTCCGCTGCACCAGGCGGCGCCCGAGAGGCCCGACCAGGCGCTCGAACTCCTCGGCGCTGGCGCCCTGCCCGTGCTCGGCGCCCGCAGCCCTCGAGATGTTCTCGTCCATGAGGGTGCCGCCCAGGTCGTTGACCCCGGCCTGCAGCAGCTGCTCTATCGACCTGAAGCCGAGCTTTACCCACGACCCCTGGATGTTGTCGATGTAGCCCCGGTACGCGATGCGGGCGACGGCGTGCATCAGCAGGACCTCGCGGAACGTCGGCCCGCGCCGGGCCCGGCGCTGGAGGTAGATGGGCGAGGCCATGTGGACGAAGGGCAGGCCCACGAACTCGGTGAACCCTCCGGTTGAGGCTTGCAGGGCCCGGGTCCTCAGCATGTGCCGGGCCCAGTGCTCGGGTCGCTCGATCGACCCGAACATGATGGTCACATTGGACCCCAGGCCGATGCCGTGGGCGATGCGGTGGCACTCCAACCACTCGTCGGTGGTGATCTTGTCGGGGCAGAGGGTCTCGCGGACCTCGTCGTCGAGGATCTCGGCGGCGGTTCCGGGCAATGACTGCTGCCCGGCGGCCATCAGGCGTCGCAGGTAGTCGTCGAGGGGCTCGCGGTTGCGCCGGGCGCCCTCGGTCACCTCCAGGGCGGTGAACCCGTGGATGTGGATGCCGGGCACCTCGGCATGCACGGCCCGGGCGACGTCGATGTAGTAGTCCCCGTCGAATTCGGGATGGATCCCGCCCTGCAGGCACACCTCGGTCGCCCCGAGATCCCAGGCCTCGCGGGACCGTCGCACGATCTCGGAGATCTCGAGCAGGTAGGGGGTGCCTCTCAGGTTGAGGGACAGGGGCCCCTTGGAGAAGCCGCAGAAGCGGCACTTGAACGTGCAGACGTTGGTGTAGTTGATGTTTCGGTTGGCCACCCAGGTGACGTCGTCGCCCACGATGGAGCGCCGCAGGTCGTCGGCGACCCCGGCCACCGCAACCACCTCCGGGCCCCGGGCGCCGAACAGGGTGACGATCTCGTCGAGACCGACCTCGGAGCCGGCGGTCACGCCCTGCAGCACCTCGCCGACCGCTCCGCCGGCGGCGGCGGGGCCCGGGACGAGGACGGCAGGGTCGGTGCCGGCCCCCGAGTACCACTGGGTCGAAGGCTCTCCCACCAGCTCCACGTCGGCTCCGTCGCCGGCCCGGGCCCGCTCCATGGTCCTCTCCGGGAACTGCGAGCCGGGATCGTCGCGCCCGAGCCCCTCGGCGTCGCTGCGGTCGATGACCGCGAAGTGCAGCCCCTCGTCGATCCAGCGGCCGGCGTCACGGACATAGGACGGGTGAACGGTCAGGCGGGGGGCCAGCACGTGCCCGGCCGCCTCGGTCGCCTCCCTCAGCCGGTCCAGGTCCGGCCAGGGACGCTCCGGGTTCACATGGTCGGCCGTGACCGGTGACACCCCGCCCCAGTCGTCGATGCCCGCGGCCAGCATCTCGCCGAAGTCGGTGGCCAGGTTCGGCGGAGCCTGCACGTGCACCTCCGGCGGCAGGATCACCCGGGCCAGGGAGATCGCGTCGAGGTGGTCGGCGCGCGGGCACGGCGCCCAGTTCTGCATGGCCGTCTGCGGCTTGGGCAGGAAGTTCTGGACGATCACTTCCTGGACATGGCCCCAGCGGCGGTGCGACTCGGCGATGGCCTCCAGGGCCTCGATACGGTCGGCCCGGCTCTCGCCGATACCCACCAGGATGCCGGTGGTGTAGGGAATCCGGAGCTCGCCGGCCGCCTCCAGGGTGGCGAGACGGCGCTCCGGGGTCTTGTCGGGGGCTCCCCGGTGGGCGTCGAGGCCGGCGTTCAGCGACTCGATCATCATTCCCTGGCTGGGCGCCACCGCACGCAGCGTCTGCAGCTCCTCCGCGGTCATGGCCCCGGTGTTGGCGTGGGGGAGCAGGCCGGTGGCGTCGAGGACGAGGCGGGCCATGGCGACGACGTAGTCGACGGTGCTGGCGTAGCCGTGACGGTCCAGCCAGTCGCGGGCCACCGGGTAGCGCAGCTCCGGCCTCTCGCCCAGCGTGAACAGCGCCTCGTGGCAGCCGTGCCGGGCTCCGGCCCGGGCGATGTCGAGCACCTGCTCGGAGGTCAGGTACGGGGATTCGAGCCGGGCCGGCGGCTGGGCGAAGGTGCAGTACCCGCAGCGGTCGCGGCACAGCTTGGTGAGCGGTATGAAGACCTTGGGCGAGTAGGTCACCCTGGTGCCGTGGGCGAGATCTCGTATGGAGCGGGCCTGCGCAGCCAACTCGACCGGGTCGTGGAAGCGGTCCACCGTCATGATCGCCCCACGCTAACCGACGTTGCAGCCCGCTCCGTCACCGGATCGGCGGACGCGTTCGAGCACCTCGGCAACGATCGCGGCTGTCGCGGTCTGCACATCGCAGGCCGACGTGTCGATGCGCAGCTCCGGGTCGTCGGGCTCCTCGTAGGGGGCTGAGAGCCCGGTCAACTCGGCGATGGCCCCCGAGCGGGCCTTGGCGTACAGGCCCTTGGGGTCCCTCTGCTCGCACACCTCCAGCGGCGCGTCCACGAAGACCTCCACGAACGCTCCTTCGGGGTGCAGGCTGCGGGCGCGGTCCCGATCCCGGCGGTAGGGCGAGATGAACGAGGCCAGCACCACGACGCCCGCGTCGCGCAGCAATGCG
>JAPOQG010000067.1 GCA_026710865.1 Acidimicrobiaceae bacterium
AGGTTGGATCGCTTCTCCGACGTGGCGCCCGGCAGTACGCACGCGGCGTCGATCTCGGCGCTGGCTCATGCGGGTATCACCGCGGGCTGCGACGTCGATGGCGATCGTTATTGTCCGGGCCGCCCGCTCACCAGAGCCGAGTTCGCATCCCTGCTCAGGCGGGCGGCGGCCCGTTGACATGGCCCCCACTGGCAGGCTCCGGTAGGGTCGCGGCGTGATCGCGGACTTGCACGCCGAGCCGACGGTGGAGCGTCTGCAGCGCA
Source organism: Acidimicrobiaceae bacterium (assembly GCA_026710865.1). Lineage (GTDB taxonomy): Bacteria > Actinomycetota > Acidimicrobiia > Acidimicrobiales > Aldehydirespiratoraceae > Aldehydirespirator. The sequence goes on from JAPOQG010000067.1 coordinate 264, forward strand.
GGGTGGCCGAGACCGCCGGGCTGGTGAACGCCCCGGTCGACAGCCCGATGCTCCAGCCCTACGAGGTGTTCGACCAGGAGCTGTTCGACCTGGAGATGGTGCGGGTGTTCGCACGGTCGTGGGTGTGGCTGGGCGACACCGAGGACCTCACCGAGCCCGGCGACTACATCACCGGCACCATCGGCTACCAGCCGGTGATGGTGATCCGCCAGGAGGACGGCTCGGTGCGGGGCTTCCTCAACAACTGCCGCCACCGGGCGTCGGGACTGCTGTTCGATCCGGCCGGCAACTGCGGCAAGACCATGACCTGCCCCTACCACAACTGGGCCTACGCCATCGACGGGAAGCTGATCGGCATCCCCGACCGGGCCCGCATGTACCCCGACGGCATGCCCACCGACGATTACGGCCTGGCGGAGATCCGCATCGAGGTGGCGTGGGACAAGCTCGTATTCGGCTGCCTGTCGCGCACGGCCCCCCCGTTCCGGGAGTGGATCGCGCCGCTGGCCGAGCGCTACGACCTCTACCGGTTCGGCACGTTCACCCGCTACCACCGGGAACTCGACCAGACCTACCCCATCAACTGGAAGGCGTTCGCGGAGAACTCCAACGACGACTACCACGTGCGCTTCGTCCACCGGCGGCTCAACAAGCTGCGCAAGCAGATGGACACCATCGTTCGCTTCGAGGGACGCACCTGCAGCGGCTTCAAGCCCCACTCCGACGAGGAGGACGCCACCGGCGGGCGCACCGACCTCACCCCCGAGCAGCTCCTCGGGCACTACGCCGACTACATCTACCCCAACCTCACGCCCCTGCCCTACCCGACGCAGCTCATCCTGGTGCGGGCCGACCCCATCGCCCCGGACCGCACCCGCCTGTTCAGCCGCATCTACGGGATCGACAAGTCGATCGAGCAGCAGGACTTCGAGCTGGACCGCCTGGCCGTCACCAACCGTGAGGACACCGACATGGTGACCGTGCTGATGAACAACCTGCGGTCTCCCTTCTACCGGGTGGGTCCGGCGTCGGTCTGGGAGGGCCGCGCCGCGCACGTGATGAAGCTGGTGCGCGCCGACGTGGCGACCCCCCTGGCCGAGGACGAGTTCACCGCGCCACTTCCCGCGTGATCGCAACAAGATCGGAATGATCGACCCATGAACAGCATGAATGCTCCGCTCTCGGCCGTGTCGGCCGGCAAACGCCGGCGGTTCCGGCACATCTTCTCCGACGACGGCCGGGCCGTGTTCGTGGCCATGGACCATCCCGCCTACATGGGGATGGGTGTGGCGCCCTCGGCCGCGGCCTCCATCGCCGAGGGCGGCCCCGATGCGGTTCTGGCCACCTGGCAGCTGGCCCGGGCCCGACCCGAGGCCTTCGCCGGCGCGGGGCTGGTGCTGCGGGTGGACGGCGGCATCTCCGACCTGGGCGACCCGCCCTCGGCCGACACGACCTCCCTGCTCTACTCGGCCGAGCAGGCCATGGTGCTCGGCGCCGACGCGGTCGTGCTGATGGTGTTCCCGGGCACGCCCGACGAGGAGCACTCGCTGCAACGCCTGGCCCACCTGGCCGCCGAGTGCGAGATGCTCGGTCTGCCGGTGATGGCCGAGTCGATACCGGGGGGCTGGCCCCGGACGGTGCCCTGGACAGCCGAGAACGTGGGCCGCGGCGCCCGGCTGGCCGTCGAGCTCGGCGCCGACATCGTCAAGACCATGTGCCCCGGCCCTGTTGAGGAGTTCGCGGCAGTGGCCGAGGCCTGCCCAGCGCCGGTAGTGGCTCTCGGGGGCCCCAAAGTCGACGACGAGGACCAGGTGGTCGCGCTGGCCCGCGGCGTGGTCGAGGCCGGCGGTGCAGGCGTGGCCTTCGGGCGCAACGTCTGGGGTTCCGACGACCCGGCCGCGCTGGTCGGCCGCCTCCTGGAGGCCGTCCACGGCGCCGGAGAGGGTTAGGGGCGCCGACAATGGGTCCTCAGGCGGCGTCACCGGTGGACGATCGCCTGTACCAGCGGCTGGTCGACCTGCTGTCGCCACCACAGCCGGATCCCGGACCCGGCCACCCCGAGCTGCGCCCGGCTGTCGAGCAGGCCCTCCACCACGAGGCCCGGCTGCTGGACGACCGGTGCTACCGCCACTGGCTGGAGCGGTTCACCGACGACTGCGTCTACTGGATCCCCCTCGATCCCGGCGGCGACCCCCGCACCCAGGTCTCCTACCTCCTCGACGACCACCGTCGCATGGAGGACCGCATCGGGCTGCTCGAGACCGGGTGGGCCCACGCCCAGGAGCCGCCGTCGCGGACCTGCCGGATCGTGTCCAACACCGAGGCCTGGCCGCTGGAGGACGGCGAGACGCTGGCCCGGTGCTCGACGGTGGTCTGGGAGCATCGCAAGGACCGGCTGCCCCCGTTCGCCAGCCGCAACGACTACGTGTTCGCCTCGCTGGGCGAGGAGTGGTCGATCAGGTTCAAGATCGTGCGCCTGGTGGACAGCCGCGGCGACGTCCGCAAGTTCTCGTTCGTGCTCTGAGGCCGAGCGCATGGGCCGCGACGCATCGAGGGTTGCCGATGTTGAGCGAGGCCGTGGCCCGAGCGGCCCGTGAGCGCAGCGAACAAGAGCGGGAATAACATTGCAGCCGGTGCCGACATGACCTCCGTCTTCGATATGACCACCGCGACCGATCTGCAGGCTCTGGTCCAGCCCCACCGGGTCCATCGCTCCATCTACACCGAGACTGAGGTCTTCAACGCCGAGATGTCCAAGGTGTTCGGCGGAACCTGGGTCTACCTGGCCCACGAGAGCCAGGTGCCCGAACCCAACGACTTCCTGGCGTCGCGCATGGGGCTGCGCTCCCTCATCATCACCCGCGACTCCGACGGCGGCCTGCACGCCCTGTTCAACCGGTGCGCCCACCGGGCCTCGAGCGTGTGCCAGGCCGAGTGCGGCTCGGCCCGGCGCTTCCAGTGCTCCTACCACGGCTGGACCTACTCCAACCGGGGCGACCTCGTCAACGTGCCCTACCCCGAGGGCTACCCGGCCGACTTCCACAAGGCCGACCACGGCCTGGCCCAGGTGCCGAGGCTCGGGACCTACCGGGGCCTGATCTTCGGCACCCTCAACCTCGATGCGCCCAGCCTGGCGGAGTGGCTGGGGCCGGCCGGGCCGCTGATCGACGGGTTCGTGGACCGGTCGCCCTCGGGGTCCATCGAGGTGCGCAACTGCCAGCGCATGATCTACAGGGGAAACTGGAAGCTGGCCTGGGACAACGCCGCCGACGGGCTGCACCCCACCTTCGCCCATCGCAGCTTCGTGATCCTCAACGAGCGCCAGCACGGTGGCGCCCGGTCGCTGTCGCAGTTCAAGTCCAGTCCCGACGACACCGGCATGTACGGCGCGGACCTCGGCAACGGCCACATGTTCGTCGACCAGCGCCCCGGGCTGCACCAGTCCTTCTGGGACACGCAGCGACCGGTGCCGGGGCGGGAGTGGTACGCCGAGCAGATCACTGAGAGCAGCGGCGACGACGCCGGCGATGTGTTGGAGGTGGCGCCGGGCTCGATGATCAACCTGTCGATCTTCCCCAACCTGCTCATCAAGGGCAACCACCTCGAGACGGTGGACCCGGTCACGGTCGGCGAGACCCGGCTGCACACCTGGGTGGCGGCCGCGGCGGGCGCCCCCGACGAGGTCAACGTGCTGCGGATGCGGATCGCCGAGGACTTCCCCAGCCTGGGCAACCCCGACGACCTCGAGTTGTTCGAGCGCTGCCAGGAAGGCCTGGGCATCGCCGAGGTGGAGTGGGTGGACATGAGCAAGGGGCTCGGGCATGAGACCGAGGAGGTCTCCGCCGACGGCGTGGTCAGGGCGCCGGTCACCCACGAGGGGCCGATGCGGGGCTACCTGCGGGCCTGGCTGGAGCTGATGTCGTCGGACGTGAAGCTGACGACGGCCGCGGCGGGTGAAGTCAGCTGCGAAGTGGCCGCATGATCACGCTTGCCCACGTGACATCGAAGCGACTGCATGACCCCTGCTGACCGCGTGATGCTCGAAGAGGTGGTCGTACCCCGGTGTGAGGGTCGCGCCGTGGAGGTGCGGGCCGGCCAGGTGCTGCGGATCGTCGCGCTGGACGGGCCCCAGGTGGCCGACTCCACGTTCCTGGCGCTCGACAACCCCCGCGAGGGATACCACGCCGGTCAGACGGTGGCGCTGAACATGCTGGCCGGCACCGGAACGATGCGCAGGATCACCACCCTGTGGTCCCGCCCTCCCTACGAGCGGCCCATGTTGACCGTCATCGACGACCCGGTCGGCGTCCACTTCGCCTGGAACGGCGGCCGCTGCTCGGCCGGCGTGTACGCGGTCCGCGACGGCATCGACTCGGGGCACCGGACCTGCCAGGGCAACCTCGAGGAGGCGGTCAGGCCCTGGGGCGTCGACCCCGACCTGATCCCCGACATCTTCAACGTGTTCATGCACACCGACGTGGTGGACGAGCGCACCCTCGTGTTCCGGGAGTCGCCGGCCCGAGCGGGCGACTACATCGATCTGCGAGCCGAGATCGACGTTCTGGCTGCAGTGTCGGCCTGCCCCAGTGAGACATCGGCGTCCAACGGCGGCGAACCTAAGCGGATAGGACTCGAGGTCAGGGAAGGGAAGTGACGGCGATGATCAGGATGGTTCGCAAGGCCCAGGTCGACTCGAGCGACGTGGCCCGGGTGCGGGAGTGGATCCAGCGGTACACCGGCTACATGGCTGCGGCCGACCCCGACCGGGTGACGGTCACGTCGTGGATGGAGGCCTACGGCGCCTACGGCAAGGTCTACTGGATGATCGACGCGCCCGATCTGGGCACCCTCGACGAGTTCCTGGAGCGGCTGCCCACCGAGGACGGCTACCGGGAGATCCTCAAGGCGGGCAGCGAACTGTTCGTCTCGGGCCAGACCAGCGACCTGCTGCTCAAAGAAGCCTGAGCCCTTGACCGACCGGGCCGGCGCATCGCGGCGTCGGCGGTCCGATCGCGACCTGCTGCCGTTCCAGGTGCTGATGGGGGTCACCGCCGGGGGCATCGGCGGGATCGTCACCGTGCTCGGCGAGCTGCGAGACGAGTTCGGGTTCAGCGGGACCGGCATCGGCCTGATGGTGGCCAGCGGCTTCGTGGCCGCCTTCGTGTCGCAGGTGACCCTGGCCCGGATGGCCGACATGGGCCATGCCCGCCTGATGGCCACCACCGGGATCGCTCTCAGCGCCGCGGCCATGCTGATGATGGTCTTCGCCGAGGATCTGGCCGTGTGGGTGCTGAGCAGGTCCCTGCTCGGATTCGCGGGCGGACTCATCCTCCCCGGGGTGCGGCGGGCCGCCTCGGTCTACGACCCGGCCCGGGCCGGGGAGAACCTCGGACGGATGGTGGTGGCCGAGACCACCGGGTTCATCTTCGGGCCGGTGCTGACGGCCCTGCTGGTGTGGGCCGGCGGGATCCGGGCGCCTTTCGCGGTGTTCGCCGGGGCCATGCTGCTGTTCGTGCCGGTGGCGGTGCGCCTGCCGCCGGACCGGGGCCTGCTCGATGTCTCCCGGCGGGCGACGTCGCTCGACCTCCTGTCGATGCGACGCCTGCAGGGCGCGCTGATCATTGTCGGCGGCTACTTCATGATGATCGGCGCCTGGGAGGCGGTGCTGCCGGTGATGTTCGCCGACCGGGGTGCTGGCGCGGTCGCCACGGGGATCGCCTTCACCATGGTGGCCCTGCCGATCATGCTCGTCGGCGCGCGGGCCGGCCGCCTGGCCGACCGGGTGGGACCGGTGCGGGTGACGATGGCCGGGCTCGTCGTGGTGAGCCTGCTGACCATGACCTACGGCGTGATCCCCGGCGTGGTCCCGATCGTGATCGCGATGGTGTTCGTGGGCATCGGGGACGGCTACGGCTTCACCGCAGCCCACGCGGTGGTGGCCCGGGCCGTGCCCGAACAGCGTCAGGCGGCCGCGCTGGGCCTGATGGGCGCGGCCGAGGTGGCCGGGGCCGGCGCCGCCGCGCTGCCGGCGGCCTGGATGTACGACAGCTTCGGGCCCGGCCCCACCTTCGCCGGCCTCGGCCTGACGGTGCTGGCGCTGGTGGTCGCCGGCTGGCTGCGGATCCGCGGCACCGTCCCGGCCTCCGGCCCCGATGCTGGGAGGGCGACCTGATCATCGGCGCCAACAACGGTCCTCGGTCGCGACCCTCACAGAGCGCAACAGCCGCCAGACCCTCACAGTGGGGCTGCCCGCAGGCTACGACGCCCCGGCCACCGCGGCCGCGGTCACCGCCGCGCTGGCCCGCCAGCCCCGCCACATGGTCAAGACCCTCACCTGGGACCAAGGCCGCGAGAACCTTGGGTGAGGTGACGTTCGCCATCCCTGAGCCGGATTCGACACCGTGTCAACAACTCCAGAAAATGCTGCTCCAACAGGAAAAATCATGTCTTCCTAGCTCGTAGTCAAACAGCAGGAACAACGGGAGAATGACGACGGAGACTATTGCACCGACCGCGGCTCGAACGCGACTGCGATCGGTGAGACGCCTGTAGAGAACCAAGCCCGTGGTCGACAATCCAAGGCCGCCGAATAGCGTGGCAACGCTCACCGCGTACGGGACGCCGAACCACATCGTGACAAAGAACACCGGCGAACTGACGGCACACCAGAAGCCGATCGAGGCTATGACCTGGGCCTCGCTGGGCTTCTGGTGAACCATGCAGAGCCCGAGGGTATCGGGCGGGTCAGGAACCACACCCTCGGAGCGCCCGCAGATTGGTGGGAGCCTGTCG
>JAPOQG010000059.1 GCA_026710865.1 Acidimicrobiaceae bacterium
GCCACCGGCATCACCAACCCCTATGTGCGCCATCCCGGGGTGACGGCCGCCAGCATGCTCACCATCCACGAGCTCAGCGGCGGCCGAGCCGTGCTCGGGGTGGGCGCGGGCGGCCAGATGTCGCTGTCGCCGTTCGGCCTGGAGGCCTCCCGGCCGCTACACCGCATGGAAGAGTTCCTCGACATCGCCCGGGCGGTCGCGGCCGCGGAGCCCACGGCCCTGTACTCGCCGCCCGATGTGGCCGTCACCGAGGCGTCCGCCGGTGCGCCCCTGCCGGTGTTCATAGGAGCCCGCGGTCCCCGCCTGAACCGGCTCGCGTCGCAGCGGGCCGACGGTGCCTTCGTGTCCGGGATGCCCCCGTTCCGTTACCCGGCCGTGGTCGGCTGGGCCCGCTCGGTGCGATCGATCGACATCGCGCTGTACCCGAGCGTGGCGTTCACCGACGAGGCGGTGGAGCGGCACCGGCCCGAGATGATCTGGGCGCTGCTCGACACCCCGCCCGAGGTGAGGGACGAGCTCGGGCTCGACGTGGCCGCCGTGCAGGCCGCGGCCCGGGCGATCCGCGACGGCGACCCGGAACCGGCGCGGAGGCTGGTCGACGACACGGTGCTCGAACGGGTGATGCTGGTGGGAAGCCCCTCGGTGGTGGGCGCCAGACTGGCCGGGCTCGTGCGCGAGCACCGGCCCACGAGCATCGGTCTCGCCCTCGTCCAGGACGACCTGCGCGAAGGTGTCGACCATGCGGCTGAGGCATTCGCTGCCATGACCGTCGAGCTGGGGGATGACCGATGGTCGGCGTGATCAACCATGTGCCCAACCCCGACGTCGGCCAGGCGGTGGCGCTGGCTCAGGCTGCCGAGGGCGCGGGGGCGCGGTGGATCGGCGTCGCCGACGCCTTCTGGTGGCGCGACGTGTGGTTGCTGCTCGGCCCGGTCGCCGCCGCCACGGAGCGGATCGAGCTGGGCCCGGCCATGACGAATCCGTACATGCGCCACCGGTTCCACACGGCCTCTGCGCTGGCCACGTTGCAGGAGATGGCGCCCGGGCGCGTGTTCTGCGGGGTCGCGGCCGGCGGATCGGAGGTCACCGCGGCGGCCGGGATCTCCCGGCGGGACGCCGCGGCAATGGTCACCGAACTCGTCACCTTCCTTCACGAGGTCGCCGACAGCGGGACACTCGACGAGGCATCCGGCCGCGGCCTCGACGTCGGCCTCGATCCAGTGCCGATCCTGATGGCGGGGCGGGGCGATCAGATGATGCGTGCGGCGGGGGCGCTTGCCGACCGGGTGCTGCTGTGGGCCATCCCAGCGTCGGACCTGGAGCGCTCCGTGTCGATCGTCCGCGACGGTGCCGCCCGCCGGCGCAGGCCGCCGGAGCTGATCTGGGCCCCGCTCGTCCGCCACGACGACGCCCCGCTCGCGTCGATCATGCACGTCGCCGTCTACGCGTCCCTCAACACCGCGGCGGCCGTGCGGCAGGCGTGGGGACTCGACGACGGCCGGGGCGAAGCCATCCGGGAGCAACTGGTGAGAGGTGACACCGCGGCCGCCGGAGCACTCGTCCCGCCCGGCGCGCTCGAGGACTTGGTCTTCGAGAGTCCCGACCCCGCCCCGATCGCGGCCATCGCCCGCGAGCTCGGAGTGTCGTCGCTGGCGGTGCCCGGATTCGACCCCGCGACAGTCGCCGGCCACATCGACTGGGCCGCGTCGGTCGAGTCCCTGCTCTCCCCGGGACAGACCACAACTGGAACCAGTGCGGCGGGGCTCGGCGCGGCGGCGGGAGGCCCTATTGACGCTGCAGGATGAGGTGCAGGCGATCCTCGACAGGGGCGCGGGGGCCGGAGACGTGGTGGGGGCCGCGGCCCAGGTCGTCGCCGGCGACGGCATCCTCGCCGCAGCAGCTGCGGGGGAACGATCAGCCGAGCCCGGCGCCGGCCCGATGACGCTCGACACGGTCTGCTGGATCGCCTCCATGACCAAGGCCATCACCGGCACCGCCGCCATGCAGCTAGTGGAGCGGGGCGAGCTGCTTCTGGACGAGCCCGCGTCGAGCGTGCTGCCCAATCTGGCC
>JAPOQG010000252.1 GCA_026710865.1 Acidimicrobiaceae bacterium
CGCCCTCGCGGTCAGCGCTGCCGCCACCAGCACCCTCACCGTAGGCGCCGCCAACACCAGACTCGTCGCCGCCGGCACGAACGCCGCCAACGCGGTCGCCGCCCTCGCGGTCAGCGCTGCCGCCACCAGCACCCTCACCGTCGACGCCGCCAGCGCCGGATTCATGGTCGCGGGTGCCGCCAGCGTCCGATTCATTGCCGTAGGCGACCCCGACATCTTCGCGGTCGGCGCCCCCGCCACCGGCACCCTGGCGGTCGGCATCGTCGACATCCTCGCGGTCGGCGTCGTTGCTTCGGGTGCGGGGGTGGTTGGTGTTGCCGCGGACGCTGGTGGCGTCTTCGGCTTTGGAGTAGATGCTGCCGTGTGAGGTGAGCGTGTCGAGGGAGTCGGCCATTCGCTGGCTGAGGCTGCGCTTGTCGCCGCCGGGGCTGTGCAGGTCGGCTCGTCGCAGCCGCTCGGACTCCTGGATGAACCGCTTGCGCACCTTGGCCCCGGTCACCGGGTCCAGTTCGCCCCGCAGGTGCACCATCCCGTCATCTCCGTCCCAGAAGCTCAGCCGCCGCCGGGCCCGCTGGCGCCGGTACTCGTTCTCGCCGCCGTCGTCTTGGCGCTTGATCGCCCAACGGCCGGCCTCTGTGGCGAACTGCTCAGGAGACAGCTCAGCGGCCTTCGCCAACAACTCGGCGTCGGCGTCGACCTGAGAGGCGCTGGTCCGGCCCGAGGCCCTCGCCAGCGTCTTGGCGTTGGCGACGGAGATCTTGCCGGACTCCACCGCGTCGCGCACCGCTGGCATCGACTGCAGGCTCTGCGCGGTCTGGACCTGCCCGACGGCTTGTTGCCGCGACAAGCCCGCAGCCTGAGCCAGCACCCCGACACCGCAGTCGCCGTGGCGCTCCCGGGCCGCGACCACAACCGCGGCATCGGCCTGCAGCACCGACACCTGCACACCGAAGGCCTTCGACCCCAAGAGAACCTCGCGCACATCCGCAGTCGGCGTGGCCGGATCGTTCACCAAACGGATCAACTCGGCGAGCCCCTCGCGCACCTGATCCTGCACCCGCCGTGCCGTGTCGATAACCATGAACACATCATGCCATAGGGGTGTGACATCTGTCAAGCATTCACAGTCTTTATCAGTGTTTTATAGATACTTCTTGACGTGGAGGATAGTTCTTACGAGTCCGGATTGCAGGGCGCGCCCACTGGGAGCCGCACCCGAACCTCCTCATTGTCCGAGGCCGCCACGAGCTCGACACACCCCGGCTCGGTCACCCACACGCCCCCTGCGAAGACGGCCCACTCACCCAGTTCCGGGCTGCACGGTCCCACGCTCACCGAGCGAGCCGGCGTGTCGGGATGAACGTACTCCAGGGCGGCCTCATCGGGGGAGTCGACCACCTCCAGCGAGACAGCCCGGTCGCGGCGCACCAGCAGCCCGAACTTCGAGAACCGGAAGCCCTCGAACTCCGACCCCGCCTCACCCATGCGTCCCAGCTGGAGCTGCCACGCGGGCAGCGCCACGAAGCCACCACGCGAGCCGTGGATCCCGTACGACAGCCCGACATCATCGACGGCATCGATCGCAGTCGAGCAAGGCACCACGACCGTCGCCGATTCCTCGTCGCCACCAGAGCAGCCCGTCAACGCAACGACTACAACCAGAGTCACTACCCGCCTGGCGGCCGGTCCCATGCCCACGGCGGCCTGCGAGACGCCACGAGCCCCCAGGGCAATGAGGCGGCGGCCGGTCGGCCCACACGCCTCACCCCCGAGCATGCCCTCGGATCGGTTCGGTGCAGCTGAAGACGGCCCCGCCGACGGTGAGGGGGGCGGGCCCGGAGCCGAATCGCGAGCACAGGATCTCCGCAACACGCTCGGCAAGCCTGGCGCGGTCAGCCGCATCATCGAACGCCAGCTTGAAATAGGCCGCGCTCCGGTAGTAGTCGAGCACCTCGTCGATGCCCGGAAAGGCCAGGACACCCGACCACGACGCGGCGTTCACCCGCCGGAACGAGCCGAGCAGCTTCTCGCCGCCCGCTTCGGCATCGAAGACGGTCGACATCCGCTCGACGAGCCGTCCGCCAAGGTCGGTCACTGCCTGTCGGTGCGCGCTCTGGAGCTCCGGCCGGCTGTTCGAGCTGTTGGTCGTCGCCACGAACACTCCGTCGTCACGGAGGACTCGGGCCGCCTCGGCCGCGGCCAGCCGAGGATCGGCAACGTGATACAGCATGTGCCGCGCCACCGCAGAGCCGAAGCACCGCTCCTTGAACGGCAAGCGAGCAGCATCGAACTGGAGCAGGCAGGGCGCCGGCCCTGACGCCCGCCCAGCAATCGACTGCAACTGGCGCAGCGAGAGGTCCCCGCCGACCACATCCTGGCGGTCGATGACGGTCGGTCCGACGGGAAGGAGCGGAACGCCTAGGCCGCACCCGATGTCCAAGATCGGCGAGCAGCGCGCGATCTCCTCGGTGATTCGGTGGAACAGGCTCTGCGACGCCGCGTCGACGACGAGATGCCGGCTGAAGACCCCGACACGGGTGCTGAGCGGATGCTCCGTCGCGTACAGGGGGCGAGGGTCGATGAACTGCTCTGTCACGGCGGAGTCAGGGATCCAACACCCCCGCTGCGATCCTCACGCATGTCACGCGAGCCAGAGTAACCGTGAGGGGCGCTCGCTCTGTCACGGCCGGGCTTGGGCTGAGCGGACAGGCGACCACACATGCGCGAGAAGCCTGCAATCTCAAGGCATATTGCGACATCACATATGGTGGTCCGGCGAGGCGGCGCGACCCGAGGCAGGTGGCGGGGGAGTCGGCCTGTAGGCGGGACTCTGTCCGGGAGCCCGCCCCACCGAACTCGGCGCGCTGAAGCCTCAGCACGATCCGGCAGCCGTCCTCCGCGACGACACAGTGAGCTACGGCAAGAGACCGCCCAAATCGGCTTGGACGCCGGGAACCATTGGCACCGAGCCGTAGCCGGCCCATAGGAAGTCGATCCCTCGGTGCGGATGAGCGGCCAGCACGTTGCGTACCACGGGTCTGCCGTGCAACCTGATGCGGGAGTAACGCGAATGGAGCTTGGCTGCCTCGAACTCCACCCACCGCCGTCCCACGTGCTTCGCATCGAACACCACCGCAGACGGTTCCGCACCGCCTCGTAGCACCATCACGTCGGGTGTGATCAGGTCTTGCGCCAGACTCCGATCAGGGTGTGGGACGTTCTCCAAGCTCGCCCAGCCCCGTCCGTTGGACCAAATCCGAGGCTCGAAGGCCGCATGCACACCGCCGGGAAAGCTCACGGTGGCTCCCGCGGGGATCCCTAGCCGGGTGGTCCCCGAGCGATTACGCCTACCGAGAATGCGAAAGCCCGGCTCGTGAGGGGCGCCGTACCGGTCGCGACATGCCTCGAGCACTTGAAGAAACACCCAGAACTCGTAGAGCCGGATGATTGCCTTCACTCCCAGCCGAGCTTCGCCCGGTCCTTCCGTGGCGTGGGCCTCGGGCCGGTCAAGGACGCGAAGCACTTGGTCGATGCGGCGGTAGCGCGAGTCGTGCAGAGTCCGCAGGCGCGCAGTCTGGACGCCGCCGCGGGTCAGGCCGCACGAAGCGAAGGGGTGTGCCCGCAGCATCCGCGCCGCCCGGGTCGCAACCTCGGCGCCGTCCGGTTGACGGCGGGCGTATGACGCCAATCTGCGCAGGGTCTCGGCAACTAGGCCGTTCTCGGGGATATTGCTGTCGTGCACGAGGGTCCGGCCGCGTCCGGCACGACGCTGCTGTCCGGCACGAACGACGCTGACCGTCAACTCCGAGGGCCGCCGGACCGATTCCATTCTCCTAATGCGCTCAGCACTGGCGAAGACGGAGCGCGGCTCGGCCGCGATGTCCCTCACCGGCCCCTCGATGACTTGCCACAATTCGGTCGGCGACGGAAGAACACCCCGCAATCGGCTCACGCCGCCAGGATCGAAGATGAGCCCCGTCCAGGTCCGCTCCAGCGCGGCGCGAAGGGCACAGAACGCCTCCTCGCTCATCTTGTCGGGCACGATCTCCAGTTCGCCTGCCACGTCACCGGACTCACGACTTATCTCGATCAGGCCCAAATGGCCGCGCAGGGCATCGTCAGCGAGCATTCGGACTCGGAGGCAGCCGTGCTTGTCGGCGACGAACGAGACCGGACCCAAGCTGACCTTCTCAAGGGAGTCGAGGCCGCGCAGTTCCAGCGTGTCGGACTCATTGATTCGCGGAGTGTCGGTTGCCGTGCCCCACTCGTGCCAGAAGCGCCCGACCCGCACCTCGACACCATGGGAGCTATCGGTCATCATCGCGCCCCCAGGCCCGGGCCAGCGTCAGCTTCGGGTCAGTTCCGTCCAGGTACTCGTCGTCGGACACGCCCTCGTCGAGCCAGCGCCGCACGATTGCAGCCGACTCGGTCGCGTCGAGGGCCTCAAACTCCGCCAGAAGCTCTTCGAGCGCCGCCGTCATCGAAGCCTTGAAGCCCCGAATCCTGGGAATGATCCTCTGGACAATACCCCAGTCAAGCGCCGATACGGAGTCGATGACGCCGACGGCGTTGGCAATGAACCGCTCCAACTCCACATGCGCTCGCAGGCCGACACCGACTCCCGCAGACCTGAGAATCCCGGCGACATCGACAAGGAACTCGTGGTGGGCGTCGCTCGGCTCTGACTCGCAGATCTTGCGCCACTCACCGAAGTCCACATGCCATGGGGTCTCCGATTCCCCGTTCGCGCCGTGGTGAGCGTCGGACACTCCGACGCTCAGATGCAGCACGTTCGCTCGGTCGATCACGCGCTCTGAGAGGGGCCGGGTGGTCTCGTCCACATTGACCGTGCCCACTACCACCAGATTCTCAGGATAGCGCAGCTCGTGCGGCCACTCGTCACGGTTCTCGGGCTCCTCGCCACGCGCGTACAGCGGCAGCCAAACCTCGTGGCTGCCGGATCGAGCCTCCTCCATTGCGGACAGCAACTCCGCGAGATACTGCTCGACGGGCGCAAGGTTCATCTCGTCAAGCAACACGAAGTGCAGGCGGTCAGGCCTGCTCTCGCACCTCCGCACGGTCTCCGCGAGCCAGCCGGGCACGAAGCGACGCGACACCGGGTTGACGAAACCGAGCACTTCGGACTGGTCGATCCAGTCCGGCCGCACTGCCACCCGCCTGAATCCGCCGTTGGCTGAGTCGGCGCCGAGCGCTTGGGCGTAGAGCCGGGTCAGCGAACTCTTGCCCGAGCCCGTGAGTCCGGCAAGGATGACGAACGGCTTTGTCTTCACAGCCACATGCAGGCGCCGGATGTCCGTATGGTCGAAGTCCAGGTCGCCGGTGCAGTAGGCCACCAAGTGCTGCACCAGGGAGGCCTCGCCGTCGGAAGCGTGCCACCGATGGAGGCGGTGTTCGTCGAGTTCAGCCCGCAAAGCCTCGACGCGCTTGCGAGCGTCGATCAGGTCGTCATCGTCCAACGTCACCTCATGCAGCAGGCTGTCGATCTCGGAGTGCCGGTTGTCGAAGCTGCCGCGGTGGGTCTCGCTGAACTCGTTGGCCTCCTCTTCCAGGATCCGGCCGATCTCTGAGAGGCGCTCCTCCAGCCCTGCCCGATTCTCCAGTCGGAGCCGCTCAGCCTCGGCTTCCAGCTCCCGCTTGAGATCGTTCGCGCCGCGCCCGCCCGGCTCCGACTGGATCTCGCGAATTCTCCTGCGCCAATCGAAGAGCATCGAGTCCGCAGCACGAAACGCTGCCAGCAGATCGACCAGGTGCTCCAGATCGTCCAAGCGCTCCTGCAGCATTTCGTCAAGTTGCGCGTTGAGTTGCCGCTGGGCCGCGGCGATCTCGCGGACTAGTTCCTGCGGGTCGCTGTCGTCCAGACCTGAATCGAGGCCTTGGAGCCGACCTTCGAATTCGTGCAGGCGATGCTGCCAATCGGAATCATCCTGAAGCCCGGCCTCCCGCAGCTTCTGTTCCAACCCGTCGTACTGGCGGCGCGTCCGCTGTATGCGCTCGCGCCGGTCGACCTCGGTGCGAAGACCCTCGACGGCCGCCTCGGCGGCAGCAATGTCGTCGTCCATCACATGGATCTGCACCTCGCTAGTGTCGGCGTCGTGCCGTCGTTCCAAGGATGAGACCGCCTCCCGAAGCGCTTGGTGACGCTCGAGCAGGCCAGCCAGCGAGGGAACTCTCTGACCGGTCTCCTGCCACCAGGCGAAGGCAATTCGCGCTAGGCGGTAGCGGCCTGGGCCGTCAGCGGCACGAGCGGCCTCCTCCAGACGCTGCGCCACCTCTTGGCGGTCGACCCGACTGGCGGCGTTGGCGGTCAGCAACGGCCTCAGCAGTGCGGTCGCTAGCTGGCCGACGGTGAGCGTCAGGTCGCTTGGAAGCTCAGCCAACACCTCCGGGACACCACGAGGCACCCAAGGCTCGACGCTGTGCTGGAGTTCGACCGCGCGGTTCACTGCGCCGACAGCCTCCGTGTAGCGATTCACCATCTCCTTCCAGCGATGACTGTTCCGGTCGATGTCGTTCTCTCGCATTCGCTTCTCGAAGTCGCTTCGATCAGCCTCGACTGTGGTCGCTCTCTGATTGGACTTCAGAAGCTGGACAGAGGGCCTGAGCTGCTCCTCGAGCCAGGCCCATGCGACTCGTTCGCCGCCGAGTTTCACGGCGCCGTAGTGATCTAGGTTCAGCGCGTCGTCGAGCCCCCGAAGCTGAGAGCCGAGGAGTCGCTTCTTGTCGAGCCATTCAGCAGCCGGCAACGTCGAGTTGAGCCGCATCGTCGCCTCCATGGGCAGCCTGACGGACTCGTCGAGAGAGTCCGGCAAGCGATGTGCTCCCTTGTTGGCGCTCGACTCGCCGGTCGTGGCCACAAACCACCAGTCGAGCACGGAGGCCAGCGGGCTGTCCTCACTCGGCACGCATCGTTGAATCAGTTGGCGGGACGCTTCGACCGCCTCGGCAGCAGTCGGGTCGGTTTCGACAATCGGGATCAGGAACCGGAACGCCAGCTTGGCCTGATCGTCGGACACCTCCGCGTCGCTCCGCAGAACCTTGATGAACCTCTCCATTTGTCGCTCCTGCCACGACGCCGATACTGGTCGTCGCACACTGTAGGTTGGCCTTGCGACATGCGCCCGAGCTACGGTGCCGAGAGACCGCTGCGAGGCTCCGGCGCGACCACGCTGGATCGAGGCTCGATAGGGCGGGCGACGGACGGCAGATCGACCGGTCGGCTCAAGACCGAGTCTCCCAACAGCGCTTGTGGTGGCGGGGAGTCGGCCTGTAGGCGGGATTCTGTCCGGGAGCCCGTTGCCGGGGTCTCCGTGGATGACCATCCATCTTTGCGATCTACCCGGGAGTGTCTGCGGACGGGCCGCCCTCTCCCTGCTCGATCTTGCTCCGGGTGGGGTTTGCCTAGCCGCCCCGGTCGCCCGGAGCGCTGGTGCGCTCTTACCGCACCGTTTCACCCTTGCCGGCCCGGAGGCCGGCGGTCTGTTCTCTGTGGCACTTTCCTGCGAGTCGCCTCGACTGGCCGTTAGCCAGCACCCTGCCCTGCGGAGTCCCGACCTTCCTCGATCCGCCTCAGCGGACCGCGGCCATCCGGCCGGCTCCCCGCCACCGCTCTCAGGCTAGAGGCCTCGGCCCCACGCGCGCGCCGCTCGCCGCCGAGCGTCAGCCAC